>CAYZJE010000344.1:0-4851 GCA_964478485.1 uncultured Syntrophobacter sp. | reverse complement strand
GTTTGCCCGCTTCGACTGCTAGTTTCTCCCGCTTAGCTTGCGTCCTTGATCGAGCACGCCGAATGAGCGCGGCGACGAGGGCATCAGGAAGCGAAAGCCGCTGGCGACCAGGCGCTCGATGTTTTTCGCGTCGGGATGCGGGTGGCCGCAGGGCACGTTATGCTCCTTGCAGATTCGCAGAATGTTGTTGATCGCATCGGCGACCACCGGATGGTCGTAATCGCGCGGATGGCCGAGTTCCTGGCTCAAGTCACCTTCGCCGATCAAGACCACGCCGATGCCGGGCACTTCTTTAAGAATTCTCGGCAGATTGTCGATGGCGCGGGTCTCTTCGCACTGGATGATCACCAGAACTTCGCCGTCCGGAGCGAGCGGCCAGACATCGGCGCGTTTGTAATATTCCTGCTGCGTGATGCCCCAATAGCGCGCGGCACGGGCCGGCGCATCGCCGCGAATACCTGGCGGATTGTATCGCGGCGCGCTGGCGAGACGCGGATAGCGGCACGCGCTGACGGCATTCGCTGCCTCTTCCACCGAGCTGACGTGGGGGAATATGATGCCGAACACGCCGATGTCGAGCACCTGCTTGGCGATCCAACTGTTCATTTCAATACCATTGGGCGGAATGCGCACCATCGGCGTCACTGCTGGCGCGAGGGTGGCGCGCTCGACGATCTGTCCTCGGTCGAGCATGAACTGCAGGGCGTTACGCAGGCCGGGAAAATCGAGCGGTGCATGCTCCATTTCGAAAGCGACGCCGTCCAGCTTGGTGCTCGCCATCGCAACGGCGTTCTCAATATCGACGGGAGTGAACGCGACGAAAGCGGTTTGGCCTTGTTCCAAGGCTTTGATTACGCCGTTGAGCCGAGGTATGTCTGACATAATGTTAACTCCTTAAAGTCGTTCAAGTCGTTCAAAAGGTTCAAGCCGTTCAAAACGTTAAACACCGGAATGGCCTGACAGCGAAGTTTTGATCTCTCTGTGAAAGATTGGTATAGCAAAGCGGGTCGAAGCTGACAATCCGTGCGATTGAAGTCTTGTATCTTAAAGTTCACGAGGAAGGACCCGATCCGTCAGCGCCGTCCCGCTCCGCAACGTTTTGAACGGAGCGCAGCGGTTGAACGGCTTGAACGATTTGAACTTTTAGGAGGTCTCCTATGATTATCGATGCACACACGCATTTCACCACTGCGCCGGCGCAGTTGCAGGCCTACCGCGGCCAGCAGATCACCAACCTCGCCAAGCCGTTACGCGCCAAGTTGCAGATCAGCGACGAGGAGCTAGCGCGCTCGATGGCGGGCCAACTCAAACGCATGGCGGATTGCGGTATCGACCGGCTGTTGTTTTCGCCCCAGGCCGGGGCGATGGGGCACCATTTCGGCTCCCCACTGGTGAGCCGCTACTGGACCGAAGCGTGCAATGATCTGATCGCGCGAGTCGCCAAGCTCTTTCCCGATAGGATTTCGCCGGTTTGCCAGCTGCCGCAATCGCCGGGGGTCGCACCCAAGGAATGGGTCGACGAACTCGATCGCTGCGTGAAAGATCTCGGCTTCGTTGGCTGCAACGTCAATCCCGACGTCGCCGGCGGACGCGAGCCGCTGACGCCTTCAATGGGCAGCGAGTGGTGGTATCCGCTGTGGGAGAAAATGGTCGAGCTCGACGTGCCTTGTACGGTGCACGCAAGCGCGTCGCTCAACCCGGCGATGCATCTGACCAATGCCTACTACATCGCGCATCATAATTCCGCCGCGGTGGAAATCCTCAAATCACAATTGTTCAAGGATTTTCCAAAATTAAAGATCATCATCCCGCACGGCGGCGGCGCGATCCCGTATCAGTGGAACCGCCAGCGCGGCCTGCACGTCAAGGAAGGACTGGAGCCGTTCGAAGAATCCGCGCGCCGGGTCTACTGGGACATGGCGATCTATGACAAAGAATCGATGGAGCTTTTGATCAAGCGCGTCGGCGCGGATAAGATTTTGTTCGCCACCGAAATGTTCGGCGCGGTCAACGCCATCGATCCCAAGACCGGCCGCAACTTCGAAGACCTGGTGCCGATCTTCCAATCCATCGACTGGCTCACCGCCGCAGAGCGCTACAACATCACCGAAGGCAACGCGAGGAAAGTTTTCTCGCGGATGTTTGCACAGACGAAGGCGTAGTCGTTGGCGGATTGTTATAGGGAGGAGAGTCGGCGCGCGGCGCGCTTACAAGTTTTTGTGAAAGAAATTTCTAACCCGGCTCTGGTAATCGGCAGCTAGCTGCCCATGGGCAGATCCCTCGTGGAACCAAAATTCGGCGCGGGGATTGTTTTTCAGCGCTTGTTGCAACGACCGCGCGTGGGAAAACGGAATCACGGCATCCGCCGACGAATGGATTATGAGAATCGGAACCGAAGTGTGACGCACTCGTTCTACCGGTGAGACATCTCTTAGGTCGACGCCAATAAAAAGTTTGGCCCACAAACCGACAAGATAGGCGGCGGGATAGTTAAGCAGGGGAATTCTGAAGAGCTCCAAAGCCATGTGCGCGAGGCTGGCGTAACTCGATTCGGCAATGACCGCTTTGATCTCGGGAGCTTTCTCGATGGCCATCAAAGCCACGGCGCCGCCCATGGAAAATCCCCACACGCCCACTTCTTTGACCCCTCTCGTTTTGAGAAACTGCGCGGCGGCTAGGAGATCCTTGACCTCTTTGGCGCCGGCCGTGGAATAGCTCCCCTCGCTTTGACCCAGATAGCGGAAATCGAACAACAGGAGGTTGAAATCTCCATGCAGAAACGCCAACGCTGGCAAGATGTTTCCCTTATCCGCAGGATAGCCATGAAGCAAGATTAAGGTCTTGTCGGACGTCTTAGCGGATGGGATATGCCAGCCGCGCAGTGTGAGACCGTCTGCGGTTCTGAACGACACGTCCTCATAATTCATTTTTAAGTCGCGCGGGGTGAGCGAGGAAATAATCTTCGGCGGGCGAATCGACGCATAAAAACCCCAAAGACTGAGAACGACTAAGAACCCCAAGGCGATAAGGACAACGCGGAGCAGGGTTGCGCTCACGGGAAACTCATTGGCGCGGAAAATCTTTCGTCCGTCAACGCGGCCAGCCATGTTGGGATAGATCGATCGGGTTGCCGTCGGGGTCGAGGACGCGGTATTCGGCTTCGCGGTTGGGCGGGCGTTTGTTGACGCCGGTGGCGGCGCTGAGATTTTTGCACGCTTCACGGACCTCCGCGACGTCTTCGACTTCGAAGCCGAAGTGATTTATTCCCGTCTGCAATTGCGGCCCTTCGATTTCCCGCTCCGGTCCGATGGGAATGATCGCTAAGTTAATATGGCCGTCCGTCAGATAAGTCGCCGTGCCAACACCGTGCACGACCTTCAAGCCAAATCCCTCGGTATAAAACTTCACCAGCTTTTCCACGTCTTCGGTGAGTATCGCGATATGACGGATGCGTGCCATGGGTCTCTCCTTTAAGAGCGAAGCGGAACCTGGCGCTTGATATATTGTCCGACGCAAGCGCCGGTAACCTTTGCGCGCGGTTCGTTCTCAGGCCATTCCATAACCACGTTGCCGCGGACCACTGTCATTACCGGCCAGCCGGTGACTTCCCGTCCTTCGTAAATCGACCAAGGTGTGATCGTGTGGAGAAGCTCTTTGGTGATTTTCGCGCGCCGTTTCAAGTCGACGACGACCAAGTCGGCGTCGGCGCCGGGGACGATCGCGCCTTTCTTCGGGTAAAGTCCGAAGATCCGTGCCGGATTTTCGCTGGCGACCCGCGCCAGCCGTTCCATCGAGATGCGGCCTTGGTTCACTCCCTCGCTCAGCATCATCGGTAACATCCCCTCGATGCGTGACGGAAAGCCGCTGATGGTCGTCCAGACATTGCCGGTTTGCATCGATTCACGGGTTCGGGTGTGCGCGACGTGATCGCTGCCGATGCAATCGATAGCGCCCGAAGCGAGCGCGCGCCAAAGCGTCTCGTGCGTCGAACGATCGCGCAGCGGCACGTTGATCTTCCACGCGTCCTTGTGCAACACGAGATAGTGCGTGCCGATCTCGCTGTAGACGGTCACGCCCTCGGCCTTGGCCTTTTCAATTTCCGCGATCGTTTCCTTGGTGGTCACATGAACGATGTAAATCGGACAGCCCGCGATCCGGGCGTAGTAAAGATAGGTTCTGGCGTGTCCGGCTTCGGTGAAGGCCGGCGAACGATCGTCCCACGCGCCCATGTCGGTGCGGCCGGCAGCCATCAGACGCTCTTGGAGGACGCGCGCGATTTCCCAATTCTCACAGTGCAGCAGCGCGATGGCCGGCGGGCCGAGCTTGGCGACGGCATCGAAGACGTTGTAAATGCTGCCGTCGTCAAACGAGTATGCCGGCCACGAAGTTTTCCACGGCCCTTGCATCTGCAGGTGCAATTTGAAGGAGCTGATGCCGTGTTCTCTGGCCAGGTAAGGGATCTCGGCCACGTGCTCGTCGGTGCCGAGGATCGGCGTCAGAAAAAAATCTATTGCCGCGCCGCGCGCCGCCTCATAGTAGAGCGGCATCGCGCGAGTAAATGACGGAATGTCTGCCGGTCCCTTGACCTTTTCAGCGCCGCCGGTAATCGCCAAGCTGACCAACTGCATTCCCCAGGTTGTCACGCCGGACGCCGCGGCCGCTCTCGTTTCGGAATAGAAATCATCGGCGAGCGGGCGATGGCCGCCTAAATGACACTCAGGATCGATGACACCCGGGAGCAGATATTTGCCGGAGAGATCGATTTCGCGATCGGCGGCCGGCAGAAACGCATCGCTGCCAACGGCGGCGATCTTGCCGTTAAGAATTGCCACGCCGCCTTCGATCGTGCCG
>CAYZJE010000343.1:0-9759 GCA_964478485.1 uncultured Syntrophobacter sp. | reverse complement strand
CCGCCGACGCCCAAGTAAACCAGCGTCTGACGCCGCTTCACCTCCGGTGTTTTATACTGCTCCATCAGTTCGAACAAGGTCGGCACGTCGGGAATCTTGGGATTTCGCTGCCGGGAGGTTTGCAGCATGATGCGCACCACTCCGGTGCGATACCAGGTTTGAAATGGCTCGCGGGCGAAAAACGCCGCGATGGTGATGGCGCGGCATTGCGCCTCGCTACGTTCGATCGCCAGGTCCATCTCGGCGCCGCCGGGATAGCCGGTGATCAGATTAAATTTTAGCCCGATCATTTCGTCAAAAAGCTTCGGCACGTCGTGACCGCTCGTGCCTACTCCGGTGGCGGCGCAGCGGGGCGGCTCCTTGGCCTTGCGGATGTCATCGAGCGTTTTGTACGGTGAATCGGCGCGCATGAATAACAAATGGCCATTGCGCTCCGGTGCGCCGATAAAGTTAAACTTGGGCCAATCGAACTTGGCTTCTTTGCTACCGACGAGCTGGGCGTAGTAAAGCGCCGGAGAAGGGGAGCCGAGGGTCAAGCCGTCGGGTTTCGCCAAATTGTAGACGTGATTAGCCGCGATCATGCCGCCCGCGCCCGGCATATTCTGTACGATGATCGCCGGATTGCCGGGAATATGTTTGCCCATATGGCGCGAGTACGCGCGCGCAAACAGATCGTGAGTGTCGCCGGGGAGATTGCCGACAATGATCCGAATGGTTTTGCTCTGATAGAAGGGCGTCTGGGCAGACGCCCGTTCAAGGTTCAAGGGGTGCAAGAGTTCAAGTGTCAGAAGGGAGAATACGAACGAGAATCCCTTGAACGCTTGAAGCTTTGAACTTTTAAACAGATTTCTTATTCCACCCGTCATGCATCACCTCATTCTATCGAGCAGGTTGCTGAAAAACCCTGTCGGAGTCCTTCGACGCGGCTCAGGACGAACGGCGGGGAATTGCTTTCGTTGATGATCTTCCGTTCTGTTGAGCTTGTCGAAGCATGAGGCACTCGAAGCATTCCGAACCTTTTTTCAGCAACCTGCTAGAGTCGATGGCGCGGGAAATGAATATCGCGAAGTCGCTCATGAGTGCAATCAAAAAATCTTACTGTTGCCTATTGCCCAATGCCTATTGCCTTCTTATCACTTGTACACCTTCGTCGCCCGCATGAGCACGATCGGCGGGATCGTCAGGTTTAGCACCTGGGCGGTTTTGAGATTGATGACGAATTCGAACCCCATCGGTCGCTCGACCGGCAGTTCGGCGGGCTTGGTTCCCTTGAGGATTCTGTCGATGAGGTAAGCGACGCGCTTGGGGCCCTCGGCCGCGTCCGGTCCGTAGGACATCAAGCCGCCGCTAGCGACAAATTCTCCCCTACGGGATATCGCCGGCAGTCGATGTTTTATCGCCAGGTCCGCGATCCGTTTTAGGTTAGAAGTGTTAATTGTGCTCCCCGTCACGTACAGAGCGGCGCTACGCGCCTTGATCGCCTCCTTGAACGCGCTCTCGAATTTATCGGCGCTGCTTACTTCCATGGAATGAAGCTGCAGACCCAGTGCTCGTGCCGGGTGAAGACTTTCTTTCCATTCTTCCGCACCGCTTGGATTCCGTGGGTTCCACAGCACTGCGACGCGGGAGAGTTTTTGAACGGTATCCTTGAGCAACTCCAGCCGTTTGCCGGCCAACTCCGAGGCGATGGCGCTGAACCCCGTGAGGTTCCCGCCAGGATGCGCGAGGCTATCAACCAGCCCAACCGTAACCGGATCACCCCCACTGGTAAAAACGATTGGAATCGTCTTGGTAGCGTTCTTGGCGGCCAGGGCATTGACCGCCCCTATCGCGACTATTACGTCAACCTTGAGACGCACCAGCTCATCAGCCAGGGCCGGGAGGCGGTCAAGCTTGCCGTCCGCGGATCGATACTCGAAAGCGCTGTTTTTTCCTTCAAGATAGCCAAGCGTACGGAGCGCCTTAAGGATAAACTCTACGTTTGATCGACCAGAATCGGATGTGAGCCAGCCAATCTTAAACACCTTCGTCTGCTGCTGCGCCTGGGCCACTGCCCCACACATCGTGAGTGTGACCACGAGGGCGAGATGCACCACCAATTTTAGTCCGCGGGGCCGCTTTTGGATTTTAGATTGCCGATTAACGGACAGGACGGCAAACTCTCCGGTCAGTGTTTTGAACATGTTATACTCCCATGAGTGATCGAGCATTAAATTCAAAGGTCAGTCGCTCGCGCTAACATTTCGGGCGGGCTTGTTGTGGCGGCATGGAGACAGCTTGAGAAACAGCGGGCCAGGTAGACGAATTTTTTATTTGCCTGCGAATTTTTGTTCGTCCCAAGCCAGCTGCGGGCCGTCTAGCAACACGGCGACATGATTGAGGACGTCGCGTCCCACAACGCCGCACTCCTGATTGCCGATAAGGAACCGCCCGCGGAAAACTCGTCTGAGAAAAATCAGCTCGAGACTTGCAACGTGGGCAATGCTCTTCCTACCGTCAAAACTCTTGACCTCATAAGTTGCGTCTGGATCTACGGTTACGCCAAGCTGAGCAATCGATTGTTGGGGAACTAACGTTACATCGGCGCCCGAATCGATCAACATCGGCACATCAGTCACTGCGCCCACGTCACCGGAAGCGCGCAGAGTTACTCTGGCAAGCGGCGCGGGCGGATTGAAGAATTGATCGTCATACGCCGGCATCTGGCGTTTCCTCAATCACTTCTTTTACAAAGTCCGCCGCCTGCTCAGGATGCACAAGTCGGGGGCTGCCAATGAAGGGCACTGTTTGGACCTCAATATCCGGGATGACCACATAGACCTTTGCTCTCTCTGGTAACTGCACCGTCGCCGGGAAACGAATTTGCCCCTGCTCAACGATGCCTTCGAATGTCCTGACGCCCATAGCTCACCTCGTTTTTCAAATTCGCGTGCTGAGTGTAGCACGGGTTACTCAATTCGCCTACCGTGGAAATGGCCGGTAGCGTGGGTTATGAGTATCGCGAAGTCGATCCCGAGTGCAATCAAAAATTCTTACTGTTGCCTATTGCCCAATGCCTATTGCCTTCTAATCACTTCACCACCTTCGTCGCCCGCATGAGCACGATCGGCGGGATCGTCAGGCCGAGAGCCTTGGCGGTCTTGAAGTTAATCAGCAGCTCAAATCTCATCGGTTGCTCGACCGGAATTTCGGCTGGCTTTGTTCCTTTTAAAATCTTGTCGACCATCCACGCGGCGCGCTTGTAGGGTTCAATCCGATCAGCCCCATAGGACATCAAGCCGCCGCTCTCGACAAAATCTTCCCGAGGATATATCGCCGGAAGTCGATTTTTTGCTGCGATGTCGACGATCGGTTTTTGATTTGAAGCTGCCAGCGAACTCTGGGTCACGGCGAGAGCGGCGCTACGCGCCTTAATCGCTCCTTTGAACGCGCTCTCGAATTTATCGGCGCTGCTGATCTCCATCGAATGAAGTTGCAGACCCAGTTCCCGTGCCGGGTATAGGCTTTCTTTCCATTGTTGGACAGAGCCTGGATCCTGTGGATTCCACAGCACTGCAACGCGGGAGAGCTTGGGAACCGTTTCTTTCAACAACTCCAGTCGTTTGCCGGCCAACACCCCTCCAATGTTGGTGAGTCCCGTGATGTTTCCCCCGGGCCGCGCTAGACTGTCTATCAGTCCCGCCGCAACAGGATCAGTCACACCCAAAAAAACGATTGGAATCGTTTTGGTAGCGTTCTTGAGAGCCAGGGCACCACTCGTCGATGACGTGATCAGCACGTCAACTTTGAGACGAACCAGCTCATCCGCCAGGGCCGGGAGCCGATCGAGTTTACCCTCCGCGGATCGATACTCGATAGCAATGTTCTTGCCTTCAACATAGCCGAGCTCGCGGAACTCTCGCCTGAATAACTCGCGCCCGGAGCCTGGACCAGGATTTACCAACCAGCCGATTTTAAAAATCTTCGCCAGCTGCTGCGCATCGGCCACCGACCCGCACAGCGCGAGTGCGACAGCAATGGCGACAAACTGGGTCCATTTTGAATTTTTCATACTTCGGCAAAGATCGGGAGAGGTGTTGGATTTTAGACTGTCGAACACGCAGGGCAGTTCGCTGAAACGTTTCTTGAACATGTTTTTCTCCCGATAGTGATCAAACATTAAATTCAAGGTCAGTCGCTCGCGCTTGACAACAAGATCGAGTTGCTACAACCTGCTAAGTGAAAAACTCAAAGACAGTGTGAAACGATACTATGTCGTCTACTTCCACTCAAAGCATTCCGCAAGGCAAGATCGTTCTGACCTACGACAACTATTGCGAATTGCCCAACGACCGTAACCGTTACGAGATCCTCGATGGAGAACTTTCCGTGACGCCGGCGCCCCGGACAAAACATCAAAGTATTTCCAGCCACCTTCACCGGATGCTCGCCAACCATATCGTGGCCAACCAGCTTGGCGATATCTACGCGGCACCTACCGACGTGATTCTCGCTCCCACAACCGTCGTCCAACCCGATCTCATTTTCATCGGCAACGATCGCCGCGGCATTGTTACAGAGCGGGCCATCGAAGGGGCGCCGACTCTCGCTGTCGAGATTCTCTCACCATCAACTCAAAGTATAGACCGCGAAACCAAAGCGCAACTTTATGCAAAGTACGCGGTGCCTCACTACTGGCTCATAGATCCGGAGCAACTGACCCTCGAAGACTATGAGCTAGCCGGAGACCAATATAAGCTCGTCGTCAAAGCTCAAAACACTGAGCTGTTTACCCCTTCGCTTTTCCCTGGTCTCGCCATCCAGCTCGCCGATCTTTGGCTGTAAGGCTCAGTGCCCGACAATGGGCCGATCCAAACTTGTTCGGTTGATTTTCTTCTCCTACTGTTGCCTATTGCCGAATGCCTATTGCCTTCTTTTCACTTATCCAACTTCTCCGCCCGCGACAACAGGGCGGGCGGGATCGTCAGTTTGATCTGCTTGGCCGCCGTGAGGTTGAGCACCAGCTCAAACTTGGTCGGCTGTTCGACCGGCATCTCGGCGGGCTTGGCGCCTTTAAGAATCTTTTCGACCATCACCGCGACGCGCCTGTAGGGTTCGGTTTGGTCCGGTCCGTAGGAAATTAAGCCGCCGTTGGCGACAAATTCGCGCCGATCAGAAATCGACGGCAGCCGATATCGTCTCGCCATGTCCGCGATGAGTCTTGGATACGCACTGACCAGTGGGCTTGGCACCACCGCGACAGCCGCGCTACCGGCCTTGACGGCTTCTTTGAAGGCGTTCTCGAGACCGTCCGGGCTGCTCACTTCCATGGAATGAAGCTGCAATCCCAGCTCCTGTGCCGACAGTCGGCTTTCTCGCCAATTCTGCCCCGAGGTTGGATCCTGCGGGTTCCACAGCACCGCAACGCGAGTAAGCTTGGGAATGAATTCCTTGAGCAACGCCAGCCGCTTGCCAGCCAACTCCGTCACATTGGTGGTGACCCCCGTGGCATTTCCGCCGGGCCGCGCCATGCTTGCAACCAATCCGTCCGCTACCGGGTCGCTCGAGATGATAAAAACGATGGGGATCGTGCTCGTCGCTTTCTTGAGTGCTAAAGCTTCAGCCGTCGACGCCGCGATCATGACGTCAAGTTTCTTTCGGACCAGTTCTTCGGCTCGGGCTTGGAGCGAGTCGGGCTTATTATCCGCCGATCTATTCTGCTCAGCTTCGCCCACTCCCACACTCCCCAAGAGCAAGACGAGGAGTGCAAGACGCCCCGCCCATTTTCGATTTTCGGATTCCATCACTCCAACACTCCTTCACTCCAATTCTTACTCTCGTCCCAACACCCACTTCATGCGTTCAATGATTTCTTTGGGCTGGGTCATGACTTCTTTCGACAAAACTTGCAGCTCTTCGCCTTTGGTGGGATCGACGTCCCAGCCTTGTTTGGTTGCTTCGGCGAGCAGTTCGGGATCGGTGATCGCTTTGGCGTAGGCGTCGCGCAAAATTTTCACTCTGTCCGCTGGAGTGCCGGGCGCCGCGCCCATGGGCCGGCCGAGAGTGGCCGCGGTTAAAATCACGTTGGCGAGACGGCGGCCAGATTCGGCGGTCTTGTACTGCTGCATCAAATCACCCAGCGTGGGCACGTCTTTCAAGCGCTGATCGCTCTTGGCGCCGGTTTGCAGCATGACGCGCACGTAACCTGCCTTATGCCAGCGCCGGTAAGGCTCGCGGCCAAAGTAGGTGGCGAGCAGCGGCGACCAGCAGAATACTTCGCCACGCTCGATGGCCAGCTCGATATCGGCGGCGCCGGGATAGCCGCTGACGATGTGGGTCTTGATGCCGAGAGTTTCTTCGAGCAGGCGCGGAATGTAGTGGCCGGTGGAGCCGGTGCCGGTGCTGCCGCATTTGGCCGGCTCCTTGGCGTTGCGCAAGTCTTCGACCGATTTGAACGGCTGGTCGGCGCGGATGTAGTAGACGATATCGTTTTTTTCCGGCGAGCCGATCCAATTGAATTTCGCCCAATCGTATTTTACCTCGGATCGCCCAACCAATTGATCGAAGTAAAGTGCGGGATTGACCGCGCCGAGCGTGAGGCCGTCAGGTTTGGCGACGGCGTAAACATAGTTGGCGCCAATGATGTTGCCGCCCCCGGGCATGTTTTGCACAACGACCGACGGATTGCCAGGTATATGTCTGCCGATATGGCGCGCCATGAGGCGCGCCCAAAGATCGTAGCCGCCGCTGGCGGCGGACGCGACGACGAGGTTGATGGTTTTGCCTTGGTAGAAGGGCGTCTGGGCAAAAAGCGGCTTGTGAAATGGCAAGCACAGAATACAGCTAAGGATTAGCAAGCGGTTTAGCATTATCGCTCCGGCGGGGAATGGAGTGATGGAGTATTGGAGTAATGGAGTACTGGGGAAAGATTGTCCGGCCCATCATTCCAACGCTCCATTACTCCAGCACTCCTTTCCGGTTGCACTCCATCATTCCATCACTCCAATACTCCATCACTCCATTCTTTTCTTCAGTTCCCCAACACCCATTTCATTCTTTCGATCACGTCTTTCGGTTGGCTCATCACTTCTTTGGAAAGCTGTTCCATTTCCTCGCCGCTGAGTGGATCGATGTCCCAACGCTGCCGCTTGGTTTCGGCGATGAGCTCGGGATCTTTCAAGGTTTTCAGATAGGCTTCGCGCAACAGCTTGAGCCGGTCTGGTGGAATGCCCGGCGTAGCGGCAATCGGCCTGCCGAGGGTGGCGGCGACTAAAATCACCCGCGTGAGACGCTTGCCGGCTTCAGAAGTTTTATGTTGGTCCATCAGCTCATAGATGGTCGGCGCGTCGCCTAGACGAGAATCGCGCTTGGCGCCGAACTGCGCGATCACTCGAACGAAGCCCTTCTTCTGCCAGCTGATGTAGGGCTCGCGGCCGAAGTAAGTCGCGATCAGCGGCGACCAGCAGTGGACTTCGCCGCGTTCGACCGCGAGGTCGATCTCCGAGCCGCCGGGGTAACCGCTGACGATGGTGTGTTTGGTGCCCAACACTTCGTCGAGCAGACGCGGAATGTAAAATCCCGTGGTGCCGGTGCCCGAGCTGCCGCAGCGCGGCGGCTCCTTGGCGTTGCGGATCTCTTCGATCGACTTGTACGGCGAATCGGCGCGCATGTAGTGCAGCATCGTGTTTTGTTCCGGCGAGCCGATCCATGGAATTTTGGCGAAATCGAACTTCACCTCCGGGCGCCCGACCAATTGGTCGAAATAGATCGCCGGCAATAACGCGCCGAGGGTAAGACCGTCTGGCTTGGCGACGGTGTAGAGATAATTGGTCGCGACGATGGAGGCGGCGCCAGGCATGTTTTGCACCAGGATCGTCGGGTTACCGGCAATGTACTTGCCGTAGTAGCGCGCTAAGACGCGCGCCCACAGATCGTAGCCGCCGCCGGTGGAGGAGCCGATGACGACGCGGATCGTTTTGCCTTGGTAGAAGGGCGTCTGGGCAGGAAGCTGAGCGTGAAAAAATAGGACCGATAGGACGAATAGGACCAATAAAAATCTGCGAAGCATGTTCGTCTGCGGCTGTACGGCGTTACATGCCGATCAGTTTCTTTACCTTCTCGATGATGTCCGGCGTCGCGGTCATGACTTCTTTGGCCAAAGACTCGAGCTCTTCGCCGGTTGCCGGATCGATGTCGAGTCTGCGCTTCTCCGCCTCCGCCAAAAAAGCCGGGTCACTGATGGTCTTGTTGAAAGCATCGCGAATGATCTTCACCCGGTCGGCGGGAACTCCTGGAGGAAAGACGATCGGCCGGCCGAATTCATCAGCGGCCAGCACAACTTTGGTTAGTCGCCGGACGTTTTCAGCCGTCTTGTACTTGTCCATCAATTCATTGAACAGCGGCACGTCTTTGAGCCGTGCATCGCGCTTGCTGCCGGTCTGATAGAGCACGCGGACGAAATTATTCTTGCGCCAGGTGATAAATGGTTCGCGGGCGAAGTAGGCGTTGATCGTAAAGGCCCGGCACTGCACTTCGCCGCGCTCGACAGCCAAATCAATATCCGACCCGGCGACATAACCTGAGACAATTTCGAACTTCGTGCCGATCGCGTCTTCCAAGAGTTTCGGCATATAGTAAGCGGAAGAAGTCACGCCCGTCGCACCGCACTTCGGCGGAGTCGTTGCGCTACGGACGTCATCGATTGTCTTATACGGGGCATCGGCGCGCATATACATGTGACTGTTGGAGCTCACCGTGCTGCCGATCCAGATGAACTTGGTCCAGTCGAATTTGGCTTCGGGGCGTTTGGCGAGCTGCTCGAAGTAGAGCGCGGGATAAATCGCGCCGAGGGTTAGACCGTCAGGTTTGGCGATATTGTAAACCTGATTGGTGCCGATCAACCCGGCCGCGCCGGCGACGTTTTGAATGATGATGTTCGGGCTTCCCGGAATGTGCTTGGACATGAAATCCGCCACCAGACGCGGGTAAAGGTCATAGACGTCGCCCGGCTTGGCGGCCGCTATGATCGTGATCGTCTTGCCTTGGTAAAATGGCGTCTGTGCGTTAAGGTCAGCGTGGAAAAATAGGACCGATAGGACTGATAGGGCGAATACTAATCTCGTCATGTTGATACTCCTTTGATCGTTCAGTTTGGGGCTTCTACGTTCCCAATAGTTTTTTCATGCGTTCAATGACGTCCGGCGGTTGGGCGACAATCTCTTTTCCCAGAGTCTCCAGTTCTTCGCCGGAAACCGGGTCCAATTCTAATTTTTTCTTTTTGGCATCGTCCAAAAGCTCCGGATCGTTGACCGTTTTCATGAACGCCTCGCGCAGAATCTTCACGCGGTCGGCCGGAATGCCAGGAGTTCCGATGATCGGTCGGCCGATCTCGTTGGCAGCTAAGATGACCGAAGCCAGGCGGCGGGCCGAGTCGGCAGTTTTATGTTGGTCCATGAGTTCGGCGAGCGTTGGCACCTCGGGCAGCTTTTCATCCCGTTTTTTGCCGGTTTGAACGATCACGCGGACAAAGCCCTTTTTGCGCCAGGTATGGAACGGCTCGCGGGCAAAGAAGGCGGCGATGGTGAAGGCGCGGCATTGGACTTCGCCACGCTCCACCGCGAGGTCGACATCGGTGCCGGAGTTGTAACCGGTGATGACGTTGAATTTTGCCCCGATGGTTTCTTCTAAGAGTTTTGGCAGGTAGTAGGCCGACGAAGCCGTGCCTTCCGCACCGCATTTGGGCGGCACGGCGGCCTTGCGAATATCCTCGATGGTTTTGTA
>CAYZJE010000342.1:0-1538 GCA_964478485.1 uncultured Syntrophobacter sp. | reverse complement strand
TGACGATCCTCACGCCAGGCGACAACCTGCTTAACCTCTACAATGAGATGCACTCGCCGAGCGGAGTCCGAGTGGAGAACCGCCGCGCCGGCGCGCAATCGATCGGGCACGACTTCTTCTGCGACGGCGAAGGGCTGCACCTTCGCCAAAGCGCGCCGTCGCCGAGCGTGCTCGGCCCGAGCTTTAATGTGAACATGGATTTCGTGCACGAGGGGGCCCCACCGCCGGGGCATTAGCGATCGGCAGGCAGCCCCCGTGCATCCGTAAAATATGGCGGCCTCTCCGCGCGGGCGTGAGGCGAGCCCAGTGACAGATTTCGGCGAATTTTGTTGAAAAAGTCCGCGTCGAAAAGGTGATTTGAAGCGCGAAGCGTGATTCCATCTGTGCAGTGACGACACTGATGGAGGCGGCGATGATGGGAGAGAAGACGGGATCGCAGGATCAGCTTTTCTACCAATTCAATCTCGATGAGCAGGTTCCGGCCGATCATTTGCTGCGCAAGATCGATGCGGTGCTCGACCTCTCGAGCCTGCGTGCTCAGCTCGCGCCGCATTACAGCCACCTCGGCAGGCCTTCGATTGATCCAGAATTGATGATCCGGATGTTGCTGATCGGCTATTGCTACGCCATCCGCTCCGAGCGGCGTCTGTGTGAAGAGGTGCGCCTCAATTTGGCGTACCGCTGGTTTTGCCGATTGGGTCTCGAAGATACGATCCCTGATCACTCCACTTTCTCGAAGAACCGCCACGGCCGCTTCCGCGACGCTGACATTCTGCGCAAGGTGTTCGAGAGCACGGTCAAGACCTGCATGGATAAAGGGCTGGTCGGCGGCGAAGGCTTCGCCACTGACGCAAGCATCATTCGCGCCGACGCCAACCGGCAAAATCATATCGACGGCGGCGACGACCACGATTGGACTGGCGGCGCGGGCAGCGGCGGAAGCGGCCCCAGCCGCGCGGTGTCCGAGTATCTCAAAGGCCTGGATCGCGAAGCTGCGCCGCCGAAAGAGATTTCGCTCTCTGATCCGGCTTCGCGTTTGACCGCAGCCGTTGGCAGACCGGCCTTTTTTGGCTGGTGCACAAATTATCTGATCGACGTGAAGCACGCCGTCATCATGGACGTTGTGGCGACACCGGCGCTGCGCACGGCTGAAGTCAACGCAACGAAGACGATGATCGATCGCGTCGAGCAGCGCTTTGGCATGAAGCCGAAGCGTTTGATTGGCGACACAGCTTACGGAACGGCGGAAATGTTGGGTTGGATGGTCAAAGAAAAGAACATCGAGCCGCACGTACCTGTATGGGACAAAGGCGATCGCGAAGACGGGACCTTTAGCCGGTCCGATTTTGCTTACGACGCAGCATCCAACAGCCTTACCTGTCCAAACGGAAAACGCTTGCTGCAATTTCATCGCACCTACGAGCGCGAGCGCAGCGGCGTCACCAAAGCCAACATGCGGCTCTACCGCGCCAGCAAACACGATTGCGACGCTTGCGCGTTGAAACAGCGCTGCTGCCCCGGTCAGCCGGTGCGAAAGG
>CAYZJE010000341.1:0-2777 GCA_964478485.1 uncultured Syntrophobacter sp. | reverse complement strand
ATGTCGCGTGTTTCCTGACCGACGTAAGGCGATGTCGGCTGTGCAGCGGAAACGACGATGGCAAAAGGTGCAAGGGCAACGAAGTAGGCAATGAGTCGATGTTTCATGTGAACCTTTCGAGGTGAGTGAGTTGGCTAACGTTCCGGTTTTGCCGCGCCGAGCGGAGCGCGTAGCAGCGACCTGTAGGCGTCGGTCAAGAACCGGTGGTTAGACGGCGAGCGTATCTGCTGACTTTCCATCATGGCGCAAAACTAGAGCGAATTTGCACACCCCAACGTCCGTTCTGCTTCGTGACTATATAGAGTGAGTCATAAGTCGAGATTTTCGCTCCCGCCAATGTGTGCCTTGAAAATGTAACTGCTACGTGGATCTTGTCCTTCGATGCTTGCAAGATCCTGCGCGCATCCCACGAGCTTGCGTGCCATTCGCGTTCCAACGGAATGCCGGCCAAATCACCGTCCCGACAGAAATCCTCGCTGGTACGCCAAATCCTCATTGCACCGGCAGAGAACCGTACGTGCGGGAAATGGCAAGCGGCGGCCAACCGACTCGGATCGCGTGAGTTCAGGGCGTCCATAAATTCATCGAGCGCTTGCATCACCGCAGCTTCGTTCGCAGCCTCCGGTGTCATCTGTGATCGCCGTCTAACTACAATTGGTTGACAGAAATTAGGTGACAGATATTAGTTGACACTTTTTCGCCTGCCTCAGCCCATCCCCAGCGTCATACCCGTCAACCCATCCCCTGCTGCATACGTTACCCCCCACTAGGACGTTACGCAATCCAGCGCAGAAGGCCAGGAGGGGTTTATGAACGACGCCGATATTTCGGGATTCACGCCTCCCCGGACGGGAGGACCCAAGCTCCTCGATTCGGTCCGCGAAGTAATCCGGACGAGACATTACAGCCGCCGGACCGAGGAGACTTATCTCCATTGGATGAAGCGCTTCATTATCTTTTCCGGGAAGCGCCACCCCCGCGACCTCGGAGCCGTGGAAGTTACCGCGTTTCTCAACCACCTGGCGCAGCAACGTCAGGTGGCTGCCGCAACGCAGAACCAGGCCCTGGCGGCGCTGCTGTTTCTCTACAAAGAGGTTCTGGGTGAACCGCTGCCCTGGCTGGACCAGCTTGTTCACGCCAAGAGCCCGATCAGACGACCCACGGTGCTAACTGCCACCGAGGCACGGGCATTGCTGGCGCAATTGCGCGGCCCTAAATGGTTGATGGCAAGCCTCTTGTACGGCGCGGGGCTCCGGTTGCGAGAGTGCCTGACGCTGCGCGTCAAGGATGTGGATTTCGGTTATCGGCAAATCCTCGTGCGTGATGGGAAAGGCGGAAAGGATCGAGTCACGATTTTGCCGACCCCCGTAATCGAGCCCTTGCAAGCGCATCTCATCCGAGTCAAAGCGTTACATGAGCGCGATCTTGCCGAAGGCTACGGCGATGTCGAGTTGCCGGACGCGCTCGCGCGAAAATACCCTCGAGCGCCCTACGAATGGGGTTGGAAGTTTGTCTTTCCTTCCTACAAGCGCTCGGTGGACCCAAGGACCGGCGTCATCCGGCGTCACCATGTATACGAGAACTACCTGATTCGAGGAGTGAAAGACGCGGCGCGTGCGGCGGGCATCACCAAGCACGTCAGTTGCCACACGCTGCGGCATTCGTTCGCCACGCATCTGCTGGAAGGAGGCTACGACATCCGCACTGTCCAGGAATTGCTTGGGCATTCGGACGTGTCCACCACGATGATCTACACCCACGTGCTGAACAAGGGCGGGCGCGGCGTCAGAAGCCCTCTTGAAGCGCCCGCCCGATTGCCAGGTGATCCTGTCGCCGCGCGCTGAACCGCGATTGCTTCGTCCGTTCACCCGCGCGGAGTTGAGCCGGTGCGCTCACGTAACGTGGGCCCTGCGGGCTGAAACAATGCGGATATTATTCCCCTGCTCCGTGTGGCATACCACCGGGACCACAGGGCCGGTCTTACTTACCTGAAGTTGCCGTTCGCTTCGAAGTAACGTACTCACGCAGAGCACGATTTACTGCTTCGGAATCGGGAAATAGCTTGTGCAGGTCCGGGTCGATCAAAACGACGTTGGTGCCCTCACGGTATCTTTTTGAATACCTGCCACGGACACCCGACTTGATCAATTCCCCGGAATACTCTTTCCTGAGGGTATCTTTGTCATTGCTCATAAGATCTCCGCTCGCGCGGTGTCATTTGTCTTGCCGAAATCAGTCGAATTCGGTCACCGCGCTCAGTATAAGACACCACCAGATACTTGCCACCCTTTGTCGCTCCAAAGATCAGATATCGTACTTCCGCTTGAGAATGGTCTGGATCTCGAACAGATGAGGAATGATCATCGTCAAAGACTTCCGTCGCCTCAATGAATGTGACCCCATGTCCCTGCTCGTTTGCTTGAGACTTTTCCGTATCCCATTCAAAGGTAAGCATAACGGCGTGTCCAGCAAGTTAAGGTGTGGAAAGTTTACTGTGACCGCTATCTTGCGATCGTGGAGGCGTTGCCGGGGCTGCTCGGATTGACATCGAGCATGCGCGTCCTGGGACTGAGTTCCAGGTCCATGTCCTCCATCGGTATCGCCTCGCGCGGGACCTGGTCGCCCATCACCAGAGCGTCGACCTCCACGACCGCCAACTCCGGCAGGCGTTGATTCTTCGGCAGAACCTTGCTGTTGATGAACCCCATAGATTTCATCGTACAACGTCCCATGAAGAGTTTCGATGACAGTCATACCGGGCAGCAACCCGCCCAGCC
>CAYZJE010000340.1:0-3544 GCA_964478485.1 uncultured Syntrophobacter sp. | reverse complement strand
GTAGCCTTCTTGCAAGGCGACTTCCAGGATCGCCTGGTTGGTGCCGCCGTGGTCTTCGTCGAGATCGGCTTCTTCGTGCACGCGAAAATATTTCATGTCTTCGTTGGTGATGCCATACTTCGGCAGGCTTTGGCGGAAATCACGGGAGATGAAGCCGAAGATTTCTTCTTCCATGTGCACGGCGAAACATTCCGCCAGTGGGATGTCGATCCACGAGCGGACGAAGAAGTCGACCAACCCCCGCGCTTCGGGAATCAGCTCGCACTCGATCATTTCCTCGGTAGTGACGCCGAGCGCATTGCCGAGAATCGGCAACATGCGGGCGTGGCCGCCGATGGCCGGGGTGGTGAACTCCTCGCCGATTTTCTGGGCGATGCGGTTTTCCAGGTCTGGATGGCGCTTAAAGAAGCCGACGAACTGGTGATAGACCGTCGCCATGCCGGTATTCACTTCGAGGGCGAAGGAGTACCAGTTCTTGATCCAACCTTGAAGGCGCGCTTGCGACAGCGTTCCGGCACGCAGGTCGTTGAAGAAGGGCGATGGCTTCACTTCATGTTTGTAGGTGTCGAGAATGACTTTGCGGATCGCCTCGGCTTTTTGCTTTGCTTCTGCGGCGGTCATTTTGCTATGGTCAGCCACGGCTGGTTCCTTTCTCGCTATGAATGTCATTCTAAATGAACGAAGCCACTTCGCGTCCGGGGTATTGACCCCGGACTTGACCAAAGGGGATGCTCACCCCCCTTTGGAAACTCCATTTAATGGTTTCACGTTAAAATCAGCGTGGTCAACAACGAATGAACTCACTTAACCGAACGGTCGGATCGTTGTCAACGCTGGAATTGCTCCCATGTGCGCTCAGGCTTTTGTGTGAAGCAGGGTTCGGAGATTGCACCGCGGAGGCGCGTCCTTCGACGAAGCTCAGGATGCGCGGCTTTCCTCCGTTCATGGTGAGCCTGTTGAACCATGCGAACTCTGTGTCTCTGTGGTGAATATCTATTCACAGGAACCCCGGAATAGCCGAAAGGACAACTATCATGTTCGTGGTTGGCACTAACGTTCAACGCATCGATGGCGCCGAGAAGGTGGCGGGAAAGGCGGTCTATGCCGGCGATCTGCGCTTGCCGGGAATGGCCTACGCAAAAGTTTTACGCAGCCCGGTGCCGCACGGGCGGATTCGCCGCATCGACGCGAGCAAGGCGCGCGCGCTGCCGGGCGTGTTGGCGGTGTTGACCCGGGAGAATTTGAACGTTGCGGCAAATTCCTTCGGCGCCTACGTGCGCGATCAGCAGATCATCGCCACGGACAAAGTCCGCTACGCCGGCGACATGGTGGCGGCGGTGGCGGCGACGGATGCGGGAATTGCCGAAGAGGCGGCCCGGCTGATCGAAGTCGACTACGAAGAGTTACCCGCGGTGTTGTCCATCGATGACGCGCTGAAAGACGGCGCGCCGTTGGTTCATGAGCAGCTCGAAGGCCGCAAGGACCCGGGCTATGGCCGCGGCGGGGCGCATATCATCCACGACAACAGCAACATTTTGTTGCACTTCGAGCATCGGCGCGGCGACGTTGAGGAAGGGTTCCGCGCGGCGGAGCTGATTTTCGAAGACACGCTCTATTTCCCCAGCGCGCAGCACTATCCGATGGAACCTCACGTCTGCGTCGCTCACTTCGAGGCGGAGACGCTGACCGTTTGGTCGGCGACGCAGAGTCCGTTTCCGGTGCGCCAGGAGCTGGCGCGAATATTCGGCCTGCCATTCAGCGCGGTGCGCATCATCGTGCCCCACGTCGGCGGCGGTTACGGCGCCAAGAGCGGCATCAAAACCGAAGGCATCGCCGCGTGTTTGTCGCGCTTGTGCGGCCGGCCGGTGCGGCTCGCGTTTGGCGCCGAGGAAACATTTAAAACCATTTGCCAACCGCGCGCCAAGATGATCCTTAAGACCGGCGTCAAGAAAGACGGCAGCTTGGTGGCGCGCCACTCTGAAATCTTTCTCGACGGCGGCGCCTACGCCAACTCCGGGCCGTCGGTGACCGAGAAGGCCGGATACCGCGCCCATGGGCCCTATCGGATTCCCCATGTGCTGACCAACGCGTACTCGGTTTACACCAACACGGTTCCCGGCGGCGCGTTCCGCGGTTTTGGCGGGCCGCAGGTGGCGTTCGCCTATGAGACCCAAATCGACATGATCGCCGCGCGCCTCGGCATCGATCCGTTCGAAATCAGAATGAAAAATTTGCTGGAGCGGGGCGAAAGTTTTTCCGACGGCGACACGCCGATCGATTGCGATCTCAAGGCGGGTTTGAAGAGCGTCGCGCAAGCGATCGGTTGGGACGCGCGGGCGAACAGCCAAACGGACGACAGGACTAAACGCCGCGGCATCGGCATCGCCACAGCGATGAAAGACGGCGGCGGCACCAACAAACCGGCCAACGCGGCGGTGAAAATTTTCTTCGATGGCAGCGTGCTCCTTTCCACCGGTTCGGTTGAAGTCGGCCAGGGTATGCGCACGGCATTCTTGCAGGTCGTCGCCGAAGAGTTGTCGGTGCCGACGGCACAAGTGCGGGTCGCTGCATTAGATACCCACTACACGCCTTTCGATAAGGGCACCAACGCGAGCAGCGCGACTTCGATCATGGGCCAGGCGGTGCTCAAGGCGGCGCGCGACGCGCGCGGGCAATTTCTCGAAGCTGCCGCGGCGGTTCTCAAAGCTCCGGCTGCGGATATTCGCTTGGACAACGGCATGGCGATTTGCGGTGAGCAGCGGCTCAGCTTTCGCGAAGTGATGCAGCGCCATTTTCGCGAGTCGGAAGGAGAAATCTGGGGACGGGGCTATTTCAAAATCGAAAAGGATAACAACGTGCCGCTGGGCTTCCCGTCGCCGTTTTGGGAGATCGGTTTCGGCGCGGCGGAAGTCGAAGTGGACGTGGAAACCGGCGCCGTAGAAGTGTTGCGCTATGTGTCGCTCACCGACGCCGGCAAGATGATCAATCCGCTACAATGCCACGCCCAGGACGAAGGCGCGGCGGTGTTCGGCCTGGGTCAGGCGCTGTTCGAAGACCTCGCTTATCAGGACGGCCAACTGCTCAACGGCAGTCTTATTGACTATTGTTTGCCGCGCTTCAGCGATCTGCCGCCGACATTTACCACCTTCGTCATGGAAGGCGGCGGCGGTCCCGGCCCCTACGGCGCCAAGGGCATGGGCGAAGGCGGCATTCTTCCGGTCGCGCCGGCGATCGGTAACGCGGTGTTCGCCGCGATCGGAGTGAGAGCGACCGAGGTGCCACTGCTTGGTGAAAAGATATGGCGGCTCGCGCGGAAGATAATTTGAGATCGGGTTCTCATTCCTCTCCCTTGACGGGAGAGGACAAAGGTGAGGGTGCTGAATTGATTTTACCCCTCATCCTGGCCTTCTCCCGCAAGAGACTGTGTCGCAATTCACTCGGAGCCCTTCGACACGCTCAGGGCGAACGGATAAGTAGTTGAATTCGCGATCGAGCAATACCGTTCGTGGTGAGGTTCTCGAACCATGAACGGTATTGCGACACA
>CAYZJE010000339.1:0-6868 GCA_964478485.1 uncultured Syntrophobacter sp. | reverse complement strand
CCTTTCCCCATCGATGGGCGAGCGACGGGTTTCGAAGATCTTCTCGCCGAAGAAAAAGCCGCCGGAGAACTCAATTATGATGTTCCCGCGATCAAAGATGTCTGTGCGCTCGATCTGGTATCGGATGCCTCTAACGAACTTAGGCAGCGACCGGAGCTTAAAGAGCAATTTGAGCGGGTCTCAGCGCTGGTAAATCGTTTGGGATACTGAGGAATCGGATTCAACGATCGGTCTCAAGTGTCTCGGCCATAAGTTTATGCAAAGCCGTTGTGGAGGGCGTGGTAGCGGGCATTACGGAGCATCCGTCCCGGAGTGGCTCCCGTGTGTTGGCCGTGTTCCATTAGGACCTCTCCGTTCACCAATGTGTAATGAATTCCTTGGGCCAGGAGCCGAATGCGCCAGCCGTTGTTCGGCAAGTCGTGCACGACTTCTTCCTTCCCAGGATTCACGGTGTCGGGATCAAAGACAACGATGTCGGCCGCTAGGCCGGGCCTTAAAAGTCCTCGATCGTGGATGCCAAAGGCGGCCGCGGGATCAAAAGTTAAACGCCGCACAGCCTGCTCCAGCGACATAATTTTTTGCTCGCGCACCCAGTAGCCTAGCAACTGCGTACTGTAACCCACTTCAGAGTGAAATTGCACGTGGGCTCCCCCATCGGAAAGTCCTATGACGGTGTAAGGACTTCTGAGAAGCTGACCCACCGCATCGCGGTCGGTGTTACGGTTGCCGAAAGCAAACCGGGTGTTCAGTTCTTCTTCCACCACCATCTCAACAAAAAAATCAAAAGGATCTCTACCCTGTGCTTTAGCCGTCTCGGCAATGTGTTTCCCTTTTAACCCGCGGTTTTTTGCCAGGGAGGGCTCCTCCACGATGACGAGGTCCCATCTTTTATAGAAGCCGGAATCCGCTAGATCCAGGTCTGCGCGCAATTTCTCGCGCATCTCGGCATCTCCATAGGCCTTGAGCTTTTCCTCGTCGGACAATTGCATTATGGCCAACCATGTCGGCATCTGACGAAAGATTTGACAATTTTTCATGGTAAAATGCTGGACGACGACCGTAGGGCTGACTAAGGGAAGTGCTCGCACTCCCTGCTCACAGGCTGCTTGCACGATCGAAAGATGCTCTTTCCACTTTTCCGGAGCAAAAGCGCTCTGCTGGATCTGATTGTAAACCACGCTTCGACCGCTGGCCTCGGAGAGGCGGCTCATTAAACGATTCTTAAGCTCGAAAGCGGCCCCACCACCGCTCTGGATAGCTCCGGTCCCTACCTCTCTAAGTACGCCCGCCAGGGCGATGAGTTCTTCTTCCGGAGCCACCGCAGCCGGAATGCGTTTTCCTTCGACGTCGAAGTGGCTTCGGTTGCGTGTGACGGACAAGCCCAATGCTCCAGCTTCCAGTGCCTCACGAAGAACTCGTCGCATCGTTTCTAATTCGTCGATTGTCGCTGCTCGCTCCTGGCTGGCCTCTCCCATCGCATATAGCCGAAGGGGCGAATGGCCGACCAGCATGCCAACGTTTACGCCAATGCGCCGACCGATCACATCCATGTACTCTGGAACTGTTTCCCAATCCCACGAAACTCCCGCGCGCAGGATGTCCAATGGGATGGCCTCGACCTGCGAGAGCATGCCCAGCACTTTCTCGCGATCTTTGGGCTTAGCCGGCGCCAAGGTCAGGGAACAGTTGCCAATGATCACGCTGGTAGCACCGTGATGGCATGAAAATGTGCATAGCGGATCCCATGTCAACTGAGCGTCATAGTGACAATGATTGTCGATAAACCCAGGAGCAATGACCATCCCCTGAGCATCGATGACCCGCTTGGCCGTTCCATTAAACCGGCCAATTTCTGCGATTTTGCCGCGGATAACCGCAACATCGCCATGAAAGGAAGGCATGCCGGAACCGTCGATAATGCGACCGTTCTTGACCAGCAAGTCATAAGACATGAATCTTTCTCCTTTTAGCTCCACCAACAAATTTTGTTGAACGCTGCCTTATCACCGTGATTGACACCTGTCAATGAACCAGATAAATCCGTGAAATCACATAGATCCGGGGGGCTCTGGTGAGTTCTCATTGTTTAACTGTAAATCTGAAGGAGCAGGTATGAAGACAAGGGTACTTGGGCTGGCGGCTGTTCTCACTGTTTTATGTCTACAAACTTTCGATCTCTTGGCTGCCGCGGCGCCGCCCTTGCTCAAGGCAAAACAGGAAGCGGAATCCAAAGGGTACATATTTATCACGAGTTTGGACGAGATCGTGGCTCAAGCAAAAAAAGAAGCGAGGCTGCGCATCTTAAGCGCTGAAGATCCGAGTGTTCTCAAGGCTACGGCTGAAGCTTTCCAAAAGAAATACCCATTCATAAATCTCCGCCCGGAGGGGATTGACGGCACCGAGGTTTATCTGCGCGTGCTCGCTGAAATGAAGGCGGGCCTTGCCAAATGGGATGTGAACTATCTGGCCCCTGATTTTTACCCGGAGTATCTTCCCTATCAAAAGAAATTTGATGTATTGGGGATGGCCCAACAAGGTGTACTGAAAATCCCCCCGAGTTTGGTGGACCCCTATAACCGGCACATCGTCGCTCTCCAAAGCAACGCTCAAATCGTGGCATACAACAAGGAATTGATCTCGGGCGAGAAAATACCGACCGAGTGGGAAGACTTTCTAAAGGCTGAATTCAAAGACAGGAAGTTCGCCACCGATATACGGCCGAAGCTGTTGGCCACGCTTGTACCCGCCTGGGGGATCGAAAAAACCTTGGAATTTTCCAAGAGGTTGGCGGAGCAGAAACCTGTTTGGATGCGTGGAGACGCCCAAATCATCACCCAGTTAATGATGGGGCAGTTCCCGATCGCGTTGGGACAAAACTACAAGACGTTCGTCAGGGTTCAGAAGAAAGACGTTGCCGGTGTCTTGGGACTAAAAATTGTTGAGCCGCTGCCTATTCGGCTCAGCGAGACGGAAGGGGTTCTGGCTACGTCGGAAAATCCGCACGCGGGACTCTTATGGTTGGCGTTCCAAGCCGGAGCTGAAGGTCAGAAAATAAGGGATGACCTGGATCTGGCGGCATCGATCTTTAGTTCGGGCTCGAAGCATGAACAATTGGCCAAGGGGAGAAAGGTTTCCCTCGTCGCGTGGGATCACTACGTGAAAATGAGCAAGTATGAAGAGGACATTGTGAAAGCTCTCGGCTTTCCTCGAGTGGACAAAAATTAAATTTTTTTGGCGATCTGATGCACTCGCCAAGCTGGCGGCGTTCTTCGTCAGAAATGGCTAGCGCCTTCGGTCCCATGGCGAAAACGGCATTACGCCCCCGGCACAGCTTGATCTTTTCTTGCTCTTGGAGCTTCTCGGTCAGATGGTGATTGTTGAAGTCTTTGTACTTCCCGTTACCAAGCCCGGATTATTCGCGGTAAAACGGCGATCGAGCTGCAACCCTTCCGGAACGAAGGCAGGACCTTCGGGATGGCAAATCGCAGATCTCAAATACCAGATATGAAATCTGAAATTGGCAATTTGAAATTCCGAGCGTCAGCGCGGATAGAGGGTCACACCTCGATCGATAGAGTGTCGACATGTTTCCTCGTAGCGTGAATAATCCAGGCTAGCTCCACACTCGGTTTCGATTCGGTTGACATCCCGCGCCGGCGCAAGGTATGGGTCGAACATATGACAACATTAGCTGAAGACATGGCGCGATGGGTCTGTGACCTTCGCTACGAAGCGCTGCCGTCCGAAGTCATCACTCGGACGAAGTTGATTCTATTGGACACGCTGGGTTGCGCGCTGGCGGCGTTGGATGCGCCGCCGGTGCGCCTCGCTCGCCAGGTGGCTCGGGAGCAGGGAGGCAACCCGCTTGCCACTCCCTTGGGAGCGAGTTGGCGGACCTCCACGGAACTCGGCGCGTTCATCAACTCGCTGGCCGCGCGCTACCTGGATTTCAACGATTACACCGACGTCGGCAGCCATCCCAGCACCAACATCGGGACGGTACTTGCGGTGGGAGAAGCGACGGGAGCGGGGGGAAAGGAACTCATACTCGCCACCAACGTCGCCTACGAGATGCAGCTTCGCTTGTGCGATGCCTGCGAGGATCGCAAGGACGGTTGGGATAATTCCACGTTGGAGCATTACTCGGCGGCTGCAACGGCGGGGAAACTAATGGGTCTTTCGGTGGCGCAAATGGCGCATGGGCTGGCCATCGCCGCGGCTCACGCCAACACACTGGCCGAGGTCAGGCGCGGCCAACTGTCGATGTGGAAAGCCGCCGCCGAGGCCATGAGCGCGAAGATGGGGAGCTTCGCCGCCCTGCTCGCCCGCGCCGGCGTGACCGGCCCCCTGAGCGTTATCGACGGCGAGTACGGCTTTGGCAACGTCGTGGTCGGAAACTTCGAGCCGGAGTTCGTGCGCCGGCACAACGGAGAGTTTTCTATCCTGCGGAGTTGCATCAAGGTTTGGCCCTGTTTGTTTGTCGCCCAAGCGCCCATCGCGGCCGCCGTCGAGCTTTACCAGCAGGGAGTTAAGGCCGCGGAGATCGAGAAAATCGACGTCTATCTTAGCGAATTCGGCTATACCCAACAGCTGCGGTTTCAAAAGTCCGGAGTGTCCACGCGGGAAGACGCCGACCACAGCGTAACCTATTGCGTGTCGCGAGTTTTCCTCGACGGGACGGTTTGGTTGCCCCATTTTGAAGAGCACAAGCTCAAGGAACCCGCCGTCGTTGATTTGATGAAAAGGGTGATCTTTCACCGCGATGACAAACTGCCGAAGAAAATGGGCGCCGCCGTGGAGGTCACGCTGCGCCAGGGAAAAACTCTTCGCGCGGCGATCCCCTACGGGCCAGGCCACACGCAGAACCCGGTGGGCGAAGCCGATATTGCCAAGAAATTCCACGCGCTGGCGGACGACGTGGTAGGGGAGGAAAAGGCCCGCCGGGCAGCGGATATGATTTTGCACCTTGAAGAACTTCACAACGTCGGCGCGCTCATGGAGACTCTCGTCGCACCGTCCAAGGTTCAATAGATAGAAGTTTGCGCGGTATGCGCAAATTTTTCGGCGATCTGGAATGCTCGAACACGGGAATTGACTCCCGCCAAGCATGTCCTGAGCAACGTCGAAGGGGCGCAAAGTACGCCAAGTTCGGAGTCGTTGTCATTTCGACCAAAGGGAGAAATCTTTCTTAGATCCCTCGCTTTCGCTCGGGATGACGGGCCGACGCCCGTCACCTTTGCGGCCTTTGCGTCTTTGCGGGAGATATTCCGAGTTTAGGTTGCGGCTGCGCCGCGCTAGGCCAATGAGACGGATAGCAGGTGGTTAGGGATGAAACACCGGTGACCAACGTTTCAGACTGCACGAGAATCGTGCGCGATTATATCGCGGCGTCACAAGATTTGATTCTGCCCAGTGAGGTTCTTGTGCAGGCAAAGCATCACATCCTCGATACCTTCGCAGCCATGATCTCGGGTTCCACGCTTAGACCGGGGCAATTCATGCGGCAATATGTTCGCAGCGAAGGCGGCCCTGCCGAGGCGCAGGTGGCGGGCAGCGCGCTCTTCGCGAACGCGAGTCTTGCCGCGTTGGCAAACGGGACCGCCGCGCACGCCGATGAGACCGACGATTCCCACGCGGCCTCCGGAACTCACCCCGGCTGCGCGGTGATTGCCGCGGCGCTGGCGATGGCGGAGCGAGCGGCAAGCGATGGAACAGCATTTCTCAAAGCCGTGGTGGTCGGCTACGACGTAGGTTGTCGCGTCGGCCGGGCGCTCCAGCCGAAAGCGGTTTCGGCCAAGGGGCACAGTAGTCGCAGCCTCGGCAATGTGTTTGGTGCGGCGGCCGCCGCCGCATCGATAGCGCGGCTCGACGCCAGCCAAGTGGGTTGTGCTTTGTCTTATGCGGCTCAACAAGCGGCCGGCATCGGCAGCTATATAAGGGCTCAGGACCACGTCGAAAAGGCGTTTGTGCTCGGCGGCATGCCGGCGCGCAACGGTGTCACGGCTGCGCGCTTGGCGCAAACCGGGGCTTGCGGCACTGCCGACCCTTTTGTCGGAGAGCGCAACTTTTTGCAGGCATTTTCCCCGGACCCCCGACCGGAAGAACTGGTTCGCGATCTCGGCAAGAACTTCGAGATCGTGCAGACGAGCATCAAACAGTTCTCGGTCGGGTCGCCAATCCAGGCGCCGCTCGAAGCGCTGCTCGCCATCATGGCGGAGCATCCACTCAGCGCCGAAGCTGTGGAGCGCGTTGTCGTGCGCCTGCCGGTAGAACGGGCGGCCACGGTGAACAACCGCGATATACTGGACATCAATCTGCAGCATATTCTCGCTGTGGCTTTGGTCCATGGGAAAATAACCTTCGCGACCGCTCATGACGATAGCTTGTTGAACCTTTCGTCGGTGCATGATTTAAGATCACGCATCGAGCTGGTCGGAGATGCCGCTCTGCGGGACGCGGAGTTCCCCAGACAGGTGGACTTGACGATCGTTACGCGCGCGGGACAGAGATTCGCCAAACGGCTGATGACCTATCGCGGCACTCCGGAAAATCCCGCAAGCACCGATGAAGTCGAAGCCAAGGCTCGAGATCTTGTTGCGCCCGTCACCGGCCGTGATCAAAGCGAAGCGCTTATACGGGCGATCGCGCAGCTGGAAAACGTCAAGGACATGCGCGAATTTCGATCGCTGCTGGCGACCCAAGAATGATTTCGGGTAAAAATATTTCCATTTCGATTCACGAGTAAGGAGAGCCGCTATGATTTTTAGACGCTGGTTGGTTACCGCTATCGCATGTTTGATCGTGACGGGCCCGGCAAGGGTTGTCGCCGAGGCCGCGGAAGTCGCCAAGGGCACGCCCCTTGACGCCA
>CAYZJE010000338.1:0-5426 GCA_964478485.1 uncultured Syntrophobacter sp. | reverse complement strand
ACGCCCAATAAGTGGTTCTATCGATGGGAATATGGTGCAACACCTCACCCGGCACGAAATCTTCCAAATGAATCCGCGCCAGCGCTTCATCAGGACATCTGGACACGGGTGAGAATGGCCGGTCGAGAGGTTTGGTGGCATCGATGATCATTGCGGAAGTTTTGCGCGCATCGACCATCGACGGGTCGATCAAACTGCCACGCATGATCTCGTCGATGATCGACACTTGCAGGTGCGGCTGAACGCGCGTCGCCAGCGCCCACAGAATTTCCGTCGGATTGTAAACGTCAATATCATCATCAAAGACGAAAACATTCTTGCACCAATCCCAGGTTAGAACTGCAGCCGCCGCCCTGCCCGGATCGCCTTCGGAAAGCTTTTTCATCGAGATAAAAACATTGAGCAGCGCGTGGCGCCCGCTGGCGCACACCACTTGCACGTTCGGCACCGCTTCCCGGGCGCGCCGCAGGTACGCGCCTTCGCGCGCCAGGTCCATCCAAGGCTTGTCCCCTTCCGGCGTCAGAATGGAAGTGTGCAGCGCGCCGCGCCGGCGCGTGATCGCGCGTACTTCGTAATGCGCCGACTGCTGATAACCCTGTGCGCCAAGATAACCGTTCACTTCGCCAAACGGTCCTTCGACCATCCGCTTGCCCGGCAACAGGGCGCCCTCGATGACGATCTCCGCGTCGGCTGGAACGAGCAAGCGCTCGCCCCAAGTTTCCGACGGCGCAAGCCGCAGCGGCTCCTGCATGTAGCCGCCGATGATATCGTATTCGCTAGTCTCGAACGGCCCGCCGTAGCACGCGCCCATCTGATAAGCCGGATGGTGCCCGATCACGGTCGCCACGGGACATTCTTGGCCGGCCTCTTCGTAGCCGCGAAAGATGCGCCACATATGTTGCAGCGACATCAAGAAACCGGTGTGATGGCGATCCTTCACCTCCATGCGGTGATACGAACAGTTGTAGATGCCGCTCGCACGATCCTTGGCGACGCTCGACATGTCGATATATGGCCCGCCATCCATCTCGTGATGCTTGAGCAACGGCAGCTCATAGAGATCGACCTCTTCACCGATGCAAATAATCTCTTTTACCGGCGCGGCGTCTTTGGACACGATCACCGGCCCGATCTTACCGGCTTCCCGGCGCAAACATTCCCGCGACATTTCCGCGCGGTCCATGTCGGGCGCCAGGCCTAGCGCCACCTGAATTTTCTTTTGCGAGTTCTCCGCGCTCATCACAACTTTCATATCCGTCGGTTGCCCATGGGCATTGAGCGGATGCTCGAATATTAAAACCGGAAACTTCTTCAGCGCGCCGAGCTGCTTGACGATGGCGGTGATATCATAGGTCAGCGGATTGACGGCCTTGGAAATTGAGACGACCTCGCTCGGATACGCCCGGCGCATATCTTCGAGAAACGTACGCAGTGATTTTGCCATGATTCAAATCCTATCCCGTAGGGGCGATTCATGAATCGCCCCTACCGTCATTTCGTTTTTGCGGCACCAACGCCGCCGGATTGTCTCGGTCAAAATCCCATTGCGCCGGGTTGTCGGCGATGTATTGCCGAATCTGCCGCAGAGATTCTTCATCACGTATGACGTGTTCGTAATAGTTGCGTTGCCACAATTTTCCGCGAAAGGCAGGCCATCCGAGCTGTTTGACGCCGTGCGTATATGAAACCGTCGTCAATGATTTGAATGCTCCCACGATATCCCCCACCGTAGGGGCAACCCTTGTGGTTGCCCGACGGGCAGGCACAAGGCCTGCCCCTACAATCGCGTCGATTGCAATGGCGATGATGGCATGGACGTGATTAGGCATGACGACCAACGCGTCCAATTCGACCTCAGAAAACCGCTCTGCCAATGTTTCCCATTTCTCCTGGATCATCCGTCCCGCATCGTTAAGTTGCATTTCGCTGCTTACTACATTTCCAAACAAACATTCGCGATCTTGCGTGCAAACGGTAATGAAATAGGCTCCGACTTGTGAATAATCGTAGCCCTTCAGCCGCAAGGACCGACGGTCACACCCCTGTTCCGAATCTCCGTAGGGGCGATTCAAGAATCGCCCCCTTTCGTCTTTCATGCATCGCCCCGGAATTCGATCACATCCAGCCCGCGCTCCTTGTCGGTGACCCACAACAGACCGCGGCTGTCCTTGACCACGTCGTTGGTCAGCGGCGCGGCGACGCCGTCGCCGGGTTTGGGGATGAAATAGCCGCGCTCCTTGGGGTTCGCCGGATCGCTGATGTCGATGACGCGCAGCCCGCCGGCGAACCAGGTCACGTAGAGCAGGTTGTCCTCGTCCACTCGCTCGCGCAATTGGTGTGTGCCAAAGCGCACTTTATCCGCAGGGTAAGGCGTCGCCGCTTCCGGTAAGTAGCGGGTATGAAGCAATTTCGGCTGACTCGGATCGCTCACATCCCAGGTGCGCAGCGGCGCGTGCGGTTTACCGGCGTCGGCGCCCCGGTGCGCCCGCTCCTCCTCCGTCGATACGGCGATGGATCTGCCGCCGATCGGATGCGGCACCTTGAGGAATGTATGCGTCGGCTCCGGGCAAGGCGGGTCGTACTCGTAGCGCGATAGCGTGCGCGGCTTGCTGATGTCACTTACATCGATGATCGATATCCCCGACATCCAGCAGCCGGCATATATCTCGCTGCCACAACGCATCCCATGATGCAGGCGATGCTCAGCCCGCTTCGGGTTCGCCGTCTCGCCGCCCGCGACGTTCTGCCCTTCCATCCACCAGCACGAAACTTCCACCGGCTTCGACGGATTGCGAATGTCGTAGATAACAAGAATGTTGCCGACAAAGCCTGCCATTTCCGTCGATATATAAGCGTAGTTCTCGTCGGCGTCGAAGCGGTGCACGCCTTTGCCGTGGGTTTTGACAAAGCTCACGAGCTTGGGGTTGGTCCGATCCTTTACGTCGTAAATGCGAAAGCCGCCGTCGCTGTACTCAGCGCGGTTACTCCCGGGGCCGTGCTCGTATTCGGAGTTCACAATCATCAAGTCACCCACGACCCGCACCTTGTGCGAGTGCGAAAATGGATGACCCGGCGTGAGCGTGCTGAGCGTCCTCGGTTTGCGCGGGTCCGAAATATCGAGGATCGTGGTTCCCTGCGGCCGGTGTTGATGGCCGACGTAAGCGTAGGTGCCGTCAATGGCGATCTGCCCGCCGCCGGCAAGCTCCATGCGGCAAAGATGGCGAATGTTCGACGATCCGCGCGGCGCCGTGCCGCTATCGCTATCAGAAGTAGGTAAAATCTCAGTCATTTGGTTCCTCCCATCGGCGCACTTGTGTTCTTGAACAGCGTCGACTTCTGACGGCAAGATAATTGAATTTTTGCTTTATGGCTATGGCCGTTGACAGCTAAGAGATCTATCCGTTAGGCTGACGTTCCAAACGCCAATGAATAAATATTTCTGCTTTTCATTCATCTTGGTGATTTTTTCGCTTGAGGGGATTTCTTATGCGGACTTCACCGCCAAAGGCCATGTTCATACGCTCTCGGAAACCAAAGAGGTCTTTCTAAATCCGCATTGTCGCTCGACCGCCACCTGCGATCTCAAAAAATTCACCCTGACAAAAGTCGTCAACGAAATTTGGTTTAGCGACGACCCTCATAACCCCACGTATGGCAATGGCGTGATCATGGAATACGAAACCGATACGGTGGCGGCGTTGGAAAAATACGCCATCGTCCAGTTCAAGAAAGGCTGTGTTTTTCACACGGCCAAGAGCCGCGGTGGCAAGATCGATAGGAACATCAGCGACGTCGTACCGAGCTTCGGGGAAAATATACCGTTTTGCTTTTCCCAGTGGGTGATCGATTCGCAGGACACCGATCCCGCCTACAACAGCGATCCCGAATACGGCAGACATTACTTAATGAGATGGAATATACCCGGCTCCTACGATAACCGGACCCAGAAGTTTTACGGCGCCCAGAAGCCGAGAAAGCCGGTTGTTTACATGACCGATTATCCCGCCGGCGCGTTCATTACCGGAACCGGCGTAAAGAATGTCGCGCTGGAATTCAAAACCTGTATCTACAAGGCAAGCGATGTTCCCGCCGAAACCCGCAGAGACGACATACACTTTGCCCAACCCCTCGCCTGCTTCGACTGGCAAAACGTCTACGTCTACGATTTCGCCAAGGCGAGCTTCCAGACCGATTTAGCAGCGGCGCCTACATGGGAGGAACCGGCCGAGCGTGCCGAACTGTCCCGCGTCGCGGTCTTCCTATCACTGTTGATGGCGCTCGCGGTCGTTTATTTTTCTTTCCTGATCCTTCGCAAACTCCGCCTCCGAAGGACTCACTCATGATGGCTAAAGGCACGGTTCCACACTTTTGGAAATTTGCCGGCGGCCACGCCTATTATCAATTCTCCATTCTCCAATATCAATTTTCTATTCTCTTGCACTTAGGCCCGCGACTGAGCTATTGAAAAGAGCAGCAAAGGAGTCAAAACCATGGGCATTATCGAAAGAACCTACGGCACAGCGAAGAACGCGCCGACCAATGAATTGCTAATCTCCTCAGACTCGCATGTCATTGAGCCGGCAGGACTATGGCAAAAAGAACTGCCAAAACCATACAAGGACCGGGCGCCGGACTTCGGCGGTCAACGCCCGAACGACACGCCCGGTGGTGCGCAGGACAAGAACAAGCGCGTCGCCGAAATGGCCGCCGACGGTGTCAGCGCCGAAGTGCTCTATCCGACCCATGGTTTGAAGTGCTTGAGCCTCGACGATCACGACTTGGAAGGGGCTTGCTGCCGAGTTTACAACGATTGGCTGATTGACTACTGCAGCGCCGCACCCGACCGGCTGATCGGCATTTCGATGTTATCGATGTACGACATCGACGGCGCCGTGAAAGAGCTGGAACGTTGCCGCAAGGCTGGCATGCGCGGCTCGGTGATCTGGCAGGTGCCGCCGCCGGAGTTGCCCTTTTCCTCATCGCACTATGACAAGTTTTGGGCGACATCTCAGGACCTTGACATGTCGGTCAACCTGCATATCTTGAGCGGCCATGGTTACAGCCGTAGCCGTTCGGTCGGTCTCGGAGACACACCAACCGGCATGACCGCGGAGCACAATAGCGTCAACATGAAACTGTTCCAGTCGGTCGATAGCCTTTACGAGCTGATCTATTCCGGTGTGCTTGAGCGCTTCCCCAAGCTAAAAATTGTCCTGGTCGAAAACGAGCTGGGCTGGATCCCGTTTGTCTTGGAGCAGTGGGACTATTATTTCAAGCGCCACGGCGCCAACCGCGCAGGCCTCGCCATCAAGAAACTGCCCAGCGAGTACTTCCATAAACAAATCTACACCACGTTCTTCAACGACGCCGTCGGCGGCCATATCCTCAATTGGTGGGGTGCAGACAACTGCATGTGGTCCAATGAT
>CAYZJE010000337.1:0-7626 GCA_964478485.1 uncultured Syntrophobacter sp. | reverse complement strand
AAAGTTGCAGAAAGGCGACGCGCTGATCACGGAAATTAGCGGCGCCTTTTCGGGCTACAGCGGACAAATTCATCGGACCTTCTCCATCGGTGAGGGGCCGACGCCTGAGTGGCAAAAAATGCACGACGCGGCGATGGAAGCGTTCGACCTGCTCTCGAAGGTGATCAAAGACGGCGCCACCACGACACAAGCCGAAGAAGCGGCGGAAATTATCCACCAGCGCGGCTACAGCACCTACGACGATTTAGTCCACGGCGTCAATCAGTACCCGCCGATCTTCCAAACCAAAACCCGCAAGCGCCACGACTCGCGCGAGATCACCTTCCGGGAAAACATGGTGATCGTCATCCAGCCTAATTTGATGACCTACGACGAAAAAATGGGCCTGCAATTCGGCGAGACGCTGGTGGTGAAGAAAAGCGGCTGTGAGAGCCTCAACGCCTATCCGCGCCAGTGGGTCACGTGCAACGGCTAACGCCGGGACGAACGCATTTGTAGGGGCGCGATTCATCGCGCCCTGTTACCGCAGCAGCGAAATTGCCATCGGCCTCGACACGACGCAGTCCGCGCAAACCGCGCCGTCGATCAAAAACAAGATCAACCCGACCTCATCGCCGCCCGCTCAGACCGCCGCACGCGAGGATGAAAGCTATGAACGACATCGTTTAAGTAGTCAGTGATTGTTAGACCTGATACCCGTTTCCTCTCATCGGCAGATTCACGGACTTACACAATAATTCCCTTGAATTGTCGCTCCGTTCGTCCTATGGTCACTCCCCCCAGAATAAATTTCTTGGAGGTGCGATATGGCGAAGTACCTCATTTTGGCTAACCAAACCGCATCGAGCCCGGAACTCATCGACGGCTTGAATGAGGATCTAAACTTCGAGCTAGAAACAATTCTAAGGGGTGTGTATCACGCTGCGGCAGGTCGCGGCTTGCTCGGCCACGAGCTTCGAGAATTAACGAAAAAAGAAATGCCGAGTGAGCTAGAGCACGCCATGTTTTTGGCCGACAAGATAGTCGCGCTCGGCGACGAGGTGCGTATCCGGCCAGCTATACCTGGAGAATTGGCAGCCGCCCGGCAACTTTTGCAGGAGAATATCGCCGCCGAGCGCAAGATCATAAGTAATTACGCCAAACGCATCGATCAGGCATCGGAGTTCGGCGACAAAGGTTTGGTGATACGGTTGGAGGATATGCTCGCATCGGAAACTGAGCATCTTGAGCAGCTCTAACGCCTGGGACGATAGCCAGTGGCAAAATCCTTCGCGCTAAAATAATATCCTTAATTTAGCTTGTTAGGAGTGCATTAATTAATTGTCACTTTGCCATGAATTGCCATAATAAAAATTAGTCAAGGAGGTGCTTATGTACGCAAGAGTTCTTTGGGGCAAAATTAAGATGGGAATGTGGGACGAATACGAGCGCTACTATGATCAAAAGATAATATCGAGTACCGACGGCGTGAAAGGCTTCACCGGACGTCGCTTGCTGCGCAGTCTGGAGAACCCGGACGAAGGCATATCGATAAGCCTCTGGGAAACCAAAGAAGACATGGAAAACTACGTCAAGAGCACGAAACGGCAGGAGTTGGCGCGGGATGCGGAAAAGTTGTATTCCGGCGAATACTGGGTCAAGCACTTTGAAGTAAAATCTTCCAACGTTTGATCTGCTTAGCCTTGATTTAATAACCAGGAGGTCACTATGTCGATTGTAAGACTCATTTACGTTAGCGTGAAGCCCGATCAGGTTATGGATGCGGTCCGTCTTTGGAAAAACCACTGCGCTCCGCTGATGATTAAGGAGCCGGGGTGTCTGTCCGAAAAGCTTTTGGAATGCGCTGACGCACCGGGCGAATTTATCTCCTATTCTGAATGGGATGGCCAGGCGAGCATCGACAAATACCGCAACAGCGAAGCGCACGCGGAGATTCAGAATCACTCCCGCGCTTTGCAAGGCGGTCGAGCTACCGTGAAGCGCTACGAGGTGAAGTAAGTGAGCCGCAACTGGGAAGATTGCGGCACAACGGAAAAAGTCGGCAAAGGTAATATGGGTCAATAACCTGAAAGGTAAACATTGTGCCAAGATATATCCTGCTTAGTACATTAACCCCTGAGGGCAGGCAAACGCTGCACAAAAACCCTGACCACCTGGAAGAGGTTAACAAGGAAGTGGCTGCGTTCGGTTGTAAGATCGTGGCTCAGTATGTAGTGCTGGGTGCTTATGATTTTGTCAGTATTGTCGAAGCACCGGACAACGAGACTGTCGCTCATTTGTCTGTGGATTTGGGGTCGCGGGGGACAATCAGCATTACTACGCTGCCGGCAATTCCTACTGCCGAGTTTATCGCAAAACTTAAGGGACCTAAGCAGATGGGACATAAGTAAACGCTAACCGATTGCGAAACTGAATAAGACCCGATAATTCCGGTAGCTTTCGAACGTTCGCCGAATGCTGGGAATTGAAGGCGCGGGATTGTCGCCATTCTGGAGGTTTCCAGAGTTGCCGCAGACGGCATTAAAACCGGTCCGCCGTTAGTGCGTGAATAGAATATTTGGGTGGTTGGCACAATGAATAAGGTTACCCGGCCGGATACTCGGCGAGATACCGAAGCGATCGAATGGGTAAGGGAATTGCGCGACACCGAGATTTGGTTTCAAAGCCAACGATTCCGACAAATCACTCGGCTTCACACGGCCTACGAGGTCGTCGCGCTCCGCGGCAGCGCCCGCGAAGACTATACTATTGCTAGGCAGGCGGCCGATAAGATGTACGATTACCTGCAACGGTTGTTCAAAACGAAAAAGCAGGAAATTACCTACGGACCTTTCTCATCGACCGGAGCGGTGCGCGCGGTGATGGAGGGCATCAAGATTCTCTATCTCGGCGGATGGTCCACTTCAGCCCGCGGTTCTGACTCGGAAGATCCTGGCGCCGACTTGGCGAACTACGCGCTGGATCGGGTTCCCAAGGAAGGAGCCTCGTGGGTGCGCGCCTTAATGCACCAGGACGAAGTGCAAAGGTCCAATCGGATGAGAATGACCTCGGCGCAGCGAAAAAAAACTACGGCTATCGAGTTCAGTCCGCCGATGATCATTCCCGACGGCGACACCGGACATGGAGGCGAGCATCATATTCGCAACTTGGTCAAGAAGTTTGTCGAAAACAAGATCGGTGCCATTCACATTGAAGACCAAAGACCGGGTTGCAAGGTTTGCGGTCATCAGGGGCAGAAGGTCCTTGTCTCCACGACCGAAATGATTGCGCGGCTCAATACCGCAAGGCTGCAGTTCGACGTCTTGGGCGTCCCCGGCGTGATCGTTGCTCGGACAGACTCTAATGACGCCACGGCGATAGACAGCTTGGAAGACGAGCGCGATCATCTTTTTGTATTTGGCGCGACAAACGCAGATATCGTTCCCCTTAAGAATGTCAATCTGGCGGTCATCAAGAAGTTTTACGATCGGGGTTTTAAAGAAATCAACGGCCATTTACTGTACAGGATCTCCGACAAAGCCTATCGGGACGCGCAGGAATGGCTGAGAAAAGAACATCTCGCTTCTCGAGTCGATGAAGCGACGGCGCGCATTGATAAAGAGATCTCGTCGTTAAAAAAACTTCGGCAACAAGCCCGTCGCGAGGGGAAGGGCCGGAGAGATGCGCGTGAGCAGCTCGCGGCGCTCGAAGTAACAGCCAAGAAGGTCGCTGAAGAAACCCTCGACCATGTATTGGCCGTGATCCGCGAGGCGTGGGCGGAGAAGGCAGTTTTAAAGACCTACTGTGAAGCCGTCGCTGAGGCCATGGAAGCGCGGCTTCGCAGCCAGGGCACGCTTCCCATGTCCGTCGAACGCTGGAGGAAATTTGCCGCCAAGGTGTCTTATGGCGAAGCCCGTGAGCGGGCCAAGTCCATGGGTATCGAAGTCTTCTGGGATTGGGACTTGCCCAGGACGCCGGAAGGTTTTTATCAGGTTACGGGCGGGCGTGACATGGCAACCGCCAGAGGATTGGCCATGGCGCCATTCTGCGATTTGGTTTGGCGTGAAACGGCCAAGCCGGATTTGGAAGATGACAAGATTTGGGCCGAAGCCATGCATGAGGTCTTCCCTAACAAGCTGTTGGCCTACAACTTGTCGCCGTCATGGAACTGGGATGCGTGGGGATTTACCGACGACCAGATCCGAAGCTTTGCCGCCGAGCTGGGCAAAATGGGTTACGTTTTTAACTTCATAACCTATGCGGGTCATCAAACCGAAGCCTTGATGAATGGGCGCCTGGCGCGGGCGCTGAAAGAAGAGGGAGTGCTCGGTTTCGTCCGGCTAATCCAGCGCTCGCTTCGCCTCGCCAATGATCCAGCGCAATTCCCGCAGACGTTCGTTGGCGGGCCGTGGGCGGATCGATTCCGGCGTGCGGCACGCGGGCCGTCGCTGACTACTTCATCCATGGGTGGCAAGTCTACGGAGACCCAGCATAGAAAATCTATCGAGGTGCCCACGAGCGTCCTGGAAAGATGGCTCCGCATGTGGGCCGACTATTGGAATAAGCAAGGTGTGTATAAGGAGGGCGAACTCAGCGTCGAGATCAAAGAGCGCTGGGCGGGTTCCGAAGAAATGATGCTCAACGTTTTCGATGAGGCCCGCGACAAGATTGCCGAGATCATTTATCGCGTGGATAAGGATAGAGCCGGTCGAAAGTTTCTCGCGGTCAAGGATCAGAATACCGTGAAGAAGTATCGCGCGCGGCGCCTCATGACACTGATGCATTTCTTCCTGCTGCATCGTTATAAGACCGATCTGGTGCATTACGTGACGCCGACCAACGATAATCGGTTGTCAGTTAGCCGCATGATCCAGAACGGCGTTTTCCGCGAAGCGCGGACCGACGATCCGAACATTATCGCCATTGGCGTAGACACCACGCGGGCCCAAAAGATATTCGCCAACGATGAGTCGCTGAAAAGCTTTATAACCAACGAGTTTAGGCCGTCGAAAGGCCGTTCCATCCACGCGCTTATGAGAGCCGTGGGTTAGACCGAGGATGCTCAGAAAGGAGGTGTGAGCTCCGCCGGTTTCGAAGATCTGGGATCGCGCTTGAGCGGCCAGGCCCAACTGTGAGAACGGATCGCGTGAACCTATCCCCTGCCCTTGGGTTAGACGGGGAATTCAGAATATGAACGAACCGATGCTATGACAACATGTTTCCCGGAGGTGCTCCATGCTATCGAATAAGGTCAGTGAGATTATGACGACCGATCTCGTATCGGCTGCCGCGTCAAGCACAGTTCAGGAAGTAATACAGCAGATGGTCGCACGCGACGTAGGCCGGATCATCATTATCCGCGACGATGCCCCAGTGGGAATTTTTACCGAAAGGCATGTGCTAAAACATGTCGCGAATAATAAGCTGGATCCGGAGCAAACCCCGGTTGAGAAGGTCATGACATCGCCGTTTCGCGCGGTTGCTAAAGACACCCACATCGTCGAAGCATTGGGCGAGATGATCAAAGGGAAAATTCGCCACCTTCAGGTTCTTGGGACGAGGGATAACATTATCGGTATTGTTTCCATGCGGCGTATACTGGAAATAGCCGTAGAGCTCGGTCATGGTCCGAACGAAAACAAGACGATCGGCAGCATCATCTCACAAGCGCCCTTGTCGATGGATGAGTCCGAATCAGTCTGGGACGCCGTCGAGTTAATGAATGAAAGAGCAACCGGCGCCGTCGTCGCGACCTCGGCGCTGAAACCTGTCGGGCTCTTTACTGAACGCGACGTTTTGAATCGGGTTGTGGCCAAGAAGCTTGACACCGGAAAGACCCTGCTTAAGGAGGTCATGACTTCACCCGTGATCACGATGCCCGTCACGGCCGCAATTGGACAAGTCCTCGATCAAATGTACCGCCGGGATATTCGCAACATGCCGATCATTGGGGAATCGGATCAACTTGCCGGCTTAGTCTCGATGCAAGACGTGTTGCAGTACGCGCGAGCATTCGATATCGACGAAGAAGTCCGGCGCACGTGGAGGGAAATTCGAAACTTCTACGATTCGCAGGATAATTATACGCCGGGATAGCCGCACGGAGTACGCTCCTATACCTGTGTGAGAGTCGAGAGATTGACTCCTATTTCATCAGCGAATCAGAGCTGAGGTCCCTTCGTCTGATACCGACTCGTCAAGCATCTAATCACATCCTTAGAATAACAAAAGGGCATCTCCCGTCTGCGAGAGATGCCCTTTGTTGCGCGTTTTGCGCCTGATTCTATTCTTGATTGTAAATCTTGTTAGTCCCGTGTGTCAGCGCCTTGCGTCACGTCGTTTCGGCCGCATTCCCAGCGACACCTTGCCGGCGTCTCATGCCATCTACGACCTTCCTTTTTTGTCGCCGCAGCGACTGTTTGCCTACAGGCAAGTCGGTTGAGGTCTAGTGGGAGCAACCCCTTGGTGTGTCCTGAGCCTTTGGTCGTGCCACGTGCCAGCCCACTGACAGCGGGCTTTGCTGCACCGGTGGAGCACCAGTCATCATATTACGAACCTCCTTTCCAACCTTTAGGGGCCTCTAAGCCGTGCGATCCACCCGGCCCCACGCCTAGCGGCGTTCAATGAATCTGCTTAAACGCTAGACCTGAGATTGAAGTTTGTCAACAGAGAAAATTTATTGTTTGGAAATAACCAGCTTGTCTCCCGTGTTCGGCAAGATAAAATAAATGCCAGCGCGAGGCTTTTATCGCGCAGAGTAGCAGGGTTGCACCGCGATTGCAGTTTTACCGCGAATAATCCGCGCTAGCAGTTATCCTAGATGAGGCAAGCGCCGTGGCGCAGAGCACAGATCGTAAACAGTTTCCGTGGTGATCTTTGTGCGGTTTATGGTCACTCACCTCTTCTTTGTAATTGCTATCCAAAAACTAACACCAACAAGTTTTTCATAGAGTCCAAAGATCAAGCGGCCCGTGTAGGGTGCGCTGGGCGCACCATCGAGCTAACCCGCAAGAATACGCGGACAAGAATGTCCGCGCTCCCTTAGACTCCGAACTTCGTGTCCTTCGTGGTGAACAGTTCCTATCTTCTTTGGTTGCGGCTGTTCGCCGACAAGGCGAACCTCTTTTTCCCAGCGCAGTCTGGAAAAAAGCGTGTATTACTATAATTGAAAATTTTCGCGGCGCGCGCAAATTTTACGACACGCCGAATTTAGGAGGGCGGGTTTCAAACCCGCCCCTACCAAGCTAAATTCTTTTTTGCGCCCTTTGCGTTCTTTGCGGGAGATATTCCGAGTTCCGCTTGCGGTTGTGCCGCATCGCGTTGAATTGCCGTTGGCTCTCAGCTAGTTTGAGCCAGACTGCGAAGTCCGATTGAATCCGAGCCACGATCTCCGTCTGGCTTCTACTCCGATCTTCCATGCCGATTTTCCAACGATTGTCGAATCAAGCGCGCGGCGCATTCTACGGCTGGCGCATGGTCGCCGCCGGCTCGGCCATCCGCATGCTCGGCGGCGGTTTTCATCTTTACGGTTTCACCATCTTCTTCCTACCGATCACCAACGAGCTCGGTCTGTCGCGCGCCGCGACGTCATTAGTATTCTCATTGGCGCGCGCCGAGGGCGCCATCGAAGGGCCGCTCGCCGGCTAT
>CAYZJE010000336.1:0-7275 GCA_964478485.1 uncultured Syntrophobacter sp. | reverse complement strand
AGAAAAGTATAACCTTTGGCCTCGGCGTCCTGCTTTGCCTTAGCCAGTGAAGCGCCTGCCGCGGCGGCGAGACAGTCGGCGCTGCCGAAGGATAGCACTGCGATCAGAGCCAAAATTGTGAATGAAAGTCGCTTCATGATTACCTCCGTGGAAAAATTGGAGTGATGGAGTGGTGGAGTAATGGAGTGCTGGGTTTTCCGCAACCCAATAATCCAACGCTCCAGTACTCCATCATTCCATTTCCCTCTCACCTCGCCAAGCTGAGCCCCCAGCCCGGCGCGTTGCCAATTTCGACACAGCCATTCTTGACGATAGCGCCGCTCGTCGGTTCGCCGGTCAGTGCTTGGAACTCGCCAACCTCACAGTCTTCATCGACCGCCGGGAATGATGCTGCCAGGTGTGCCGCGGCAATGTCAACCACCGCGGGACCGGCGGAACCGCCGATATGAACTCGCACGCCGAAGGCCTGGCAGATTTCAAACACGCGCCGGCATTCATCGATGGTTCCCATCTTTGTCAACTTGACAGAGACGACATGAGCGGCCTTGCGCTGGCATACTTCCAGCGCGTCCTTGGCGTTGTCGACACACTGGTCGGCCATTATCGGAATCGGGCTCGCGGCGGTGACGCGCGCCAAGCCGTCCAGGTCGCGGTAATCGATCGGCTGTTCGATTAATGCGACGTTAAACGGTACCAAGGCGCGGCTAAGCTCGATCGCTTCGTCCGGTGTGTAGGCGCCGTTGCCATCGATGCCGATCCAAATTCGCTCGGCGAAAGATCGCCGCAGCGCGCGGATGCGCTCGGCGTCTTCTTTGATGCCGGTGCCGACTTTGACTTTCATGTGGGTGATACCCTGTTCGAGCAACTCGCCGACGGTGACGACCAGATCATGAGGCTCTTTGATGCCGACCATGCGGACGATTCTCACGTTGGGCCGAACCGCGCCGCCCCACAGCGCGTGGCAGGGTAGATTGGCAATCTTGCCGGCGAGATCATAGAGCGCTAGGTCGGCGGCGATGGTGGCGCGCCCGTCGACATCGGTTTTGCCAATCGCCTCACGCACCGCATTGCCGCACAGCGGGTCGGCACCGAGCAAGGCCGTGGTAACCGGACCCTTGAGCTGAGCTTCCAGCTTGTCCGCCGGCATGCTGCGCGGGTGACCGGCGGTGCCGCCGATGCCGGTGATACCGTCAGCGACGACTTCTAATATGAAACTTACCACCGAGTTGTCGGCGTAGGACGCCGTGCGCCACGCCGGATCGACGCGGGCCATCTTGAGACGAGTGACGCGCACGTCGGATATTTTCATGATGGTCTCTCCTTTATGTGTGGCTGCGATTATTTGCGCACTTATCGGAAAAGGATATTTTCCCGCAAAGGCGCAAAGGCGCTAAGTAAACAAAGAAATAATATTCCGAACTTGGCGTCTTTGCGCCTTTGCGGGAGATATTCCGATTGCATTATTTACTTGCGTTGCGGTAAATCTTTATCCCGCTCGATCACTGGCCGAAGATTTCTTTGAGCAGTCTCGCGTAATATTCCGCGTTGGCGCCGAAGTTGGGGTCGAGCGGCATTAGATCTAAGTTTTTGATCGCCTCTTGTTCACTCAGAAGATCGGAGCGCGCGACATTCCTGCGGGTGTCCAAGACCGCTTTTTGTCCTTCGCGCGAAAGTAGGTAGTCTAAATAAAGCCGCGCGGCGTTGGGATGGGGCGGCCGCAAGGCGATCGCGTGGGCGCTGGTGACGACGGGGGTCGGGCTGAGCGCGATCCAATCGATGGGTGCGCCGCGTCGTTTGAGATCCTCCACCGGCCCGAGGGTTGAGTCGAAATCGACCAATGCCTCGCCGGCAGCGATCAGTTGCACACGCAACGCGCTCGCCTCCCGTCGCAGTGAAATATTTTGCTTGGCCAGCTCGCGCATAAAGCGGATCGCTTTTTCTTTGCCCATGATCTGAAACATCAGCGCGCCCCATTGCTCCGAAGTTTCGCTCAACATTTTCCCTTTCCACTGCGGCTGCAGGAGATCTTCGTAAGTTTTGGGCGCCTTGTCGCGGGGGAGGAGTTTGGTGTTATAGGCGAGCACATGGACGTTCATGTTGGTGGTAGTCCAATAGCCTTGTTCTTTAAACTGCTTGGCGTAGAAGCGGTCTTCGGGCGAGAGATAGTTTGTCAGTAAACCTTCTTTCTTGACGTAATGGAGGGTTAGGCTATTGGTCTGTAAAATATCGGCGAGAAATTGCTTTGCTCGCGCTTCTGCGATCACTCGGGGGGCGAATTTTCCCGAGCCCAGGCGGTTGAGTTTAACATCGACGAACGGATATTTTTCTTTAAACCGGCCGTTGAGCGCAGTTACGGCCTCCAAGCTCATAGTTCCATAGACGACTACTTCGCCTTCTTTCTTAGCGCCCTCGATCAGCTTCGCGGTGCTGTCCGCCTGCCCCCAGGCGTGCTGCCCGCCAAGGAGGAATAGAGTTAAGGAGAATATGCCGATGCGTTTTGCGGTTTTCATGTCTTGTCCTCCGGGCCTCTTTTTGAGCGGTCGCTACAGCATTTGTTTATCAGGAAAGGATGACGGACACGAAGGGGTCGGATGGTCAAAACCTCGATCTTTCATGGTGAATAGAATATGCCACAGGCTTTTGGGATAACACTATGACAATTTTTGTCTCAAGCCGAGAGTATTCTTCGGTTGACAGTGCTTTCGCCTATGTGTTACTCGGCGACACATATGAATAATGATGTTACCGAAAAACTGGTTGATCTGGGGTGCGGTATTGGTTTCGAAAACCTACCCGCCGAAGTCGTTCGCGAGGCGGGCCGGCGCTTGCTCGATGCGCTGGGCTGCATGATCGCCGGAGCCAATGGCGAGACTACCGAAGCGGTGCGCCGGGTTGCGCTGGCGCTTGGCGGTGTCGCGGAGTCGAGCATTCTTGGCACCCGGGAGCGAACCTCGTGCGAACGGGCGGCGCTGGTCAATGGTACGGCGCTCCGTTTTCTCGACTTTATGGACGGCCATCCTGGCCCATATCCCTGTCATCCTTGTTTCAACATCCCGCCGATTCTCGCCCTCGCCGAGCGGGTCAAGGCGAGCGGCAAACAGCTGGTCACGGCGATCGTTACCGGCTACGAAATCATGCCGCGCTTTCAAGAAAATTCCGGTTTGCCGGATTTCGGCGCGCGCGGTTGGGCCGGCAGCACCAACTTGTCATTTTCAATTCCCTTAGCCGCGGCTGGTCTGTTGAATTTGACTCGAGAGCAAACACTGAGCGCGCTCGGCATGGCGGTTACTCATGGCAGCGTGCTCGATGCCTCAAGCCACGGCCAGATACCGATGAACAAATCGATCCTCGATGGCATGACCGCGGCCAATGCGATCGTCGCGGCGCTGCTGGCCGAGCAGGGCATCAGCGGGCCCCATGCCGTAATCGAGAGCGCGGGCGGCTTTGCGCAAGCGGTGGCCGGTTCGATCAACTACGACGGGCTGGTTGCGCCGATCGCGCGCTACAAAATTTCCGAGAGCTACACCAAACTTTACAACACCGTAAAATGCGGCCAGACCGCCGTCGCCGCGGCGTTTAAACTGGTGCGCGATAATAAATTACACTGGCGCGATATTGCATCATTGCGCATCGGCTTTGCGCGCCGCGATGCCAACACCCAGTCGCGCGAATCTTACGCGCGGCCACAAAGCCGTGACACCGGCAATCACAGCGTGCGTTTTTGCATCGCGGCTGCTCTGGTCGACGGCCAGCTGACCGCCGATCAATTCGAACCAGATAAGCTCAGTTCGCCTGACATTCTTAGCCTGGTCGACAAATCTACTGTCTACGCGGATGAGTCGCTCGATGTCCACTGGCCCGCGGCCAATCCGACGACGATCATCATGCGCACGAGCACGGGCCGGGAGTTAGCTGAAACCATCGTGTTCCCGCCGGGGCATCCGAATAATACTTTGCCGGACGACATGCTCGAACAAAAGTTCCGCCAGTTGACGGCAAAACTTCTTACCGCGACACAGATCCAACGAGTTATCGAAATCACGCGCCGGCTCGAAGAATTGGCCGATGTGCGCGAGCTGACGGACGTTCTATGTCCACGGTAGTGAATGAGAGAGGGATGCTTCACCACGAAGGAGATCACGAAGGACACGAAGGGGTCCGAATGATTTGGATTCCGAACTTCGTGCCTGCGTGGTGAAAAACAGCTTTTCAAAAGCGGAGGTGAAGACGATGAATATCCTACTGGCCGTTTTGCTGGCTATCACTTACTGGTCTGTTACTGCCGTCGCGCAGGCGGTGGCTGCGGGGGCCGGATCGGTTCAGGCCCAGAAAGAAGCTCAAAGCAAAGGATTTCTGTTTAGCGCCAGCCGTGACGATATTCTCGCCGGGGCGAAGAAAGAAGGCGGGCTGCGCGGTTTGCTTGGTTTCGACAAGCCGACGATCACGGCGTTGCGCGATGGATTTCGGAGAAGGTATCCGTTTATCAACCCGCATTTTGACGAGCATGGAAATCCGGCGGAATCCCAGCGTTATCTGTTGGAGCTTCAGGCCGGTCGCACTTCCGATTGGGATATCGTCAACGTGCTCAATGAAGGCCAGCAAGAATACGCGCCCTATACCGAAAAGATCGATCTCCGCGCGATGGCCGAACAGGGTGTGCTGCAAATCCCGCCGAAGATGATCAATCCGGAGAGTCGCAACGTGATCTCCTTGTCGTCGACCATCGACGCGTCGGCCTACAACAAAAAATTGTTGCCGGCAGAGTTGGTACCGAAGACTTGGGAAGACTTTTTGAAGCCGGAGCACAGCGGGCGAAAGCTGCTCGTCGACATTCGCCCGAACAGTATTGCGGGTCTTATCCCGGCGATGGGACTCGAATGGGTGGAGTCCTTCGCGCGCAAGCTCGCGGCGCAGCAGCCGATCTGGGTGCGCGGCCATACGCGTTATCTGAATTCCATGTCGGCCGGCGAATACCGGTTGTTTTTCGGAACGTATTATCACGGCGTCATGCGCATGAAGAAACGCGGTGCGCAGGACCTCGAAGTGTTAGTGATCGAGCCGGTGCCGGTACGCTTGACCGAAACCCATACGATCGTCAAAGGCACACGCCGGCCCAACGCCGCGATGCTGTTTCTGGAATACGTCGCCAGTGCCGAGGGGCAACGAATCATGTGGGATATCGAGCCGTTCAAGTCTTCGATCTATTCCCCAGGATCAAAAACTGAAGAGCTGGTACGGGGCAAAAAAATCTCGCTCGGTGACTGGGAACACGGGATGAAGCAGCCGGTTTATATGGAGAAACTCACCGCCGCGTTTGGTTTCCCCAGGGAAGAGAAGCGGTAAGTCAAAGTAGAATCGGTTGAAGCTTATTATATCTGCCCGCCGACGGCCTACAGTCCCTGCGCCGCCGCGTTTCGGCCTGCTAAGCGCGAAAACACCACGTTGCGCGTCTGCCCGGTGCAGGACGGATAGTTGTGGAAGAAGAGTCCAATAATATCGCCGGAAGCGAATAGGCCGCGGATTGGATTGCCGGAGGTATTCAACACCTGCGCCTGGGTGTTGATCTGCAAGCCACCGAAAGTAAATGTCACACCGCCGGTGATTGAAAACGCCCAGTAGGGCGGCCGGTCGATCGGGATCGCCCAATGGGATTTTTTTGGCGTGATGCCTTCGGTGCACTTGCCGTCCAGCCTGGTCGGGTCGAAAGGCACGTCTTTGCGTGCCGCGTTGTTGAATTCCTTGATCGTGTGATTGAGCACGATTGGCTCGATGCCGATCTTGCCCGCCAGCTCGTCGATCGATTTCGCCTCGATGGGCGTGGAAAATTCGTAGCGCGTGCCGAGCAGCGGGATCGTCGTCTGATCGTAAATTTGATAGGCCAGCGCGCCCGGTTGAGCGAGCACGGCCCAGCCGGTCTTGGCGTAGGTGTAGGAATGGCGCGCTTCGCCTTCGTCGAAAAAGCGCTGACCCAAAGTATTGACGGTAATGCCGTACGGATAGCCGTAGCGATTGGCCTTGCTGCCGATCTCGACATCGGGATAGGTCGAATCGATCGGCGTCGCGTGGGCGCCTTGCCAGTGGCCCGCGGCCTTGGCTCCTAGCGCCAAGGTCATCATCAACACTTCGCCGGTATCGTGGCGGCTGCCGCGCACCTTCATCAGATCGGCGTTGGCGCCGAGATAGCGCGCGCGCATTTCCGTATTGGCTTGGAATCCGCCGGCGCATAGAATGATCGACCCGCTCTTGATTTCGTATTCGTCCTGCGGATCCGAAACGACCACGCCCTCGATATGGCGGTCGTTGCCAAGCAGCGCCTTGACACGCGACTCGTAACGGAGCTCGATGCCCATGCCGAGGGCGATCTCACGCCACTGTTCCAGTTGTCCGAGGCCGCCGCTGACACCGCCGACCGGATGAATCACCAACCCAGGCTCGAAATAGCAACGGCCATCGATCACGACGTGGCTGTCGATCTCCCATTTGATACCCAACTCGCGCATCCAATGGATCGCCGCGTTGGACTGACTGACGAGCACATCGGCCAAAGTCTTATCGATGCGACCGCGGGTGACGCGCTGTAAGTCGGCGTGAAACAGTTCCGACGAATAGGCCGGCAAGTTTAGTTTCTGAAAAGTCGCGTCAGCCAACTCGGGCAGGAAGCGGCGAATCTCATCGGCGCCGGAAAATACCCAGCGAAATCCGGTGTGCGAATAGCGCGCATTGCCGCCAAACTCCGGCTCGGGCGCTTTCTCAAGCATGACGACGTTCGGCGCGCCGGCCTGCTTGGCCGCCACCGCCGCTTCAAAGGCGGCACTACCGCCGCCGACAACAACCACGGGAATGTTCTCACTTCTCACTGTGCACAAACTCCAGCTTCGATGACAGTTAGAATGACGGGTGGATGATCAATTCTTTTTATACAAGCCCTGGATGAATCCGGAACTTTCCAGCTTGTTCATGAACGAGTTGTCGATGAGCGTCTCTACGCGCACTTCGGCGATCTTCGGATTGAACTGGACCAAGAGCTTTTGTAACCGCTTCATTCCTTCCACAGTTGTGTGCGGCGCGCGCTCGTAATTCGTGATCACCGCCTGATACGACTCGTCGACATCGGCCGGGTTGCTCAAGCGCAGATTGGACGCCAGCAGGCGGCTTACCAGTTCCTTGTTGGCTGGATCGGCGATCATCGCGATCGCCTCGACCATCGCTTTCAAATAGCCTTCGATCACCTGTGGCTTGGTCGCCGCCGTGCGCCGCGTCGTCACCAGCATGTTT
>CAYZJE010000335.1:0-9570 GCA_964478485.1 uncultured Syntrophobacter sp. | reverse complement strand
GTGCCAAGCGGTGCCGCAAGCGACTAAATGAATGCGCTCGATCTGTTTGACCTCGCTGGCTTTGAGCTTGATGTCTTCCAGTGACACGAGACCCTCTTTAAGCGCGATGCGGCCGCGAAACGTGTCGGCCAGCGCGCGCGGCTGGTCGTGGATCTCTTTCAACATGAAGTGCGCATAGCCGCCCTTCTGCGCCGCCACCGCGTCCCAAGTGATTTCTTTAACCGGGCGGCGAATGGTATGGCCCTTACCGTTAAACAATCGAGAGGAGCCGACGGTCACTTCGCCGATCTCGCCGTCTTCGAGAAACGTCACTTTGCGGGTGTGATCCAATAACGCCGGGATGTCCGAGGCGATGAAAGTTTCGCCCTCGCCCCAACCGATGACGATGGGCGTCGAATTTTTCGCCACGATCAAGCGTTTGGGATCGCGCCGGTTGAGAAATAACAATGCATAGGAACCGTGAATCTCGCGCAGGGTGCGCCGCACCGCATCGAGAAAATCGCTGCCGCGCGCGACTTTTTCGGCAACCAAATGAGCGACGATCTCACTGTCGGTCTCCGAGCTAAAATGCGTGCCGCGTTTGCTCAGTTGCGCCTTGAGCTCGAGATAATTCTCGATGATGCCGTTGTGCACCACGACGACGTCGCCGGCGCGATGCGGGTGGGCATTGGTCTCCGAGGGCCGGCCATGGGTCGCCCAGCGCGTGTGGCCGATGCCGATGGTGCCCGCCATCGGCTGGTGATGGATCATGGTTTCGAGATTGTTGAGCTTGCCCTCGGCCCGGCGAATCGCCACTTGGCCATCGTTGAGCACGGCGATGCCCGCCGAATCATAACCGCGGTACTCGAGCTTGCGCAGGCTTGCTAAAATCAACGGCGCCGCTTCACGATGGCCGATGTAACCGACGATACCGCACATTATTTTTTGTTGCCCTCCATCTGCTGGCGCTTTTGCTCGGTCCAACCCGCGCGGACTTTTTCCTCGCGCGGGTTATACACCAACGCGCCGTCAGGAACATCGTGGCGCACCGTGCTCGCGGTGGCGACGTAAACGTCGTCGCCGAGGGTGACCGGCGCGATCAACGTGGTATCGCTGCCGACTTGCACTCGATCGCCGATCTTACTCTGATATTTTTGGAAGCCATCGTAGTTACAGGTGATCGTACCCGCGCCGATGTTGGTGTCACGACCGATCGTCACGTCGCCCAGATAGGTCAGATGGTTCGCCTTGGTGCCCTCGCCGATCTGGGCCGCTTTTGCCTCGACAAAATTACCGATGTGCACGTTACGACCCAAATGAGTCCCCGGGCGCAGCTGCGCGAAAGGTCCAACAATGGCGCCGTTATCGATCCGGCTGCCGGTCATGACCACGGAGAATTTTAGCTGCACCTCATCGCCGATCTCCATGTCGGTCAGAAACGCGCTGCCGTCGATCTGGCAGCGCTCGCCAATGACGGTCTTGCCGCGCAGCTGTGTGTTCGGGCCGATCACCGTGTCTTTGCCGATGGCCACGCCCTCGTCGATGTAGGTCGTGTCGGGATCTTTGAGCGTCACCCCCGCCAGCATCCACTTTCGGTTAATGGTTTCGCGCAAACTCTTTTCCATAAAGGCGAGCTCCTCTCGCGTATTCACGCCCATCATCTCGCGCCCATCGTCGACGCAGACGGTCTCGATGGCCTTTCCCTGAGCCAGACCGATGGCAACGATATCCGGCAAATAATATTCCTGCTGTTGGTTGTCGTTCTTGACGCTACTCAATGCCGCGAACAAAAACCGCGCCGACGCAACGTAGACGCCGGCGTTGACTTCGCCAATTTGCTGTTGTGCGGCGCTGGCGTCTTTCTCTTCAACGATGCCAGAGATCATCCCGTCGCCGCTACGCAAAATGCGTCCATAGCCGTTCGGCTTCGGCAGCAACGCCGTGAGCAAAGTTACCGCCGCACGCTTAGACCGATGGTGCTCGACCAGCGCTCGCAAGGTGCATTCTCGAATCAACGGCACATCGCCGCTTAGAATCAGCACATCGCCGGGGAAATTTCGGAAAGCGTCTTTCGCGCACAAAACCGCGTGGCCCGTGCCCAACTGTCGCTCTTGCACCAGCCAATCGACGCCATCGCCATCATCGCCTGAATAGGCCTGGCGCACCGCCTCGGCGCCATGGCCAATGATCACCGCCACACGCTCTGGGCAAAGCCGCTGAGCCGTCCCTAAAGCATGGAGAAACAGCGGTTTGCCGCCGAGGGAGTGGAGCACCTTGGGAAGCGCAGACTTCATCCGCGTACCCTGCCCCGCGGCGAGTAAAATCACACCAAGTTCCGCCATTTCCGTCACCACCACTGCTAAAAGGGAATTATAGAGTAACTCGGCGCTCAATCATAGGGAAGATTTGGCTTCCTGGCGACCGAACAAGCCCATTACCGCCGAGCATTTTAGATCGCGATCTTAGGCGCGGCAGCGAATCCCATTTTTCTCTCGAGCTAACCCGATAACTTCTTGTCAGTTGCGGAGAATTTGTCTACAACTAGGTCAAAGCTAAAGTGCCGCAATTGTCGGCGATCGACACGGCTTCGATTTGCATTTGACCCCCGCCTCTTGAGGCGGGCATAATTAAATGGGATTTCCAAAGGGGGTGAGCATCCCCTTTGCCAATTTTTAATAGGCGGCGGGGTTCAACCCCCGTTCGCGAATTCAAGTAATCTGGAGGTGAGCTTGGAACGTGAGCCGAAACCGCTCTTAGTCGAATCACGAGAGGAAGAAAACTGGTGGGACTTCTGCCCCATCTGCAACAGCAAAATGGTCAACCTGAAGTGCAAGTACGTTTGTCCAAGCCCGAAGTGTAATTTTTTCATGAGCTGCAGTGAATTCGACCGTTGATCATAACCCGCTGGCGATCCGCGCCGCGTTGGGGTAAAAGGCAAAATTATGGCGAAAACGGCTGGCATCGTCATCATCGGCAACGAAGTCCTGTCGGGCAAGACCCAAGACATCAACTCGCATTTTTTCTGCACCGAGCTGCGCCGGCTTGGCGTCGAAGTGCAAAAGATCTCGACTATCCAAGACGAGATCGAACTGATCGGCCGCGAGGTCGCGGAGTTTTCCAAACGGTTCGATTTCGTTTTCACCTCAGGCGGCATCGGCCCGACCCACGATGACGTGACCATCGAAGGCATCGCCCGCGGCTTCGGCGTCAAAGTGGTTTGCCATCCGGAAATTGAACGGCGCATGCGCCAGCGCTTGGGCGCCGACTTGAACGAGGCGCGGCTGCGCATGGCCAACGTCCCCGAAGGCGCGACGCTGCTCTGCGCCGATGCGCCGTTCGCGCCGATCGTCACCATCGATAACGTCTACATTTTCCCTGGCATCCCAAAAATCTTGCAGGAGCGCTTTCATACCATCAAAGAACGCTTTCGCGACGCGCCTTATTATCTCAAGAATGTTTACGTTAAGCATGGCGAGGGTATCATCGCGACGATGTTAAATGACCTGCTGGTAAAATTTCCCCAGCTCATGCTTGGCTCCTATCCAGTGCTCGACTTGCCGGAGTATAAAGTCAAAGTCACTTTGGAATCCAAGGACGCAAACTATCTCGATCAAGCACTTCAGAGCTTGGTCGCCTCCCTGCCGAAAGATTCGCTGCATCGCATCGATTAAACATTGGCCGCGGCGCACCGCATTGACGAGCAGGTTGCTGACAAAAGGTATTTCATGCTTCGAGAGCCTCAGCATGAACGGAATTTTCAAGCAAAATTAATTCCTCTCCGGTCGTCCTGATTCCTCGACGGGCTCGGAACTAAAGGCCGTCGAGGAAGCCTGCCGTGAGGCTTCTCGAACGGTCGAAGGACTCCGAAAGAGATCGTCAGCAAACAGCTAAGCTCTGGTCGCAGTACACTGCATCGACAAGAATCTAGCGCATGGCCAATCATCCATCCGATCTACCTACTTGGGGCGTGATGCCGCCGTTTAAAAAGGCGCCGCTGCCGCCAATGCCCGGCATGCTGCGCGCGTTGGGTCCGGGGGTTGTTTTCATGGCGCTGGCGCAGGGCAGCGGCGAGCTGATTTTTTGGCCTTACACGATCGCCAAATATGGCTTGACCTTTTTGTTCTTGCTCATCCCCGCCTGTTTGCTTCAGTTTCCCGTCATCTACGAAATTGGTCGCTACACCCTGCTCACCGGCGAAAGCATCTTTCAGGGGTTTATCCGCTTGAATCGTCACTTTGCCGCTTTCCTGTGGATCTTAATGACGCTCTCTTTCCTGTGGTTCGGCGCTTTCGCCGCCGCCGGCGGCACGTCAATCGCCGCCTTGACCGATTTTCCCTCCGGCTGGTCGCGGCGAGAGCAAACTTTGTTCTGGGCCTATGCGACCATGGGGTTATTCTTGGTGGCGATTCTGCTCAGCAAAGTGATTTACCAGTTGATCGAAGCATTCATGTGGGGGGTGGCGATTTTTACTCTCGTCGGCCTCATCTGGGCGAGCGCCAATACTGAAGTGCTGCATGCGTTGCCAGCATTTCTAAAAGGCCTGGTCGTGCCACAGTGGCCGATGCCGCGGCCCTGGGATCCGGCCGACGCAACAAAATTGCTAACGGCGATCACCTTCGCTGGCCTGGGCGGCTTCTGGACGCTTTTCTATTCTTACTGGCTGCGCGACAAAGGTGCCGGCATGGCGCACTATATGGGACGACTTACCGGTCCGATCACCGGCAAACCCGAAGCGATCCCCGACTCAGGCTCTCTGCCAACCAATGATGAAGGGTTAGCCCATGTACGGCGGTGGAACCGTTTCATGTTCTGGGACATCGGCATCGGCGTCATCGGCAATCTCATCACCACGCTGCTCACCTGTCTGCTCGCCTACGCGCTGCTCTTTCCCAAAGGTCTGCTGCCGCAAGGCTACGAGATCGCGGTGGTGCAAAGCCGCTTCTTCGAAGCGAGCTGGGGTTTTTGGGGCAGAATCTTTTTCTTGATTATCGCCGCGGCGTTTCTGTCTGACACCTGGCTCGCCACCGTCGACGCCGTGAGCCGGACTCACGCCGATTGCCTCTACGGATTTTTCCCGCGCAGCCACAAGATCGCTTACCGCAAATGGTATTTGTTCTTTCTGCTGCTCTTGACCGTCATCACCGGCGTCACGGTGCTGCTGGACGAACCCGGCACGCTGATTCTCATCTCCGCTGTGATCGGCTTCGTCGGCACAGTGATCTACTCGGTCGCGCTGATTTTATTGAACCATGTCTACCTGCCGCGCCACTTACCCAGCGCGGCCAAACCGGGCAGGCTGAATCTCGTACTCATGCTGATCTCCTGCGCCGCTTACTTCGTGCTCGCCACGTTGTACGTATTGACGGTCACAGGAATCATCTAAGCGACGCCATATGTGCGCTGATCATCTGGTTGCGCGCGCGGGTGCGCGGCAGGATTCTCGACAACGGTTAAATCCAGCCCAATTCCGAAACAATCTCCCAACCGAGAAGTATCCCAAAGCCGACGCTGGCGACGCCGGCAATCACGCGTATCCATCGATTCATCAGCGTAAATCGCTGCGCGGTGAGAATAAACGGCAAGCTGATGATGCCGCTCAAGAGCAGCATTCCGCCCACCGACCCCAAGCCGAAAATGACGATGTAAAGCAAACCGCCGAACGGCGACTCGATGGTCGAGAGCACCAGCAGCATCAGCGCCGCGCTGCCGGCCAGGCCATGGACCATGCCCACGATAAACGGCCGGCGCATCGCCTTGAATGGATGACCATGGCCGTGGTCTTGTTTGGGATTCTCGTGAACGTGAAAGTGCGTGTGGGTTTCCGGATTGTGGCTATGGGTGTGCAAGTGCACGCGCTCCGCGCTGAAGGACTTGCGCAGCACGTTGACGCCCAAGATCACCAACATCAGCGCCACTAGCATTTCCAACCCGGAGCCCAGCCGTGGCGGTATCGTCACCCGCAGGCCGATGACGAGCAGGCCGACGATGAACAGAGTCGTCGTGTGGCCCAAGCCCCAGAACGCGCCGATTAGCGACGCCCATTTAAAATTCCTTTGCTCGCTGACGATCGTCGATACCGCGATCAAATGATCGGGGTCGAGCGCATGCTGGATTCCCAAGAGCAAGCCCAAGCCAAACGCGGCGAAAAGTGAAGCTTCCATGAGCAATTTTAGTCTGCGGGGCTGCTTTTGGACTTTAGATTGAATCGACCCTTTGATTCGTCAACGACATCGCTAAATACGATTTCATTAATCGTAAACTTTCGGCCAGACCGGTCAAAAATGTCCAGCTGCGAGGCGCGCGCAGAAACGACGAGCGGAGGCGTACGTTTGACGGTACGTTGGAGCGAGGCGTTCAAGCGCAACGAAGCAGATGGCTTTTTTCAACGGTCTGGTAACGGTTGGCCGGTCTGCGTGCCGATCCACACCTCGCCGCCCTCGAACACTTCTTTCTTCCAAATCGGCACGGTTTTCTTGATCTCTTCAATGGCAAAGCGGCTGGCCGCGAAAGCCGCGTCGCGGTGCGCCGATGACACGGCGATCACCACGCTCGCTTCACCGATCTGCACCGGGCCCAAACGGTGCAAAATCGCCATGCGGCAGATGGACCAACTTTTCGCCGCGTCGGCGCCGATGCGCGCCAACTCTTTTTCCGCCATCTCGGCATAGGCTTCGTAGTCAAGCGCGATGACTTTGCGTCCTTCGTTATTATTGCGCGTCGTGCCAATAAAGGTCGCGATCGCGCCCGCCTCCGGGTCGGTCACGTAGTCGACCAGCTTCTGTAAATCGATCGGTTGGTTGGTAACGTGAAACATCAGTGTCCTATTCTAATTTTGAAATCTGCGATCGGCAATTTGCCATTCCGAGCGCCAGCGAGGATTAGCCTCCGCTCACCGGCGGAAGGAAAACCACTTCATCTTGATCTTTGAGCGGCTGATCCAGATTCACGTAATTCTGATTGACCGCGTACAGCATGCGAATCCCCGGCACGTCGAGCTTGGGATAATCCTTTTGCAACTCGCGCCACAGAGCAGCGACGGTGCCGCCGTCAGCCAATTCCTTAGTCACGGCTGAACAGCCCGCGCGCTCCCGCAGGATGGCGAAAAATTTAACCCGAACTTTCATTCCATTAAACCCCGCCATTTGAGGCGGGCACAACTAAATGGGGTTTCCAAAGGGGGCGAGCATCCCCTTTGCCAAACTTAAATAGTCAGCGGGGTTCAAACCCCGCTCGCGAATTCAATTCATTGGCCCTGGACCTGAGAAACCATGTGGCGCAGCTCGGGCACGATCAACTTTTCCATCGCCAATGTCACGGCACCCTTCGAACCTGGCAAAGAGATCAACACTTTGCCCCGCGCCGTGCCCGCCGCCGCCCGGCTCATGATCGCCGCGGAACCGATGTCCAAGTAACTCAAGTAGCGAAACACTTCGCCGAAACCGTCGAGTTTTTTTTCCAGGAAGCGGTCGACGACTTCGTAGGTGCCATCCCGGGGTGAGATACCGGTGCCGCCGTTGACGATCACCGCGTCGACGTCAGGCTGGCCGAGCGCCTCATCGAGCAAGGCCTTAATGTCCAGCGGTTCATCCTTGACGATCCGATAGCCGGCGCTTTGATGCCCCTCGTCAGATAAGAATTGTTTGATCGTCTGCCCGCTGGTGTCAGTTGTCTCATCGCGCGTGTCGCTCACCGTAATCACGAAACAACGAATACTCTTCTTGCCCTTTTCCTTATGCTCATGGACTGACATCTCCAAAACTCCCAACAAATTATCCAACAAATCTTAGCAACACCTATCGTGAATTCATAGACGGGTCAAACCACCGTCGGCAACCTTCGATCAGGCAACCTAACAGTTGCGAGCAGCGCTATCGGCGCATATGATACGGTAAATGTCGTCGCCTTTTTCCCTTTACATCCATATTCCCTACTGCCTTAGCAAGTGTCCTTACTGCGATTTCAACTCCCACGTCGTGGCCGAAATTCCCGAGACGAAGTATATTGACGCGTTGCTGCGCGAGCTGGAATATTTCGGTGCGGACGAAGCCTGGCGCGGCCGCACCGTGCAAAGCATCTTTTTTGGCGGCGGCACGCCGTCGACTTTCAAACCAGACAGCATTGGCAAACTGTTGGCCTGGGTCGCGGCTACCTTTCCCATCAACGCCGATTGCGAAATCACCATGGAAGCCAATCCGGGCACGGTCGACGCGGCACACTTCGCCGGCTACCGTGATGCCGGCGTTAATCGGATTAGTGTCGGCGTGCAGTCGTTTCAACCGCGCTTGCTGAAATTTTTGGGGCGCATTCATGACGCCGACCAAGCCAAGCAGGCGCTCAACGTGGTCAAGCTAGCCGGCTTCGATAATTTTAGTTTCGATCTGATCTACGCCAACCCAGGGCAAAGTTTGGAAGAATTAGCAAACGACCTCGACACCGCGTTAGAGTTTCAACCGCCGCACCTGTCCGCCTACAATCTCACCTTCGAAGAAGGCACGCCGTTTCATCACGAGTACCGCTCAGGGAGAATGGCGAACCTGAGCGAAGACCAAGAGATCGCCATGGCGGAATTGATCGAGAGCAAGCTCGGTGCCGCGGGATTGAAACGTTATGAGATTTCAAACTACGCGCGTCCCTGGTTTCAGTCGCGCCACAACGTCAACTACTGGCGCGCCGGCGATTATCTCGGTCTCGGCGCTGGCGCGCATAGCTATAAAAAACATCCAGACGGAGTCACCGGCACACGGTGGAGCGACGAAAAGAATCCTGGCCGCTACATGAGCCTGGTCGCGGAATCAAACCATGGCGTCATCGACCGGGAAGAAATAGATTTTCACAAAGCTGCCGGCGAGTTCATGTTCCTCGGTCTACGGCTGACGGGCGGGATATCGGTCGAAGCGTTTCGCACAAAATTTGGCAAATTGCCGGAAGATTTCTATCCGCGCATCGAAATCTGGAAAGAAGGCGGCTTTGTCAAAGAGCAAGATGGCCATCTGAAACTAACCGCGAAAGGTTTAATGCTCGCCAATTCAATTTTCGTTGAATTCATGTAATCTGGCCAAATTCTTATTTGGAAGGAATCCATAATCATGACTGCACCGAATGACTTAAACGCTCTCCGCATCGATCACATCGGCAGCTTGGTTCGTCCAGCGCAATTGAAAAACATCTTCGCCGGTTACGATCGCGGCCAAGCGTCAAAAGCGGAGTTGACGCAGGCACAAGACGAGGCGATCCACGATGTCATCGCGAAGCAAGAAAATCACGGCTTCCCGGTCGTCACCGACGGCGAGTTTCGCCGCCACAGCTTTCAGGAAAGCTTCTCCGAGTGCGTCACCGGCTTCGATGTGCCGAAGAACATCGGCCTCTACTATGAGAAGCGCGACCTGAACGAAAACCCGCTCGAACGCGCCGAGCAAAACTTCGAAGAGGCCGGCCCGGCGATCATCACCCGGCGCGGCGCCGTCGAACGGCTGAAACTCGTGCGCAACTTGCCGCTGGAAGAATACCGCTACGCGCAGAGCGTCGCGCAAGTCCCGGCCAAAGTCACGGTGCTCGGTCCGGACCGCATCGCCCAGCGCTTTAAGTGGGAAG
>CAYZJE010000334.1:0-10061 GCA_964478485.1 uncultured Syntrophobacter sp. | reverse complement strand
GACATCCAGCTACCGGGAATGCTTCACCTGGCTTTCCTACGTAGCCCCTACCCCCACGCAAAAATACTTTCCATCAATACGAGCGCGGCGAAGGCTATGGCCGGAGTGATTGCGGTGGTGACTGGCGCTGACCTCAGCGAGCAGTTGCATGTCCCGGCAGTGCCGATGGTGCCCGGCATGAAGATACCGCCCCATCCGCTGCTGGCGCGCGGCGCCGTCCACGCCGTCGGCACTCCCGTGGCCGGGGTGGTTGCCGAAAGCCGCGCCCTCGCTCAAGATGCCTTGAGCACCATCGTTGTGGAATATGCAGCGCTGCCCGCGGTCGTCAATGCCGAAAAAGCGCTAGAGCCCGGCGCGCCGCTCGCCCGGGAGGAGCTGGATAGCAACCTGTGCTACATCGCGAGGAAAGCGGGCGGCGATGTCGACAAGGCATTTGCCGCGGCCGAGCATATCGTTCGGATGCGTATCGCCAGCCCACGCTTGGTGGCCATGGCGATGGAGCCAAGGGGCATCGTGGCAAAGCCGGAACCGACGGGGGATCTGACGGTTTGGCTCTCAACCCAGAGCCCGCACCGCGTGCGCACGGATCTTGCCACTGCGATCGGGTTTCCTGAGCACAGGATTCGCGTCATCGCGCCCGATGTCGGCGGCGGCTTCGGCAGCAAGGGACTCCTCTACCAGGAAGACGCGCTGGCCAGTCACCTGGCGCTGAAGCTCGGCCGGCCGGTCAAGTGGATCTCCACGCGCAGCGAGGATTTCGTCACCACCAATCAAGGGCGCGACCAGGTGATGACGTCCGAGCTGGCGCTCAAGCGGGATGGCACCATGCTCGGCTTGAAAGTGCGCGTGGTCGGGAATTTAGGCGGCTACCTGAACTCCCTTTCCGCCATAGCACCGCTGCGCATGATGGCGATGGCCCCGGGCTGCTACCAGATTCAAAACTGCCAGGTCGAAGTGGTGGCGGTTTTTACCAATACCATTCCCACCGGTCCGTATCGCGGCGCCGGGAGGCCGGAGTCAGTGCTGAACATCGAGCGATTGATCGATAAAGCAGCGCGCGATTTGGCCATAGATCGTCTGGCAATCCGGCGCAAAAATTTTATTCGTCCCGACCAGTTCCCCTACCGCACGGGCGTAAACGTCGAATACGACTCGGGTGACTATGAAAAGTCCCTCGCCGAGGCGCTGCGCTTGTCCGACTACGAAAAACTCATTCGCTACCGAGACCAAGCGCGCGAGCGCGGCGAGTTGGTTGGCGTGGGCCTGTCGACTTTCGCCGAGCCGAGCGGCGGCGCCGGCTTTGAGAGCGCCACTGTTCGTGTGGAGCGCAGCGGAGAAATTACGGTGCTCACCGGTTCCAGCCCCCACGGCCAGGGTCATGAGACCGTGTTTGCTCAGGTGGCAGCCGAAAAGATGCGCGTCTCCATGGATCACGTGGCGATTCGACACGGCGATACTCTGGTGGTGCAGCAGGGCGGCGGCACCTTTGGCAGCCGCAGTGCTATCATGGGCGGCGGAGCCTTGGCGATGGCCATTGATCGCGTCATTGCCAAGGCTCGCCTGATCGCCGCGCAATTGCTGGAGGCGGCCGCCGAGGATATCGTTCAGACGGATGGCGGCCTCGCGGTGGCTGGAGTGCCCGACAAAAAAGTTTCCTGGCGCCAAATTGCCGCCGCCGGGTACGGAATGAACCTTCCGCGCGGCATGGAGCCCGGTCTTCAAGAGACCGCCTTCTTTGATCCGAAGCGCGAGGCCTGGGGCTTCGGCGCGCATCTGGCGCTGGTGCGAATCGATCGGGAAACCGGCACGCCGAAGCTTGAAAAACTGGTCCTGGTCGATGACTGCGGCGTGGTTATCAATCCGATGATTCTCAACGGGCAGATTCACGGCGGCGTGGCTCAGGGCCTCGGTGAAGCGTTTTGCGAACAGATGCTCTTTGGCGATAACGGCGAAGTTCTCACCGACTCGTTGATGAATTACGCCGTGCCGCGCGCCGGTGACATGCCCGAGATCACCTTGGGAGAGACTGTGACACCGAATCCATTTAACCCGCTGGGAGTCAAGGGCGTGGGCGAGGCCGGCTGCAACGGGGCGCCGCCCGCAGTGGCCAACGCCGTCATGGACGCGCTAGCCCCCCTCGGTATAGACCACATCGACATGCCCTACACCGCGCCCAAACTCTGGGCCGCGATACGGAAAGTCGAAGGCCGCTGACACTTGAAGACAGGGATTTCCTCCCGCAAAGGCGCAAAGACGCTAAGTTCGGAATTGATGTCATTTCGACCAAAGGGAGAAATCTTTCTTAGATCCCTCGTCTTCGCTCGGGATGACGGGCCTTGGCCCGTCACCTTTGCGCCTTAGCGCCTTTGCGGGAGATAATCCAAGATTTGGGGTTAGCCCGCGGCAAACATTTCCCGCACTTTAACTTTGTTCACCTTGCCGACTTCAGTGTGCGGCAGTGATTCAACGAATTCCACCGACTTGGGCACCTTGTAAGCCGACAGACGCTCCTTGCAGAACTGTTGCAACGCCTCGCCAGACAATTGCGCACCGGCCTTGAGAACGATTACAGCCTTCAACGCTTCACCCCATTGTGGATCAGGCACGCCGATCACGACCGCTTCAAGAACGTCGGCATGGCTGTAAATGACGCTCTCGATCTCCAACGGATAGATGCTAATGCCCCCACTCTTGACCATGTCCTTTTTGCGGCCGGAGACAAACAAATAACCTTCATCGTCGAAGTAGCCTAGATCGCCAGTGTGGAACCAGCCGTTGAGAAATGCTGCATTCGTCGCTTCGGGATTCTTGTAATAGCCATGAGTCGCGAGTGGGCTTTGGCAAATAATCTCACCGACCTCGCCAACTTTCATGGGCTTGCCCTCGTCGTCGACGATGCGCAGATCGACGCACCACACCGGCCGTCCCGCCGAGTGCGACTTGGCCGGGGCATCGCCCGGTTTCGATATCGCCATTTGGCCGGAATCGGTGGAGGCGTAAGTTCGATAAATATTCGGGGTCAAATTTGTCTGCAGCGATTCCAACACCGCCGGATGAACCTTGCCGCCGGTGATCGCCAGACAGCGCAGCGAGCTGGTGTCGTACTTCTTCGACTCTAGAACATGGAGCATGCGTTCGCACATCACCGGCACGGCGCCGACGTAAGTGACTTTTTCCCGCTCGATGGTTTGCAAAACTTCTTCCGCATCGAAGCGTTCGTGCAGAATCATCGTGCCGCCGAAATAAATAATGCCCAGGGTAAACGAGCGCCCCGCGTTGAAATAGATCGGCGAGGAAAGAATCGCCTTATCGTGGGCACCGAGACCTTTTTCGATAGCGTTGTTGATGCAGTGGAAAACGAATGTCCGCTGCGTCGCCAAGCAGCCTTTAGGGAATCCGGTGGTTCCCGAGGTGAGCATCACCGCGAACGGATCGTCCTCGTCGACATGAACATCGGGCTCGTCCGAGCTTTGACCGTTAAGCAAACCGCTGTAGAAGAGATCGTCAGACAGCGAAACCGATTTAACGCAGCTTAAATCTTTTAACTCTTTCGCCTTGTCGAATTCATTGACGCAGTTTTCTTGAAGAATGAAGAAGCGCGGCTCCAGCGCCGCGACGACGGACGCCAGCTCCAGCGCCTTCCACTGCACGTCGAGTGGAATAGCCAAGGCGCCGATCTTCGCCGTGGCAAAGATGATTTCCAAATGCTCGATGCGATTGCCCACCGATAACGCCACGCCGTCGCCCCGCTTCACGCCGATCGAAAGCAAACCGTGCGCGAGCTGATTCACCCGCCGATTCAAATCGGCGTAGTTAATCTCGCGAAAGCGATCCTTGGCGGCGATCTTGGCCGGAAACTTCCAGGCGTTACGGCGCAAACCGTCGCCCATTAACATCGGAGCGGAATTCATAAACGTTTAGCGTCTTGGGTCTGGCGTCTAGCGTTGTCCGGATTAAACCCCAGACGCTAGACTCTAAACCCCAAACGTTGGTTATCTCCCCTTCCACGCCGCCGGCCGCTTCTCGACAAACGCCTTTGGCCCTTCCTTGGCGTCTTCGGTCTGCATCACCATGCTCTGCAAATCGGACTCGTAGCGGATGCCTTGATCTAATGGCATGTCGAGGCCTTTGTAGATCGCTTCCTTGATGTAGCGCAGCGCCAGAGGCGCGCCTTTGAGAAACGAATGCGCCATCTTCTCACCGGCAGGAATAAGCTGATCGTAGGGAACCAACTGATTGACCAAACCGATCCGATAGCATTCGGCGGCGTCATACAAATCGCCGGATAGACAAATCTCCAATGCTTTGGGAAGTCCGACCAGCCGCGGCAGCCGTTGTGTGCCGCCAGAGCCGGCCATAAAGCCGAGCCGCACCTCGCTCACGCCAAGCCGCGCGCCTTCGGCGGCAATGCGAATGTCGCAAGCCAAGCTCATCAGCAGTCCGGTGCCAACAGTGTAACCATGCACCAGCGCCATGGTGATCTTATTCATCGCCGCAATCACTGGCGCCGGAGTTCCCGGAATCGCGCCGTGCTTGGCCTGGCGCGCCACCAACGGCGACACCGGCTCTGCCGTTTCAGCTTCATTGGCGCGCACGCGATCTTTAATATCGCCGCCAACCGAAAACGCCCGCTCGCCGTTGGCTTTAAAAATCACCACCTGCACGTTGGGGTCGTCCTCAGCGTCACGGCAAAATCCGACGATCGCCTTTACCATGTCGCGGTTCACCGCATTCAACGACTCCGGCCGATTGAGCGTGATCCACGCTATCTTGTCTTTCACTTCATACAAAACTTTTTCGTCTGCCATTGATACTCCAATCCAATTCCGGGCGCAGCATGCTGCGCCCCTACTGCTGCCTATTGCCTAGTGCCTGTTGCCTATTGAATCACCTTAGTCGCCTTCATCAGCGTCCACTGCGGAATCGTCACGCCGATCTGCCTGGCGAATATCTAACCGACGCCCAGTTCGAACTTGACCCTTGGTCACGTCGCCGTCTATAATCTGGTCCACCATGGGTAAAACACCAGAACAAGTAAATGAGTTGCTCAAACTCGTGCGCAACGAGGATGTATCGACGTTGCGCGCCCTCGAACGCCAGCTGCTTTCCCTCCTTGAACAAAAAGAGCGGGATGAAGCACTATCGCGACACGACGACACCGACCGCGACGTATTGTTGAAGCAGTGTCCCGACGTGGCGATCGATCCTGATCTTCTTGCCCTAGTCGGTATCCATCCGGCAAATCCCGTCGAGGACGACAAGGCGCTGATTCGCGAGATCATCGCGCGGCGAATTGCCGATTGAAGATTTTCGTTGACGTCAATGTCTTCATTGACGTGATGACGAAGCGGCGCGGTTGGACGGAAAGTTTCCGCGTGCTTAACCTGGCGCGCCGGTCGCGGGAGATCGAGAGCTGGACCTCCGCGCTCACTTTGCCCTTGATTTATTTCTTTCGGCGCAGAGTCGTAGACGAAACCACCGCACGCGCCGACGCCCAAGCGATCTTGAGAGGGCTTCATCTGGTCGCGTTGAGTCAAGCGGTCCTCGATCGGGCAATCATCGCTGCAGGCCCCGACTTTGAAGACAATATTCAACTTGTCAGCGCTGAATCGATCGCCGTCAATCATCTCATCACCCGAAACAAAAAAGACTTCGATGCCGCTACGATCTCCGTGCTTAACCCGGAAGAGTGGCTTGCCTTACAAGAAGTCGCCACACTCGAAGCCAAACTCACGCCGCCTGCCGGCCCCTGATAATTAGCAAACGTTACTCAATCTCCCTAACGACTCTGCTCACTGAATCACCTTAGTCGCCTTCTGGAGCGTCCACTGCGGGATCGTCACGCCGATCTGCTTCGCGGTCTTCAAATTGATGACGAACTCAAACCTCATCGGCTGCTCCACCGGCAGTTCGGCGGGCTTAGCCCCCTTCAGGATTCTGTCGACGAAATATGCGACGCGCTGGTAGCTCTCCGCTTTGTCCGCCCCGTAGGACATGAGACCGCCGGCCTCTACACCTTCTCTACTGTTGTAGACCGACGGTAACCGGCTCTTTAAGGCAAAGTCGACAATCCGTTTTTGGTTAGCAAACATTAGCGGGCCCCCGAGCACGTAGAGTCCATCCGGGCGCCGCTTATTCAGCGCAGCGAATACTTTCTCGAAATCGTCCGCATCTCGTACCTCCCAAGGCTGAATAGTCAACCGCAGCGCGCGCGCCGGACCCGGGAGAAGCTCTTTCACCTCGAGTAGATTGGACCGAGTGGCCGGATTGTAGAGAACCGCGACACGGGCAACTTTGGGAACGGCTTCTTTGAGCAGCTCCAGCCGCTTACCGCCTAGTTCTGGGCCAAGGTTTGTAATGCCGGTGACGTTGCCGCCGGGACGGGCAAGGCTTTCAACCAGGCCTGCATCGACAGGATCGGACCCAAGGCCCATCATAACGATGGGAATCGTCTTGGTCGCATTCTTGGCCGCCTCGACCGTTCTGGCCCCCCCGTCTGCTGCCACGATGATATCGACCTTGAGACGCACCAGCTCGGCCGCAAGCTCAGGGAGCCGATCATCCTTCCCCTCCGCATATCGGTACTCGGTGGCGATGTTCTGTCCTTCGATGTAGCCACGCTCGCGCAGAGCCAGCCGAATTGCCTCGGCACGGGTGGACTCAGTAGCTCGGTTGGAATTCGATAGATACCCAATCAGCGAGACCTTCTTCGGCTGCTGCGCCCGAGCTGGAAAGGGAAGAGCCAAGAGCATCGAGCAAAAAGCCCGTCGAGTTATTTTTTTGTGCATGTTTGGCCTCATTGTATCTGTCTCCTCGCCCCAATCCGAAAGAAGGGCGCAGCATGCTGCGCTCCCTACTGTTGCCTGTTGCCTAATGCCTATTTTCCCTTCCACACCGCCGCGCGTTTTTCGGCGAAGGCGCGCGGACCTTCTTTGCTATCTTCCGTGGTCGCGACCATCGCCGAGAGATCGGCTTCCAAACGCAATCCTTCTTCGAGCGACAACTCGACGCCCTTCTTGATCGCCTCTTTGATAAACGCCACCGACATCGGCGCGCCTTTGAGAATTCTATTCGCTAAATCTTCCGCCGCTTTGTTTACTTCGGCTACTGGTACTGCTTTGTTGACTAGCCCCAGTCGCTCCGCATCAGAGCCGCTGACGTTGTCACCGGTGAGACAAATCTCCAGCGCCTTGGACACACCGACGGCCCGCGGGAGTCTTTGCGTCCCGCCAGAGCCGGGGATCAAACCGCGCCGCACTTCGGCAAGGCCCAACTTGGCGTCTTCGGCGGCGACGCGCATGTCGCAGGCGAGCGCCATTTCCAGACCGCCGCCGACGCAGTAGCCGCGGATCGCGGCGATCGTCGGCTTGGTCAGCGCGCCGATGGCGCGCGACTGGGTGTGGATGGTTTGCGACAATTTTTGATTGCGCCGCTCGATCGGCGAGAACGCGGTCTCGGCCCGCTCCTTCAAATCCATGCCCGCGGAGAACGCCCGCTCGCCCGCGCCGGTAAAAATTGCCACCCGTATCGTACTATCGTCTTCGATCTGCTTACAAGCCTCGACCAGCTCCCGCGCCATCAGCCGGTTGATCGCGTTCATCGACTCGGGCCGATTCATCGTCACCCAGGCGATCTGATTGCGCACTTCGAAGAGAATCGTTTCAAAAGCCATCTTGTTCTTACCTTTCTCGAATGAAAATTCTCGGATTCGGATATTCCTCCCGCAAAGGCGCAAAGGCGCGAAGTGACGGGCGGAGCCCGTCAGCCGAAGCCAAGCGAAGGATCTGAAAAAGATTTCTCCCGGAGCTTGTCCTGAGGTTTTGTCGAAGGGGTCGAAATGACATTTTTCTCTTCCCTTTGCGGCCTTGGCGCCTTTGCGGGAGATATTCCGAGTTCCTTTTTGCGCCCTTTGCGCTTTTTGCGGCTAATTTCCGAATCCGAACGCTACCGCCCTTTCGCTTTTCGCTCCTGCGCGAGCTGCTCAAGAAAAGACAAATCCAGCAGCTCACTGACGTTTAATTTCATGCTGGCTAGGTTCTTGTCGTTGGCGATGACGTTCTCCATGGCTTTTGCGGTGATGATCGGTAGCCCGGGCGTTACCTGACTATAGGTTCGGCGGGTTTCTTCGAGTTCTTCAATCACATTGGAGCGATAGTATTCGCCGAGATATTTGTGCACCCGATCCTTATTTTTTTCGTCCCGATAAAAATCCATGCCGTCGGCCAAGCCGCGCATGAAGTTCGTGACGGTTTCTCTGTCGGCGCGAATGAAGGAACGCGTCGTCAGCGGACCGGCGATGGTGTACTCAAAGTCTTCTTTCGAGAAATCGAGAAAGACCGGATAGTTCGCCTTGCGCGCCTTGAGCGTAAACGGCGACTGGAGCACGGTCGCGTGAATATGCCCGGCGGTGAGCGCCGTCCAGCGGTCTCCCTGTCCGCCGGTGCCGACGATCTGAACGTCTTTGTCGGGAGTCAATCCTAAGCGCCGCGCCGCGAGCCGCGCGATGAAGTCAGTGCTCGAACCGATCTGGCTCACGCCAATTCTCTTCCCCTTGAGATCCTCGGGCCGTTTAATCGAAGGATGCGCCGCCAAAATGTAATCGAGCCGGTTGCCCACCGCGCCGATAAACTGCAACTCCTTGGCCCCCTGCGCCCAAGCCGCCACCACGGTGGAAGCGCCTTGCAGTTGCATCAACAGGTCACCGGAAAGCGCCGCTTGAATCCCCATCAGCCCGCCCCTGATGTAAATCGGTTCGATCTTCAAACCGTACTTTTCGAACGAACCCGAGCGCTGCGCCACCCAGAAGTAACTCGAAGATCCACCCAAAGGATAGCCGACCTTGATTTCTCGCAAGGGCTTTGCTTGGGCGAAAAGAATCGACGGAGGCAGAACTAATACCAAGCTAATAAAAATTTGCAGCAGTCCGGCGCTTACTTTCATACGCGGCATCTCCATTAATTAGAGTTCTTGACTCAGCCTGATTCTCTTAAAAACCCTCGCCCTTTTAGGGAGAGGGAAGGGTGAGGGTCACTCAATAACCTGACTATTTCTTGTAAAATCGCGTCCATCTGCTCCAGCACTTGGTGATTCCAAAAACGAACCACACGATAACCGATCGCCTCTAGAAACTGGGTTCTGGCTTGATCAGCTGACGTTTGTTCCGCGTGCTGACCACCATCAAGCTCGACAACCAAACTATGATCAGCACAGCAAAAGTCCACAATGTATGGACCGATTGGATGCTGTCGGCGGAATTTGGCCCCATAGAGTTGGCGGTCACGCAGGCGCATCCAGAGTTTGGTTTCGACATCAGTTTGTTGCCGGCGCAATTTACGCGCTCGGTTCCGCAATGTTTGCGAGCTTGGCATGCCCTCACCCTGCCCTCTCCCACGAAGCGCGGGCGAGGGTTCTGAATACCTTCAAAATCACCCTTAAATCCAAAATTATCTCATCGCCTCTTCCACCAAACTATTATCATAAAACTGCTTCACATCGGCGCCTTTTGCCTTTGGGTGATCGACAAACTTCTGCGCATTCGCCATCGCCTTTTCTTCGACTCTGAGCGTCTTGGGAAAAACGTCCTTGTAGAACTCGAAGCTGCCTTGCAGATCCGTGTCGTCATTGACTCGGGTGAATCTTCGCAGCGCTTTCTTGGTGACGGCCGCATTCTCTCTGGCCAATAAGACCCCTTCGCCGAGCGCGCGCAGAAAATCAACCGCCACCTTACGGTTCCTGGGATCTTTCAACCACGAGTCGCGGGCGGCAATCGCCGCGGTGGGAAACAGACCGTATTCGGTCGTCGACGGCCGGAAGAGCAATTGAAAACCGGCGTTATTGGCGCGCAGGCCGTAGGGGTAGCCGATCATGCAGACATCGACTCGACCTCCCATGAGTGCGGCGAGGGACTCGCCGACGCCGCCGTTTTGGAGAAAGGTAACCTCGTTCGGCTTGACCCCGCCCGACTCCAACATCGAGAGCCCAGCGAAATAACTCGATGCGCCAAAACGGGTCACGCCAACTCTTTTTCCTTTCAAATCGGCAATCGATTTAATTTCCGGCCT
>CAYZJE010000333.1:0-3230 GCA_964478485.1 uncultured Syntrophobacter sp. | reverse complement strand
TTATACAAGCTTCGCTGCGAAGTCGCTAGGATTCTCGGAAGGGGAAAGGCCGAGGATCGACGATCGAGGATGGAGGATCGAAAGGCGAGAAATGAATTTGATTTGTCAGCGCGGATGACGTCGGGTTCCGGCCCAGCCGGTTTCGGAAACATCGATGATCACGCCGTCGGGCGCGCTGTACTTCACCTCGGCGTTGATATGCGCCGGCAGCCCTTTTCCCAGACCAAGCGCATCATTGATATCGTCGCGAATCGGCGCGCCGGCAGCGGCGAGCTGCTTGTCGACATCGGCCAGCTTGTCGACTTCAAAGCCGATGTGATGCAGTCCCGTATACTCCTTACCCTCGGGCACGCCGGCGGTCTGGTCGTTTTTGAATTTTAATATGGCAAGGTTGATGTCTCCGTCGGTGAGGTGATAGCCAAGCGCTCCCGGACTATTGATCTTGGCGATCTCACGCAAGCCGAACACTTCGATGTAGAATTTTGCGGTTTTGTCCGGGTCCTGAGTTGCGATCGCGATATGTTTTATCTTTGCCATGGAACCTCCCCGTGAGCGGGTAATAATAACGTCATGGCGGCAGTATAGTCGGAATCGCTTTGCCGATTCAACATTGCATTGAGGCAACGAAATGAGGTGGAAGGAAATTGCCAAGCCGTGGATTAAATCAATTACTCAGGCCCGATTCGACCTTGAACCCTTGAACTTTGAACGATTTTAATCTCAATTAGTGTGACGAATAGGAGATATCCCGATGCCAATGATCGATGCCGATACCCATGTCGACGAGTGCGAAGACACCTGGAAGAAGTTGGAAGGCACTCCCTACGCGAAATACATTCCGGTGACGATTGCGATGCCGCCCGATGAGGCCAAACGTGCCGGCTATAATCCAACAAATAGCCGCTGCTGGGTGGTTGAAGGCAGGCTGCAGAACCGCGCCATCCGCGACGAAGTCAACCATCCTCCCCGCGTCCTACGAGAGCTCCAAGACGTGGCGGGCCGGCTCGCCCACATGGACAAGATGGGCGTAGCCGTGCAGGTTATCTTCCCGACCTTCTTCATCCGCTACAATACCAGCAACGCGGAAGCCGAATGGGCCCTGACCACTACCTACAATCGCTGGCTCGCCGAGAAGTGCGCGCCAACCAACGGGCGGCTGCGCTGGGCGGCTGTGCTGCCGCTGCTTCGTCCCGACAAAGCTGTTGAAGAAGTGCGCTGGGCCAAAGAGCACGGCGCCTGCGGCATCTTCAAGCGCGGCTTCGACCTCGACCGGTACGTAACCGACCCGCACTTCTTTCCAGTCTATGAGGAAGCGAGCGCCCTCGACCTGCCGCTATGCATCCACACCGGCCACCCGCTGCCCGGCCATGAATGGGACAGGGGCTTTCCGATCATGTACTCCTTCGGCGCGTTGGTGAGTTCCGGGGTCGCAAAGAAGTTTCCGAAACTGAGATTTGGCTTCATTGAGTCCGGGGCCTCGTGGATTCCCTATACGATCTCCCAATTGGCAGCGGTAAAACGCCAATCGCTGCGCGGTCAACAGACGCGCTTGCCCAACCTCTACGAACTGGAACCGGAATTGTTCCGCGCCAACCGGATGTTCGTCACCATCGATCCGATTGACGACATCGAGTCGGTGCTGAAATTCGGCACTGAAGACAGCCTGATGATCGGCACCGACTACAGCCATACCGATATCTCCGCCAACCTGAGCGCGCTGGACGAAGTGCGGGGCTGGGTGGACGAGGGCAGGATCAGCAACGCCCAAGCCGACAAGATTTTGCAGAGCAACTCCCAGGCGTTCTACGGACTGTAAAACAAGCGGCCGCGTCGTCGCTCCCGTTGCTGGGTCTACAAGCCGAGTTGGACAAGACCTTCTTGCCACGGCAGGCAGAAAACGGCGCCGATTTTTTTTGCGGTTGGATCGCGTGAAAGACAAAACGCTTCGCTGTTGCTCACGTCCTTGCCTAGAATGATCAGTGAACGAATGTCTTCGTCGGTAATCCGTTCCGTGGACTTGATCTCCACGAGGGCTCGTGTCATTCCCGGCCTTTCGATAATCAGATCGATCTCGACGCCGTCCTTGGTGCGGAGATACGAGAAGCGGTAATCTTTCTTGCCGTAAGCTTGGAGCCGGTGGATCTCGTTGACGATGAAATGTTCGAAGGCGACACCGAAGGCGTAAGTCTGTGGCGCGAGTTGTACCTGTAGCGTGTTGTTGAGCGCGCGTTGAACTCCGGTGTCAAAGAAATAGAACTTCGGATTGCCGCGCTGGCGCTTGCGCACCGATTCGTGAAACGGCTCGACCAGGCTACCGATCAAAGTGTCTTCGAGTATCTGAAAGTAGGACTGCACGGTTACGGGCGATGAGCCGATTTCCCTGGCGATCTTGGCGAAGTTTAGGATCTGGCCGCTCATTTGCGCTGCCACCATAAGAAAGCGGCGGAACGGGTCGAGGCGGCGAACGATCTGCTCCTGAGTGATTTCTTCCTGCAAGTAGGTGTGTGCATAACTGCGGAGAAAATCGCGCCGGTCATCATCACTTTCGATCGTGACCGCTCGCGGCAAGGTGCCCCAGGCAAGGGCACTTTGGAGCGAAAAGCGCTCGCCGATCTCCCGTGCGGTCAATGGGAAAAGGTGCAACACAAAGGCCCGGCCCGCCAAAAGATTCGCACTGCCGTGACGAAGCTTGCGCGCACTGGAGCCGGTCAAGGCAAACTTGAAACGCGACGATTCGATTTGCTGATGGACGATATCGAGAAGCTTGGGCGCTTTCTGAATCTCGTCGATGATGACCCAATCGGTATCTGGTCTCAGCGCCGCGAGTTGCTCGGCCAAAGCCCTGGGCCTGAGATTGAAAGTTTCGTTCTGGTCCGGGTTGAGTAGGTCAATATAGTAACTGGTCCTGGCTTCAAAACGCTCTTTTAGTAAGAAAGTTTTGCCGGTACCCCTGGCTCCGAAGAGGAAAAAGCTGTGATCTTTCGGGAGCTTGATCTCTCGATTTACCATACTTAAAAAACGGCGGACGTATTTAAAGTAGGCTTAACGAGCAGCATGTTCAAGGGCTCGGCTGAATTCAACGTTCAAGGGTTCAAGTTTCAAAGCCGTATCAAGATTAGTTTTACGGCTGTCGGGAAAAAAACGCCCAATGGGCGCTGCGACCATCTGCTAGATGACCTGGCGTTAGTCTTTGGCTTCAGCGATTTTCGATGGGCTCCAAGCCGCTCTTT
>CAYZJE010000332.1:0-2475 GCA_964478485.1 uncultured Syntrophobacter sp. | reverse complement strand
GGAATTTATTGGGCGCTGGGGATTCCCGAACATTCGCACGGCACCGACAACGCGATGTCCCTAATCCACCTGGCGCTGCTCACCGGCCACATCGGCCGCAAAGGCACCGGTTTGAATCCACTGCGCGGCCAAAACAACGTGCAAGGCGCGTCGGACTCCGGCGCCATGCCTTGGCACTATCCCGGTTATCAGCGCGTCGATGACGAAGCGGCCGCGCGCAAGTTCGAGCAGGCGTGGCATATCGAGCCTGGCGCGCTCAACCGCAAGCTGGGGCTGACGACAACCGAAATCATGAGCGAGGTCAGGCTCGGCGGCGTGCGCGCGCTGCACATCATGGGCGAGAATCCGATGATGTCCGAACCCAACTTGAACCACACGCGCCATATGATCGAGCAGGTGGAATTCCTGGTGGCGCAGGACCTGTTCATCAACGAGTCCGGCGCCTACGCCGATGTCTTCCTGCCGGCGGTTTCATGGGCGGAGAAGGAGGGCACGTTTACCAATACCGACCGCCGCGTCCAGCGCGTGCGCAAGGCTCTGGAACCGCGCGGTGAGTCCCGGCCCGACTGGAAAATCACCTGCGATCTCGCCGCGCGCATCGAAAAGCGACTTGGCCGCGCCCAGTCAGCCTACTGGGCGTACCAAACGCCCGCCGAAGTGCTCGAAGAAATGGGTCGTGTCGTGCCGGAATATGCCGGCGTAAAATATCACCGCATCGAAAAGCAAGGCCTGCAGACGCCGGTGTGGGACGACAACCATCCCGGCACTCCCTATCTCTTCGCCGAGACGTTTCCCAGCGGCAAGGGTAAGTTTCATCCGCTAGAATACATACCGTCGGTGGAGATGCCGGACGAAGAATACCCGTTCATTCTCACCACCGGGCGCCTGCTCGAACACTGGCACGGCGGCACGCTTACGCGCCATTCCAAACTCGATCAACTGAATCCCGAGGCGCGCATCGAAATCAATCCCGCCGACGCCGCTCGCCTCAAGCTCGAAGACGAGCAAGCTGTGCGCGTCTCATCGCGGCGCGGCTCCATCGTCCTGCGCGCTTGGGTGACCCAGCGGACAACCGTGGGCGTGGTTTTTATCCCAATGCATTTTGCTGAAGCCGCAGCCAACCTGCTCACCATCGACGCCCTGGACCCGCTAGCCAAGATCCCCGAGTACAAAGCCTGCGCAGTGCGCATCGTAGCCGCACTGAAAAAAGAGCTAGCGCGGCCCGAAGCAAAGGTGGGAAGGGGCCGGTATTGATTCTGGCTTCGTTCGATCTCTCCGTACCACCGGCGATTAGCTTGTGAATTCTCGTAGGGTGCGCTGTGCGCGCCATCCGAACACGGTGCGCACAGCGCACCCTACGCAGACGACAAGCGTTCAAGGGCACGACGGTCAGAGAAATAGAAGTACTCTTGGCGCTCTTGGCGCGAGAAAAATTGTTGAAGTCGTTCTTTCAAACATTTCAATTCGGAAGAATCTATCCACGACGTGGGTTCTCGGCGTCTTGACTATGAAGTTCGTGCGACCCTAGTATCTCGCCAGTAGTGCCATACTCAGAGCCATGAACGATCATCGGACGATTGCTGACGCGACCGCCGTTGTCTTAACCGGCGGCAAGAGTTCGCGCATGGGCCGGCCCAAAGCGCTGCTTCCCTTCGATGGCGAACCGCTCATCGCGCATATCGTGCGGAGTCTCAAGAAGATGTTTGCCGAAGCCATCGTCGTGGCTGCTCCCGAGCAGGAGCTGCCGATCTTACCCGCCGTCCTGGTGCGCGACGAGATCGCTTATCAAGGTCCGGTGAGTGGAATTTATCACGGCCTGATAGCTTCGACCAAGGAAGTTTGTTTCGTGACCTCCTGCGATGCGCCTTTTCTCAATCTTCAGCTGATCGCCCATCTTTTATCACAAATCTCAGACTGCGATGTGGTCGTGCCGTATTGGCAAGAGCGATTTCAGCCTTTGCACGCGGTTTACCGGCGCGGCGTTATGCCGCTTCTCAAAGAGCAACTCGAGCGCGGCGAGCTGCGGCCGATTTTTCTCTATGACAAAGTCCGCACCCGAAAAATCACCGAAGATGAAATCCGCGGTTTCGATCCCGAGGGCTTGAGCTTTCTCAACATGAATAGCCCGGCAGACTATGAGGAGGTCTTGAAGCGTTGGGGGAAAATGAGACCTTCTCTCACGTGCACCGTAGAGCTCTTCGGCGCGGCCCGCCTGTTGGCGAAGACCCGCGAGGTCTCGCTGTCGCTGCCAGAAGAAGCGACCCTCGCACATGTCTTTTCCGCCCTCGCTGGGCGAGTTCCGGTCTTGGTCGGTCGCGTGATCAATGCCGATGGCGGCAGTCTATTCAGCGGTTACACCTGTAACATCAACGGCCTGGATTTTGTCCGCGCGCCGAGTGCGAAGATTCATTCGGGCGACAAGATTTTTATTCTTTCTGCCGATGCGGGAGGCTGAGCGATGTACGGATTTCATGG
>CAYZJE010000331.1:0-5814 GCA_964478485.1 uncultured Syntrophobacter sp. | reverse complement strand
TCGTCGAAAAACTGCTCGGCTTTAAACTTCTTCGCTTCCGGGCGGGTTTGGGCGCGGTCTTCGAGGACGAGCTTGAACATTTCGGGATCGAGGTTGGGGATGCGTTCGATCACGTCGACGCCGAACTGCCAACTGGCTTCGAGAACTTCCGCGTCTTCGGTGTGGAGAAACTTGGCAATCGCCCTTTTGCTGGCCTCTTTGTCTTTTTGCAGCATGGCGACGCCTTCGGAATAGCCCGCGATGAATCTCTTCACAACCTGGCGGTGCGCGGCGAGATAGCTCTTGCGCACGACGATGCCGACGTGCGGAAAACTCAGACCGATGGTTTTCGGCGGGATCTGAATTCTCGCGCCCGCTTTGAGCGTCTTTTGCAGCGCTGGTGGCGTCATCGGCGCGGCAAATATCCGCCGCGCTTCGATACCCGCAGCCAGCTCGGGCTGACCGCCCATTTGCAGCACCGGCACATCTTTGTCCGGCTCCAGACCGGCCTTCTTCAAAATATAGCGCATGGTAAAATCAGTGGACGAACCGAAGCGGGTGATGCCCACGGGTTTGCCGCGCAAGTCTTGGATCGACTTGATCTCCGGTTGGACGACGATATAAAAGGCGGGTATGTTGACCATGCCCGCCACCGCGACCAGATCCGCCCCACCGAAATCGGCATCTACGACGCCGCTGCCTCCCGCGGTCGCGATCTGATTCTCCCCTGCCATCAACGTTTGAATCACTTGCGCCGCGCCCGCCGTATAACTGAGATTGACGTCCAACCCATACTTGCGAAACAAGCCCATCTCTTGCGCCACGTAAAGCGCGGCATGGTCCCCGGCGAGCGACGCGTAGATCGCGTTGATACGCTCGAGCGTTGGTTGTGCATAGAGTTGTCCGCGTAAAACCAATAAACCGAGAGCTGTCAACAAACAGAGCTTGATGATTTTATTTGATTGCACAACCTGCTCCATTATCTTGATGCGGTAAATACGATGCACAAACACCGGCTCATTCGACGAACTGATGAGACCGGAAGCTAGAGTCCCCGCGCAAAGCTACGTCAGACTTTCCATCCCGGCGACAAATCCACGCGAGTCCCCACCGGATCGAGCACAAACGTTTCGGCGAAGCGTCCGTCCCTGGGAAGATTCGCCGTTCCGCCGGTGGCGCCGGCTGCGAGCGCGGTTTGCGTGGCGCCCTTCACGTCTTCCACTTGCATGCCGAAGTGAAAAATCCCTTCGCGACGGTTGCGCGCCGGCAGAATCGCCAGATTGATATGCCCGTCGGAGAGATAGATCGCGCTGCCATTCTCAGTCGGCTCGCCGCTGCGCGCGACCTCGTTGAGACCGAAAGAGGCCTTGTAGAACGCCGCCAGTTTTTCGGTGTCCTTTGTCAGTAATGCAATATGTCCTATGCGTGCCATGATTTTTCTCCTTTTCTGTTCTAAAGCCCAGTTTAATATTCGATCTTCAACTTTCAAAAAGCTTTGCAATTGCGTGCATTCCTAGAGGGCAGGTTTCAAACCTGCCCCTTGTACATCCGGATTCCCCCTCGCTTGGCCTCTTTGATTTTGTTACCTTTGCGTCTTTGCGCCTTTGCGGGAGAAAGTTCTTCGTCCCGAAATCTTTGCGTCCGACGACACCCCCAACACTACTTCCGATACAACTGCTCGACAAAGCCGCTCTTTTCGATCTCCCTAAAGAAACTCGCGTCGACGAAATCCGCCGGCGACATTGTTTTCGACTTCGCATCGGTCTCGCGATCGAGCACCGCCTGGAGCGCTTTGTCGTTGGGCGCCGGCAAGCGTTCTAACAGATCAGCCTGCTCGTCGTAAAGATAGGCAGATTCTTCCGCGCTCAAGCCGCCGAAATATTTCTGCAGCAAAGCAATTGAGCCCGCGCGATTGGTCTTCAGAAAGTGGATTGCCTCGACGAAGGAGCGGGTCAACCTCTCGACCACGCTTCGCTTGCGCTGAATATAGCCGCGAGTCGTCGCGAAGGTGCCCGAAGGCGAAAGGATCTTCATCTCGACCGCGCTGCTGAGAAGTCTCCCGCCCGATCGCTCCACTGTGAGCGCGGGCAGGCCGGCCAACGCGCCGACTTCGATTTTGCCCGCCACCATCGCGGCGGCGACCTGCGGATGGCCGCCGAGCTGCAACATCGTGACGTCCTTGTCCGGTCTCAATCCCGCTCTCGCCAGCGCGTTACGCGCGAAGGTGTCCGCTTCCGAGCCGTACTGCGACACGCCGATAATCGCGCCTTTCAAATCTTCCAGACGGCGAATTTTTGAATTGCGCCCGACCAGGAGCTTCTGGCTTGAGAGATTGGCCACCGCGCCGAGGATCGCGACATCCGCGCCGGCCACGCGCGCGCGGGTCAGCGCCGTGACGCCGGCGAACACGACGTCAACATCGCCGGCGATGAGCGACTGGACCGAGCGCGGGCTGCCGGTGATGAGTAAGATTTCCGCGGCCAAATCATACTTGGCGAGAATTCCGCTCTCTTTGGCCACCCACGGCAGCGACAGCGAAACGCTCGGGGCCACGTACGCGATGCGCAGTTTGTCGGCGGCGCGAACCGATCCGTGCGATACGGTGAACAGAATCGCCGTGACAACCAACGCGCGGTTAAGAGCATTTTGCACAATCTCCAAGCGACCGTAGGCTGGCATCTCGAAACCAACTTTCATTCCTGCGCTGTCACATGCTTGCCGACCCTATCACAAACTCATGTCGCATCGTTACTACTTGCCCAGCAGCTCCTTCAGCCGCTCGATCACTTCCATTGGCTGAGCCATGACTTCCTTCGCCAGCAGTTCAAGCTCCTCGCCCCGTATAGTTTCGACCTCCAGTTGTTTCTTCGCGGCTTCCGCCAGCAAAGCCGGATCGCCGAGCGCTTTGACGAAGCCGTCGCGAAGCGTTCTGACGCGCTCGCCGGGAACTCCCGGCGGACCGGCGATCGGCCAAGAACCGAAGCGTCCGGCGTCGAGAAACACCGCGGTCAAGCGGCGGCTCGCCTCCGGCGTTTTGTATTGGTCCATGAGCTCATAAATCGTCGGCACGTCGGCGAGGCGGGAGTCGCGCTTGTTACCGGTTTGAATCAGCACGCGAACGAAATTCTTCTTGCGCCAGGTGTGAAACGGTTCGCGGCCGAAATAAACCGACAGCGAAGTGGAGTTGCATTGCACTTCGCCCTTCTCGATCGCCAGGTCAACCTCGCCGCCGCCCGGATATCCGGTGACGATCGCGAGCTTGAGGCCGAGCGTTTCCTCGAAGAGCTTGGGCAAAATATAACCGGTGCCGCCGCGTCCTGCAGCGCCGCACTTGGGCGGATCAGCCGCTTTGCGCAGCTCCGGGATCGCCGCGTACGGTGAGTCGGCGCGAATATAAAATAATCGGGTCGCCGGTGTGGAGCTTCCGATCCAAGTCATTTTCGGCCAGTCGAACTGCGCTTCCTTGCGGCCGATCAATTGCTCGAAATAGAGCGCCGCGTTAAAAGTCGCCAGCGTGAGGCCGTCCGGTTTGGCGACGCCGTTGATGTAATTGACCGCCACCAAGGAGCCCGCGCCGGGCATCGACTGCACGATGAAATCAGGATTGCCGGGCAGATACTTTTTTAAATATGGCGAGACCATCCTGGCCCAGATGTCATGGGTGGTGCCGGCGGGATAGCCGACAATCAATCTGATGGTTTTGCCCTCGAAGAATGAAGTCTGCGCGAACAGAGTTGGAATTTCTATCAACAACAAAAGCGCAAGTATAATTGTTGCCGGTCCGTGCACAATGCGCGATCGCCTCAATGTGAGCATTTCTTCGCTTTCAAGCTTAAAGTTAGCAGGCGATCGTCACCGCGCGTACGAATAGACTGCGCCCTCCGTCCGGCGCGGATCGTTCACCGTTCCGATACTTACTAAGATTGCGTCCGCTTGTAAATTGGAAATTGCCTCACAGTGGATAATCTTTACCTATTGGCGCAATTTGTAAAGGTGACTGGTCGGACGCCCCTATAATGTCTTTGCGTACTTTGCGTTCTTTGCGCGAGATAATCCGAGACCACCGGTGCGCGAAGCGCACCCTACGAAAACTCCGACCTCTGTGAACTCCGCGTCTCTGTGGTGAAATTCCCTTTCTTCTTTGATTGCGGCTTTGCCGCCTTGACACAAATCTTTTATCCAAGTAAGAATCTCGACGAATCTAGTTTCATTTTGTGCCGAGGAATTTCATGGCAAATCCATCAGGACCGTTAACCGGCTACCGAGTACTCGACCTAGGCGGGCCGCTCAGTCTGCATTGCACTAAACTTTTGGCCGACATGGGCGCCGACGTAATTAAAATCGAACCCCCTGCGGGCGACGAGTCGCGCCGCGTGCCGCCGTTCAAAGACGATGCGCCCCATCCGGAAAAAAGCCTCTATTTTCTTCACTTCAATACCAACAAGCGCGGCATCACCCTGGACGTCGAGAAGCCCGACGGCCGTGAAATCCTGTTGGAGTTGTGCAAAAAGGCGGACGTCCTTATCGAGACTTATCGGCCATCGCGCGCCAAAGAATTGCGTCTCACCTATCAAGAGCTAAGCGCGGTCAATCCGGCGTTGACCGTCGCCTCGATCACGCCCTTCGGCCAAAGCGGTCCGTGGAAAGATTACAAGGCAAATGACATGGCGGGCATAGCCCTTGGCAATCTGCTCTATCTCGCCGGCGAGCCGGGCGAGCCGCCGCTCCAACCGCCAGGTGAAATCGCCTACGGCATGGCGTCGACCTACGGCGCTTTTGGCATCGCCGTCGCGCTCTACCACCGGCTCGAAAGCGGCAAGGGCCAACATATCGACGTATCGATGCACGAGTGCGGCGGCCATATCGCGGGATATTTTATTCCCAACTTCGGTTACACCGGCGAGAAACCGGCGCGCGCTTCACGCAAAGGTGAAGAGACCGACCTCTACGATCCATACAAAACCAAGAACGGCTACGCGCGTATCTTTATCATTCCCGTCGAGCAATGGCGCCGCTTGGTCGACTGGATGGGTAAACCGGCGGCAATTTCTGGTCCGGAGTTCGAAAAGATGGCGTATCGCCGCAAACATCCTGAGATTGTCGTTGGCGCCATCGCTGAGTTCTGCGCGCGCTTCACCAAAGAAGAGCTTTACGAAGAAGGCCAAAAGCGCCGAATCGCCGTCACGCCGATCAATACCGCCGGCGAATTTATCGAAATGGAGCAGACCAAATCGCGCGGCCTGTTCGTCGACATGGAACATCCGGTGATCGGCAAATACAAACAGTTCGGCGTCGTGCCGCGCATGATGGAAACTCCCGGCGCCATCCACCGCGCCGCGCCGCTGCTGGGCGAACACAATAAAGAAGTTCTGATCGGCGATCTCGGCATGAACAACGACGATCTGGTCGCTCTACGGGCCGAGGGAGTGATCTGAAGCAAGAGCGAATAGCCGCAAAAAACGCAAAGGGCGCAAAACGAAACTCGAGTTGTTCGAACCTCCGAGTACGGCTTGAACGACTTGAACGAAACGAAGTGATTGAACGGTTTGAACGGATTGCCATCTCCGCACTTCGCGTCTTCGTGGTGAAAGGAATCTTACAATGTCGCAACTACCTCTTGAAGGCATTCGCGTTATCGAGCTCACCACCGGCGCCGCTGGACCGACGGTAGCGCGCGTGCTGTGCGAGTTCGGTGCTGAAGTGATTCGTTGCGAAACTCGTTTGCGCGGCGACGGCCATCGCGGCGAAGATCCCAAGCTGTGGAACAAGAAGCCCGACTTCATGAAGCTCCAGCGCGGTAAGAAATCGTTCACGGTCAACATGCAGACGCCGAAA
>CAYZJE010000330.1:0-7073 GCA_964478485.1 uncultured Syntrophobacter sp. | reverse complement strand
TCTTTGCCGGAATACAGCGTCGCGCTCACCGCCTTTGTGATTTTCGAAGCCGCCTATTTGGCGGAAATCGTCCGCGCCGGGATTCAGTCTGTGCCGCGCGGCCAAGTCGAAGCCGCCACCGCCACCGGACTATCCAAGAATCAATTGATGCGCCACGTGATTTTGCCGCAAGCGCTGCGCAACATGATTCCCGCGCTCGTCACCCAGTTCATAGTCCTTGTCAAAGACACCTCGCTGGCTTCGATCATCGGCTACGTCGATCTCACTAAAGCGGCGCAGATCGTCAACAACCGTGAAATTCGCCCCTTCGAGCTCTATCTTTTCATCGCGGTAATTTACTGGCTGTGCAGTTACTCGATGTCCAGGTACGCGCGCCAATTGGAACACCGCCTAGCCATTCGGTAGCTCGGCTGAGAGAACCCTAAACACCCTGGTAAAACGGGTCAATCAAGTTAAAATCGCGAGCGGGGTTTGTACCCCGCTCGCGACCAAAGGGGATGCTCGCCCCCTTTGGAAACCCCATTTAATTGTGCCGCCTCAAGAGGCGGGGTTTAATGTAATTAGCGGTTTTCCGCTGGATGCAGTAAAATCAGCCACGGTGCTTCGGGTTGCCGGGTGTCCAGCGATTGCAATCGCGCTGGTAACACCGAAGGGGGGATCCCGATGAAATTGATCAAATTGACTTTGACAGGTCTGACTGCGGCAGTGGTGTTCGCCGCTCTGTTTTGGACAACCGACCCGCAGCAATTCCACCGGGCTTATCTCTGTTGGAAACAAGCCGTATCGATAACCTCCTGTTACGGCAAAGGCCCTATCGCTTTCGTCACCGATATCGATGGCGCCAAATATGAAGGCGTCACGGGCAATTACGTCGATACCCAAATTTTCTATTACGGGGCTTACGAAAAACCCATACTTTTTCTGCTGCGCGATCTTATGCGCTCGGTTTACACTGGCCAGGGAGTTTTTATCGACATCGGCGCCAATACCGGGCAGCACTCCCTGATGATCTCTCGTTACGCGAAAGAAGTTCATGCCTTCGAACCCTGGGAACCCGTACTAAAAAGGTTTCGCCACATGGTTGAACGCAATGGCATCAAGAACATATCCATTCACGCCTATGGCTTGGGCGACGAGAACTCGAAGAAACCCTTTTTCAAACCAGGGCAGAACAATCTTGGCACTGGTTCGTTTGTCGAAGGCTTCAAGCCGGAAAATTCCCTTGAAGGGGAACTGGAAATCGAGAAAGGCGACGATGCTTTTGCCAAAGAACGTATTACTTCAGTTTCCGTCATCAAGATGGATATCGAAGGTTATGAGAAACCGGCGTTACGAGGATTGCAGCAAACCTTGATTAAGCACCGACCTATCTTAGTTTTTGAGGTTACCACCAATCCGCAGAGTTCCGTCAGTATTAAAAGCAAAGAGGAACTCGTTGGGCTCTTCCCTGAGAAATATGAATTCTTCGTGATTAGTGAAAAAAGTGATCCTGTGACCGGCGCTTATTTTCTCGAGCCCATTGATGGCATCGTGCGCTTCGACAAGCTTGAGCAGCATGATCTGGTGGCTTTTCCGATCGAACGGAAAAACTCCGTCTCGACCCAAGGGCCCAAACCTTAAAGACGACATCTTTGGCACGGGAGTAAACCGGGCTCAAGCTGGTAATCATATGCTTTTCCTCAAGAACACGCCGATCAACCAGATTCTCTCGATGCCCGAAATGATCGAGGTGATAGAAGAGACGCTCAAAGAGATCGCGTTGGGCCGTGGCTTTGAGCTACCGCGGCGGAGAATTCACCATCCCAACCGAATGATCTTCGGCATCCTGCCCGGCTCGGTTCACGGCGCCATGGGCGCTTATATCCAGACCGATCTGGACCGCCGCATCCATCACGAAAACGTCATGATCTTTAGCGTCGAGACGGGCGAGCCGCTGATTCTTTTTCAAGATTGCTCGATCAACGAATACCGCACCGGTGCGGCCGGCGCGATTGGCGCAAAATATCTCGCCCGCCGCGATGCCAGCCGCGTCGCCGTGCTGGGCAGCGCGGTGCATGCGGAGACCCAGCTCAAAGCCGTCGCCGCCGTCAGAAAATTGACAGAAGCTTGGGTTTTTAGCCCGACACTGGAGCGGTGTGCGGCGTTCGCCAAAAAAATGGAACGTGAAATAGCAATTCCGGTCCACGCTGTCGAAAGCGCTGAAGAAGCGCTGGCAAACGCCGATATAGTCATTACGGCGACGAATTCGCGGACGCCGGTGTTCGATGGCAACCGTTTGATGGAAGGAATGCATATAACGTCCATCGCCAATGGCGATAAGACGCGCACGCGCCAGGAGCTCGACGACGCCACGATTCGCCGCGCCGAGCCAATTTTCATCACGTCAAAAGAGACGGTGTGCGTCAATGAAAGCGATATTTTCCGCGCCGTGCGCGACAAAGTCATTTCCTGGGAGCGAGTCCATGAAATCTCCGGCTTGCTGCTCGGCGAAGCGGAGGGCCGCAGCGACGATCGGCAGATCACGCTTTTCAAGCTGCAAGGAACCGGTATCATGGACGTGGCCATCGGCCTCAACGCTTACGAGCGGCTGAAGGATAGCGGGCTTGCGCAGAAACTTTAAACGCAGAAAACCATAAGGCATAGATATGGCCCACTACGACATGTTGGTGATCGGCTCCGGCCCCGCCGGCCAGAAGGCGGCGATCCAAGCGGCCAAGGTCGGCAAAAAAGTCGCCGTCATCGAGCGCAAGAAAGTCGTCGGCGGTATCTGCATCAACGTCGGCACGATTCCCAGCAAGTCGCTGCGCGAAGCGGTGATGTTTCTGTCCGGGGTGCGCCAACGCAGCCTTTATGGAGCGAGCTACCGAGTAAAGAAGGACATCGCCTTTGATGACCTCGCGCGGAGCTGCGATCATGTCGTCAAAGCCGAGCAAGAGGTCATTCAAAATCAACTGATTCGCAATTCCGTGGATTTCATCGTCGGTACCGCATCGTTTCTCGATCCGCACCGCATCGCCATCAAGCAGGAGTCGGAAGCGAACGAGCATACCGCCGACTACATCGTCGTCGCCTGCGGCACCGAATCATCGCGCCCCGTGGACATTCCCTTCGATGCCGAGTCGATCATCGACAGCGATGGGTTGCTCTCACTCAAGCAGTTGCCGAAGTCGATCACCATCGTCGGTGCCGGGGTTATCGGCTGCGAGTACGCTTGCATTTTGGCGACGCTGGGAATTCCGGTCGTGCTGGTGGAGAAGCGGCCGCGCCTGCTCGAATTTGTCGACAGCGAGATTATCGAGTCGCTGCAGTATCAAATGCGTAACATCGGCGTGACTCTGCGTTTCAACGAGGAAGTCGTCGGCGTGCAAAAATCCGCCGACAACTCGGTGTCGATCTATCTCAAGAGCGGCAAAAAAATCGCCGCGCCGCTGCTGATGTATTCCGTCGGTCGCATCGGCTCGACCAAGAACCTCAATTTGGAAAGCATCGGCATTCAAGCCGACGATCGCGGACGCCTCAAGGTAAATGCCAATTTTCAAACCGACCTGCCGCATATCTACGCCGTCGGCGACGTGGTTGGCTTCCCCGCGCTCGCTTCCACCTCGATGCAGCAAGGGCGCCACGCCGCCTGTCACGCCTTTGGCTTGAACTGCGAGACCTCGACGCATCTATTGCCCTACGGCATCTACACGATTCCGGAAATCTCCATGGTCGGGCGCAACGAAGATGAGCTCACGCGGGACGGTGTGCCTTACGAAATCGGCGTCGCCCGTTATCGCGAGATCGCCCGCGGCCAGATCATCGGCGACACGGTCGGCATGCTCAAGCTGCTTTTCCATAGCGAAACGAGGGAACTCCTCGGCGTCCACGTCATCGGCGAAGGCGCCACCGAGCTCGTCCACATCGGCCAGGCGGTGATGGCCCACGGCGGCAAGCTCGACTACTTCATCGACGCGGTTTTCAATTATCCGACCTTGGCGGAATGTTACAAAGTCGCGGCGCTGGCGGCGCTCAATAAGTTTTCCAGCAACGGCAATCCGGCGACGCCTTAGCGTGATCGCATCTTTAGCAGAAGGCCCTTCCGGGTTTCCTGTGAATGAGTACACACCACAGAGACACAGAGTTCGCAGAGTTCGGAGCATTTTTTGATCAAAAACTCTTAACTCCGCGCCCTCCGCGCCTCCGCGGTGAGCCACACGGAAGTCTGAAGAACCTAGCAGAAATAATCCGCTAGTGCGGTGAGTCGATCGATCAGCACATCCGGCTTCGCCGCCACCAGATCATCTCTGTTTCCTAGACCGTAGGTCACTGCGCAGGTCATCACGCCGGCGCGCTTACCCGCCTCGATGTCGGTGTCGCCATCGCCGACAATCAAGGCGCTCGCCGCGGGAATTTGAAATCTCTCCAAGGCCAAGTTCAGCAGCGCCGGATGAGGCTTTTTTTCTGACGCGCTATCGCCGCCGAGAATCGCATCGAACTCACCCGCTACGCCCAATCCGCGCACCACCGCCTCCGTCAACCGATGCATCTTATTGCTCACCACCAGACGCCGCTTGCTCCGAAAATAGCTCAGGACTTCACGCACTCCCGGATAAAGCACGGTGCGGTCGAGCAGATGCGCTTCATAATGCGCCAGAAAGACCCGCATCACCTCATCGAAATGACGCGGCGTTTCTTCCGGCAAAGACTGCTTGAGAAGATGTTCAACGCCGCGGCCAACGTTCGCATAGACCAACTTTTCCGGCAATGGCGCTAGCGCAAAATGCGCGCGTGTGAAATTGACCGAGTCGGCCAGATCATGTCCGGTATTGGCCAACGTCCCGTCAAGGTCGAACATCACTAGATCGACAGTTTTTTTCATTCTATGTTAACTCCGCCTCTTGAGGCGGGTACAAAATTATGGGGTTTCCAAAGGGGGCGAGCATCCCCTTTGGTCAAGGGCGGGGTTAAATTCCCGCCCGCGAAGTGGCTTCGTTCAATAGAACCGATTGAAATTGAATTTGGCCGCGAAGTCAACGTACAATCCTTTGTTTCAAGCTACCGGCTGTTGTACAGTTGTCAGAGTTTATCGCACCGTCAGTCTTGGAGGTCCGGAATGAAATACGTTTCGCCAATCTTTGCTGTTTGGAGCGTCCTCGCCACATTCCACTATGTCGCGCAACCTAGCCTTGCCGCCGACAAGCTCAACACCGCCTACATTTCCACCACGCCGGGAACGTCCACCGTGATTCAAGTAGCTAAGGACATGCGCATCTTTGACAAACACGGCATCGATGCGACCGTCATTTTCATCTCGGGCAGCGTGCGCGGCATTCAGTCGATTCTTGCGGGAGAAATTCCTATCGGCGAAGGCGGCGGACCGGCACTGGCCAGCGCGCGGCTTGCCGGCGGCGACGTCGTCGCTCTCGCCGGCAACGTTAATGTGCTGCCTTATTATCTGGTTTCGCACCCGAGCATCAAAAGACACGAAGACTTGAAAGGCAAAATCGGCGGCACCCACATCGCCGGCACCACCGCGGAGTTCGCCCTGAAAGTGGGGCTCAAAAGAATCGGCCTCGACCCGCTGAAGGATGTCAGCCTGCGGGTCATCGGCGGCGCCATCGAGCGCATGGTGGCGTTGCAAAAAGGCATCGTGCAATTCACCGTCGTAACTGAAGCGGGCAAAGCCCAAGCGGAACGCCTCGGTTATCCCACCGTCGTCGACATGGTCTCGCTGCAAATCCCTTTTCCCCAGAACGGCGTCTACACTTCGACCAAGCTGATCCGTGAGAATCCCGACCTGGTGCGCCGCTACATGCGCGCCTACACCGAGGCGATCTATTTTTATAAGACGCACAAGGAAGACACCCAGAAGATCATGCGAAAATATTCTCGCGTCGACGACCGCAGAATGCTCGACGACGCCTGGGATTGGCACGCCAAGTTCATGCCCGACGCGCCGTACGCGCCGATAGAAGGCTATCAGCTAGTTCTCCAGGACATAGCGGAGAAAAATCCCAAGGCCGCGCAAGCCAACGTCAAAGACTACATCGACTCGCGGTTTATCAAGGAGATGGAAGACTCGGGGTTTATTAAAAGCCTTTATCGGCGATGAACGGCTTGGTTCCAGCCGTTCAACCACTTCGTTCCGTTCAAACCGTTCAAACCGTAAGAAAACCTCCCGAGATTCTGACGGCTTGAACAGCTTGAACGATTTGAACGGTTTGAACCGCGGGAGAAGCGTTAGAGCTTCTCCCGCGAAGACTGAAGAAGCTGATGCATCGGCTCGATGTCGATGACCAAAGCAGACAATTGTAGTTTTTCCTCGCGCAGCTTTTCCGGTATCTGCCCCATCACCTCTTCTTCGAGCACATGATAGACGGGAATCTTGAGCGCCAAGCCGGCCAGCGGGCCGGCATAGCTGGGATCGCCCTGGGTCACCGTCTCGGCAAACACTTCGACGCCGTTGGCCTCGCCGTTGCCCAACACCACGGTTAAATTTTCCGGACCATACTGGTCTGCCAGGCGCTTGATGACTCCTTGGTTCTCGAAGTTCATCGCGCCCGCGGCGGTTCAAACAAAGCACTCGGTGGCTTGAAAAATAACCTCGTAGCCCGCGCCTTCGAGACACTCGGCAATCACCGGCCCCGGCACGCCGTCCCGTTCGCCGATGGCGATGATCTTTTTGCCTTTTTGCATGAATCCTCCGATAACATTTTGCATTCTGAATTTTCCGAACTTTGCGAGCTTTGCGCCTTTGCGGGAGATATTTTCCGAGTTAACCCTCATTCCGATCCACCAGAAACGAACATCCATCCGACAACTGCGTCATCCTCCCAAGAAACAAACTGCCCTTGGCCATGAGCAACGCATTGCGAATCGCGCCGCTCTCAAGCGCAGCCATCGCGTGACCCAAGTAGACAATCGCCGATGGAATATGTCCCTGCGTCGGCGCATAACCTAGCATGCCGCGAGCGCGGACGAAATCTTCCATCTGGTTCTTCTGAATCTGACCGCGCATGACCGCCAATGCGGCTAGCGTCAAATAATTCGTTCGCGGCACATCGCCGCTGCCGGAGGGCACTGTAATTTCC
>CAYZJE010000329.1:0-20716 GCA_964478485.1 uncultured Syntrophobacter sp. | reverse complement strand
GCAATTGCTGACGCTGACCGCGCCCGAGATGACGGTTCTCGTTGGCGGGATGCGCGTTCTGGGCGCCAACCACGGAAAGTCACAAGACGGCGTCTTCACCAAGCGGCCGGAGGCGCTGACCAACGACTTCTTCGTGAACCTGCTCGACATGGGCACGGAGTGGAAGGCGGCCTTGAAAGACGCCGACGTGTTCGAAGGTCGCGATCGCAAGACGGGCGCCGTCAAGTGGACCGGCACGCGTGTCGATCTCGTCTTCGGTTCGAACTCCGAACTCCGCGCACAGGCGGAAGTCTACGGATGTGAGGACTCCCAAGAGAAGTTCCTGCACGACTTTGTAGCGGCGTGGCACAAGGTAATGAACCTTGACCGATTCGACCTCTCCTGATCGCTACATGATCGTCTTCGAGGGCTTCTGACAGGTCGGCAAGAAAACTGCCAGCTAACAACCGGTTCCAGCGGACGGCGCACTGCCGCCGCTGAACCGGGGCATTCCCGCCACCTACCGCCACATGCACGGCTTCGGCAGCCATACCTTTAGCTTCATCAACGCGAAGAACGAGCGCTACTGGGTCAAGTTTCACTTTAAATCGCAACAGGGCATCAAGAACCTGACCGATGCGGAAGCCGAGGCGATCGTCGGCAAGGACCGCGAGAGCCACCAGCGCGATCTCTACGAGAGCATCGAAAAGGGCGATTTTCCGAAATGGACGCTCCAAGTGCAGGTCATGGCGGAAAAAGACGCGGCGAAATTGCCGTATCACCCGTTTGATCTCACCAAGGTGTGGCTGCATAAGGATTGCCCGCTGATCGATGTGGGGGTGATGGAACTCAAGCGCAACCCGGAAAACTTTTTCGCGGAAGTGGAGCAGGCGGCTTTCAACCCCGCCAGCATCGTGCCCGGCATCGGCTTCTCTCCCGATTAAATGTTGCAGGGGCGCCTCTTTGCATACGGCGACGCCCAGCGCTATCGCTTGGGTGTGAATCATCATCTCATTCCGGTCAATGCCGCGCGTTGCCCTGTGCACAACTATCACCGCGACGGCGCCATGCGCGTCGACGGCAACCACGGCGGCACGCTGGGCTACGAACCGAACAGCTATGGCGAGTGGAAGGAGCAGCCGGAGTTTCGCGAACCGCCACTAAGCCTTGAGGGCGCGGCTGACCATTGGAACCATCGCGAGGACACGGACTACTACGCGCAGCCCGGTGCATTGTTTCGATTGATGACGCCAGCGCAGCCGCAAGTGTTGTTTGACAACACCGCCCGTTCCGTCGGCGGCGCGCCGCGCGAGATTAAAATCCGCCATATCGGCAATTGCCTCAAGGCCGATCCAGCCTATGGCGCAGGAGTCGCCAAGGCGCTCGGTGTTTCTTTGAGTGAAGTTCCAAAATAGATAGTTGTCAATCGATTCGCGGTCCCGGCGGACGGCGCTATGCGCCGCCGCCGGGACCGCGACGTTCGTTGTCTAAGGAAAATAACTGGTGCTATGCGAAACGATATTCCGGAGCGCCAGTTTTACATGGCCGATCAGGCGTACAGCGAAGGTGTCGCAAAGGGATTCGGTTTGCCCGCCCCGACGCCCGCGTAGTATATGCTTTCCCTTGAGCAAGGGGATCTGAAAAGCATGGCCATGGGAGTCTCCGGTTCCTAAGGTAGGGACATGAGCAAGGTCAAGTCAGATAGACAAAAGAAAATCGAACGCCTTGAGGCCAAGTGTCATGAGCGAGGTATACCGGTAACGGTACAACGGCGGGTGATCTTCGATGCTCTTCTGAACCGCCAGGATCATCCGACCATCGATCAAGTATACGATGACGTCAAAAGCCGAATCCCCGGTGTATCGCGTACAACCGTATACCGTACCCTGGAAACTCTCGCGGAGCTCGGGGTTGCCAAGAAAACCAGTCATTTTGCAGCGATGGCCCGGTTCGACGGGAATATGGAACATCACCATCACCTGGTGTGTGTTCAATGCGATAAGGTAGTGGATTTTGCAGATCCGGCTCTCAGTGGGCTTCCTTTACCTGATGCGCGCCGAACGGGTTTCGAGATCGTCGATTTCTCGGTTTACTTCGAAGGCTTATGCCAGGAATGCAAAAAGCGAAGTCCTAAATCTATCGGGTCGAAGGGACGGAAGAGGAAACAATCGGACAATCCAATCAAGCGGAATTTAAAGAAGGCGGATAATTATGGCTAGTTTAAAAGGTACGAAGAGTCACGAAAATCTGAAGGGCGCGTTTGCCGGCGAGTCGCAGGCGAACCGGCGTTATCTTTATTTCGCACGGGTTGCCGACATCGAAGGTTATCCGGATGTGGGCGGATTGTTCAGAGACACGTCGGAAGCTGAGACCGGCCATGCGTTCGGCCATCTCGATTTTCTTAAAGAGGTCGGCGATCCGTGCACCGGCGTGCCGATCGGCACCACGGAGAAAAATCTGAAATCAGCTGTCGAGGGTGAGACCTACGAGTACACGGAAATGTATCCGGGTTTCGCCAAGACCGCGCGAGCAGAGGGGCTCGCCGAGTTGGCTGAATGGTTTGAAACCCTAGCCAAGGCCGAGAAGTCACACGCGGGCCGATTCAATAAGGGGTTGGATAGAATTGCCGGTAGGGAACCGGCAGACGCCGCGAGTTAAGCAAACCGTCGTTGGTTAGGGCTGGAGAATTCCGGCCCTAACCTACTTTGGTCTGACGTAGTCAATAGCTTCGATACTGAGGCGAGCGGTGAAGAAAGTCGGTCTTGATGACATTCTGGGCTCATCGGGCTACGAAAAGGCGCGTGAGGATTTTCTTCGTCGCATCATCGAGCTGAAGCGCAAACGCCGGATTTCCATTGGCGATCGGGTTTCGCTGGTGTTTGAAAACCGCGACACCGTGATTTTTCAGATTCAAGAAATGCTCCGCGCCGAGCGAATCACCGACTTGGACAAGATTCGCGAAGAGATCGCCGTCTATAACGAACTCATTCCCAACGCTGGCGAGCTCAGCGCGACGATGTTTTTGGAGATCGAGGATCAGACCCACTTGCGCGACGAGCTGCTAAAATTTTTAGGCATCGACGAAGCGGTTTCCTTAAAAGTCGGCGGCCATTCGGTTCGCGGCCAATTCGAAGAGGGGCGGAGCAAAGACGACAAGATCAGCGCGGTGCAGTATGCGCGCTTCCCATTTACCGCCGAGGCGCAAAAGGAATTTATCGCCGGCGCGCGCGCTGAGTTGGTGATCGATCACGCCAACTATCACGCCAGTGCGGTGTTAAGCGCGGATCAGCAAAAATCGCTGGCGGCGGATTTAGCGGATTAGCGATGGCAAGTTCGCGCGGTCAATCAATTAAATTCACGAGCGGGGTTTGAACCCCGCCGCCTATTAAAATTTTGCAAAGGGGATGCTCGCCCCCTTTGGAAACCCCATTTGGTTGTGCCCGCCTCAAGAGGCGGGGTTAAATGAAATCGAGAAATACCAAACAGCTCGAACTGATTTGGCGCGCCGTCAAGGACGACTTATCTCATCCGACCGCCGATCAAATCTATCATCGGGTGCGGGGAAAATCGTCCCACATCAGTCTTGGAACGGTCTATCGCAATCTGCAGAAACTGGTTGCCGATGACAGGCTGCAAGTGTTGATGCTCGGCCGCGCGCAGCATTTCGATCCGTTGGTTGAGCGCCATCAGCATTTTATCTGCGAGCGCTGCGAGCGCGTGTTCGATGTCATGGTCGATCAACAAAAAGAGATCAAGCCGGCCAAGCTCCCCCACGAAGGATTCAAAGTGACCTCGCACCAGCTCGCGTTCTACGGCGTCTGCAAGCACTGCGCTGCCTGATTTCATTCTTGTAATTGCCGGTTGGCGGCGCTAATCTCCAGGGCGATTGGGCGTGTGACATGGCCGATGTTCACCTTCCGCTTGAGTCGCGAAAACAACTGATCGAAATTGCCCGGCGCACGCTCGAATCCGTCGTGCGCGGTCAATCCAGCCAGGTTTTTTTGGATATCGATGCGTATTTAGAAGAAACCAGCTACGGCGCCTTTGTCACTTTGTTCAAGCAGGATGAACTGCGCGGTTGTATCGGCACCTGCACGCCGTCCCAGAGCTTGCGTGACACCGTTGTGGAGATGACCGAGGCGGCGGCAACCCGCGATCCGCGCATGAAGCCGGTTCGGTCCGATGAGCTCGAGCGGATTCACATCGATATTTCCGTGCTATCGCAATTGGCCACCGCGATTGAGCCGCTGTCGTTGGCGGTGGGACGCCATGGACTCCACATTGCTCATGGCCGCAAGCGCGCGGTCTTGTTGCCGCAGGTGGCTGTCGAGTATGCATGGGACATGCGGAAGTTTCTCGAAGCGACCTGCGTCAAAGCGGACTTGCCGAAGGACGCGTGGAGTTGGGCGGATACCGTGGTGTCGAGTTTCACCGCGTTGTGCATCAAGGAGGAGGAGAAATGAAACGGCGCAATTTCATCGCCAATTCCATCGCTATGATGGGCAGCCTGTTGGTTCTGCCGTGGCGCAGCATCGCCGAAGCGTTTTGTAATCCTTCCTTAGTGCATTTGCTGCACCAAGGCCGCCATTTGGTGCAGGCGCGTGGCGGCAATGGCAGGAGTCCGACTTTGGGAAATTTTTTCGTTCAATGGTACGGCCATTCAAGTTTTCTGATTCATTCGGGCAGCCAAACCAAAGTGGTCGCCGACCCCAACTTTAACGTGACCCCTGGCATTCAGGCCGACGCGGTGACGGTGAGCAACGATCATTTTACCCACAACAATACCGGCGCGGTGACCGGCAACCCGATCATTTTGCGCGGCATCACGTTTAAACAAACTTGGCAGCCGATCCGCACCAGTATCAAAGACATCACGATCGTTAACATTCCGAGCCAACGCAGCGCTGGTTGGGGCGCCATCGCCAATTCCATATTTGTCTACGAAATGGGCAGTTTGTGCATTGCGCATCTCGGCAATATCGGTCACTTACTGAGCGACGAACAGGTCAAAGTCTTGCAACGGGTCGATGTGATGATGGTGCCCATCGATGCCATGACCAATTTGGGCTTTGAGGACGTCATCACAGTCATTGGCCAAGTCAAGCCACCGATCGTGATTCCGATGCACTACGACATGGCGCGCCAAGCGGAATTGTTCGCTGCCTTTGCCAGAGAGCACTATCCGATTAAATTGATCGCACAGTCGCAACTGACCTTGAATCGCTCCATGCTCCCGAAAGCTACCGAAATCTACGTGCTGGCTCACCCTCGCTCGATCGGCGACTGAGCGCGCGCGACGCCAACCCTTTGTGCCTGGCTGCCCGCGCGTGCGATTGATGTTTTGCGCTATTCACTTATAATAATCGACGCGCGGCATTGGCCGGGCAGAGGGCTTTTTGTGAAGAAAAAAGATGTCGAATTTTTCCGTAGTTTTCTCAACCAGCGGATTGCTGAGCTGCGTTCGGAGGCCGGCAAGACGGTCGAAACCATGGATGACGACGAGAATTTTCCCGACCCCTCGGACCGGGCATCGATGGAATCGAATCGCAATTCGATCCTGCTCATTCGCGACCGCGAGCGTAAATTGATTTTCAAAATGCAAGAAGCTTTGCAGCGCCTCGACGCCGGTGAGTATGGCATCTGCGAGGAGTGCGGTGAGGAGATCGGCATCGAACGTCTCAAGGCCCGTCCGGTAACAACGCTCTGCATCGAGTGCAAGTCGAGCCAGGAGATTGCCGAGCGCAAGGCGAAACAGGTTATCTAGCGGTTTCAGTCATTGACAAATTAAACCAAGCCGCTTCGCGCGCGGGGTTTGAACCCCGCGCTTGACCAAAGGGGATGCTCACCCCCTTTGGAAACCCCATAATATTGTGCCCGCCTCAAGAAGCGGGGTTAACAGAAAATCGATTATGAAAGTAAAAAAAGCCGTGATTCCCGTCGCCGGCCTTGGCACCCGATTTCTACCCGCGACCAAAACCGTGCCCAAGGAACTGCTACCGATCATCGATATCCCGTCGATCCAATACGTGGTCCAAGAAGCGGTCGACGCCGGCATCGAAGAGATCATTTTTGTCACCAGCCGGGGCAAAGACGTCATCGAAGATCATTTTGACGAAGCGCCGGAACTCGAACAGATACTGACCAACCGCGGCAACACCGAGATGGTTAAGACGCTGCGCCGAATCGCCGAGATGATCGAGGTGGTGTCAGTGCGACAAAAAGTGCCGCTCGGCTTGGGTCATGCGGTGCTGTGCGCGCGCGACTTGGTGGGCGATGAGCCGTTTGCCGTGATGTTGGCCGACGACTTGGTCGACAGCGAAGTTCCTTGCGTCAGGCAACTGATAGATATCTTTAACCGCGAGGAAGAGTCGGTCATCGCTCTGATGGAGGTTCCACTGGAAGAAGTGCACCAGTATGGCGTAATCAAGGGCAAAGAAATTGAGCCGCGGCTCTACCAGATTGAGGCAACGGTGGAGAAGCCGGTTTCCAGCGAGGCGCCGTCGCGCATGGCGATCATCGGCCGCTACGTGCTCCGCCCTGAGATTTTCAAGATTCTGCAAAGCCAGACCCCTGGACGCGGCGGCGAAATCCAGTTAACCGATGGTCTCGCGGCATTGGCGCGCCAACGGAAAATGTTCGGCTGCGCATTTACCGGCGAGCGCTACGACATCGGCGACAAGTTTGGCTTCGTTCGCGCCACGGTGGCCTTCGCATTGAAAAGAGCCGATCTAAAAGATAAAGTGCTGGCGTACATCAAGACCATCAACCATTAGTGGGGCTGTAGCTCAGTTGGGAGAGCGCTAGAATCGCACTCTAGAGGCCGTGGGTTCGACTCCCATCAGCTCCACCAAATTCCTCTTCGTAAGTCTGTCCTTGCGGCGGCCGTTACAATTCGATCAACCCTAGCAACCTAAGCAGAGTTTTCGCCCAGGCAACCCGCCAGCACCAAGTTAACGATCGCACGAAAGATAACATCCGCTGAGTTTGGCACAATCGACGGTGGGCGTCGCTGTCGGTTCGCCATTCTTCCCGCCCATTTCCTCCAACGGAGATTTGCCCGCCTTTTTCTTTTCGCGGCATTGACTTCAACTAACGGCTATGGAAATAGGAACGGGAGTTCATTGGCAGCATCGCGCGCGCTGTTGGAGGAATGGATGGCGAATTGGCTCTGGATCGGCTCATCAATTCTACTTTGTCTGCAATGGATCATCGTCCATCTATCCAGTGGACATCCAGCGCAGCATTGGATCGCATTCAGTTCTGGCGTGGCGATCTTCGGCGCCGCCTTCATGCTATCCTGGGCAGCGGAACTGGCGCAGAAAGACATTCCCCAAGCTCTGGCGATCGCTTTGCTGGCGTTGATCGCGGTTCTTCCCGAGTACGCCGTCGACATGTACTTCGCCTGGCAAGCCGGCAAGGACCCGAAGTACACCGCCTTCGCGATGGCGAACATGACCGGCGCCAACCGCTTGTTGATCGGTGTCGGTTGGGCGGCCGTGGTCTTGACGTACTTCCTTAAGACCGGAGAAAAATCCATCCAACTAGAACCTGGCCATAAGACTGAAATTTTTTACTTGGGCCTGGCGACGGTTTATTCATTCCTAATTCCCATCAAAGGGCGTCTCGATTTGATGGATGCGGTCGCCTTCATCGCGATATTCATTTTCTACATGCGTGCTGCGTCCAAGGGCGAACATGTGGAGCCTGAACTCGAAGGGCCGCCGGCGATGATCGAAGGCTGGGGTGAAGCGGCGCGCCGGCTGTTCACAGTGCTGTTCTTCTTGTTTTCTGGCTATACGATTTTTATCGCAGCGGAACCTTTTGCCGAAGGACTCTTGGCGACCGGACGTACTTTCGGTATCGAGGAATTCATCCTGGTTCAATGGCTGGCGCCGTTGGCCTCCGAGTCTCCGGAGTTCATCGTCGCGATCCTGTTCGCGTTAAAGGCCCAACCCGGTATCAGCATGGGCGCGCTGTTGTCGTCGAAGGTCAATCAGTGGACGTTGCTAATCGGCATGTTGCCGGTAGTTTTCATGGTCTCGGCGGGGCGCCTGGGACCGATGGAAATGGATCAACGGCAAATCGAAGAGATGTTTTTGACCGCGGCGCAGTCGCTGTTCGCCGTGGCAGTTCTTGCCAATATGTCCTTTTCGCTTCTCGAAGCAGCAATTATTTTCTTGCTGTTCTCGACGCAGTTGTTTTTCCCCGACCCGCAGTTCCGCTTCTACTATTCTTTCCTTTATATTTTTCTCGCCATCGGCTTGGTTGTGGGAAAGAAGGATGCCCGCGCCGGCGTGCTGGGACTGTTCTCACGCGGAGGTCCGGCGGGAGCAACGGAAAAGCACTAGACTCGCGTCGACCTTTAGGCCGGCTTTTTTGTGAACGGAAAAGGGCCTCGGGCGTCTGCTCATTGACGGAGGGCTTAAAGCATGGCAGTGAAACCGACGGGAATCATCAGGCAGCTTGGCTGGCGCGGCTTCTTTCAGCTGCTCACCCATCTGCCGAGTTTCGCCAAAGTGTTTTCACGCCTGATCAAAGACCCGCGAGTGTCGGCGAGTCCGAAATTGCTCGTCGCGGGAATCTTGGCCTACGTGATTTTGCCGACCGATTTACTCCCCGATTTTCTCATCGGCGTCGGCCAATTGGATGACCTCATGGTCGTCCTCGTTGGACTGAAACTTTTTCTCAGGCTGTGCCCGCCTGAAGTGGTGCAAGAACATCTCAAGGCAGTTTCGGCGGGACGCTAGTCGTGAAAGTTAAAAAGGGGTATGTCGTATGCCTCTACCGGTCGATTTCTTGAGAATTTTTGGAATTTGCCGCGCCGGCGGTTTTAGTGCTTCGCCTCGGCTTTTTCTTCCTTGATGTTGTTGTGGATCATGCGCGGTACGCCGCCACAATTAAAGCAGCGTGGCAGCTCAAGCTTGGTTTCGCCTTCGGGATAACGCATAAAGCGCCGGTAAAAAGGTTTCTCGGTGCCGACGTAGTCGTCGTAGTAAAACGCCAGCTTGCCGCACTCACTGCACTGTAGATACTTCGCCATCGTTTCTCTCTCACTCCGTTCGCTCGAGTGTGAGCTGGAGAATACTCATGAACTCCGGCAAGGTCAACAAGGAGGGACACTCGCGGGGTTGAGAAATTTCCGATTTTGTTGCATGGGTTACTACACAGCCGGCAAAAACGAACGAAACAACGACTCGACAAACGATAGTCATAAGGAGGCAAAGTCTATGGCGGTCAGGTTATTCAATTCTCAAGCTTCGATGTTTTGCGAAAAAATCCGGGTGGTGCTCGCGATGAAGAAGCTGCCCTACGAGGTCATCGACGTGCGCAAAGATGAGCGCAAGTCGCTGATCGAATACACCGGCCAACGCAAGGTGCCGTCGATGGACTACAACGGCGAGTGTGTGATCGATTCGACGGTGATCTCGGCCCGTCTGGAAAAGGACCAGCCGGCTAACAGTATTTATCCCGAAGGAGCCGCCGACAAAGGGCTTTGCTTGGCGATCGAAGATTGGTCGGACGAGATACTGATTCACGCCAATCACGCGCTCCGTCGGGCCGAGACCCCGGAGGCGCGTCAGAAAGCCCAGGCGGAGTGGGACACTCATTTCAACACCTTGGACCAGATGTATAGCGGCAAAAAATTTCTGTTTGAGCGAATCACCCTGGCCGATATTTCGATTTTTTCCCAGCTGCACTACCTTTACACCACAGTGAAGTACGACATTCCGGCGAAGTTCAAGAACGTCAACGCGTTTATGGAGAACATGCGGCAGACGTTGAAGCTCAAGTCCCTCGCCGATAGTTTCGATGCGCCGTCTCTCTAGGTTGACTTGATGAAGAAAGAGGTGATCATTCCGCGCCTGGGATCGAGCGACGAGAGTGACGAGGTTCGCATCCTGCGCTGGATCAAGAGCCAAGGCGCCATGGTAAAAAAGGGCGACGCCCTGCTCGAAGTTGAAACAGATAAAGTCAACGTCGAAGTGGAGGCGCCGCAGGACGGCACGCTGATTCATATCAGCGCCGACGAAGGCGACTTGGTAAAATTCGGCGCCGTCGTCGCGGTGATTGAAAATTAACGCTCATCTACCAAAGGCTCGCCGTCGCGCCGCCGGTCAGACGCCATCGTGTCTGGCCGGCAGCGGGCCGGAACCGCCAAGCAAGGTTTCGGCATAGAAACTTCCGTATAATCGTTCAGTGTTGTCATCGCACAAAACCGCAATCTTTGTTCGGCCACGGGCGGGAACATTGGTTTGGCGTAGCGGGAGCTAGTGATGGAAGACCGCTATTCGCGTCTGCTCGCGCAAACCTGTTGGACCGGCTGTCTGCTTGGCACCGTGGCGACGGTGTATTTTCTCTTCGGTCTGGCTGGCTATGTTCACAGCGCTCCGTTAAATTTTGCCGTCACCGCCGTTTTGGCTGGCGCGCTGGGGTTTTTCCTTTATCATTTCATCGATCAACCCAAGGGTGAGGGTTGGATCGGCTGGTCGCTCTGGGCGGGCATTTTCATCATTCTCACCGCTGAAGCGATTCTCGGCGTCTTGCCGCCCACCAGCCGCGACGAGTTGACGCATCATCTGGCGATTCCCAAGCTCTACGCCAAAGCCGGACGCATCATTGAGATGCCGATGGCGCCCTACGCATACTATCCGATGCTCGTCGATATGTTGTTCACGCCGTGGGTTTATTGGGGCTACGATTTTGTGCCCAAGTGGATTCACTTGCTCTTCTCCGGTCTCACCGCTCTGCTCCTCTACAGCTATTTGGCGCGGCGCATGAACGCGATTTACGGCTGGCTCGGCGCTTTTTTCTTCCTATCGACGCCGGTGATTTTTCGCCTCGGCCATTGGGGCTACAACGATCTTGCTCTCGCTTTCTACACAACCGCGTCGCTCTTGTGTCTGCTCAGGTGGCGTGAAGAGCGTGGATCTCTCAATAAACAAGGCCACTTCGCGGCCGGGGTATTGACCCCGGCGCTATTTAACCATCGCAAAGGGGATGTTCAACCCCCTTTGGAAACCCCAATTAATGGTTCCACGCTAAAATTAGCGTGGTCAACGACAAATAGCTGGCTGGCGCTGGCCGCGCTGTCGCTCGGTTTCGCGTTGGCGACCAAACCCAACGGCTTAGTCGCGGCGCTACTGATCGCGTTGCTGTTCGGTCTGGTGCTCGTCAAGCCGCCGCGGCGAAGTCTCACGGCGTTAAGCCGGGAAATCTTTTGCTTCGGCGCGCTGACGCTCCTACCGTTTCTACCTTGGCTGATTAAAAACTGGTGGCAAACCAATAACCCGCTTTACCCATTTTTCGGCAGCGTCTTTGCCGCGCGGGCGGCGTCGAGTTCAGTCGGCCCGGATGCCGCTAGTTTCGCCGGCGTCGGCATTTTCGACAAGCGCGAACTTCTTTTCGGCGAGAGTATCTGGCAAATCATCGCACTGCCGCTGAGAATCTTTTTCTCAGGCCAGGACGACAACCCACAGTACTTTGACGGGGTGCTGACGCCGATGCTGATTCTATTTTTGCCATGGGCGTTTAAGGGCAAGTGGCTTGAGGAAAAAAAAATCCTTCTGAGCTTCGCACTTTTGTTACTGCTCTACGCGGTATTTCTCGTCGAAATGCGGATTCGCTATATTCTCGCCGTGGTGCCGCCGCTGGTGAGCTTGTTCACCTACGGCGTGTTCAACACTTATCTGAGCATCAAACGGCCCGTTGTCTTGGCCATTGTCTTGCTTTCCTTCGCCGGCTGGCACGGAATTTACTTGGTGAAATATTTTCGTAACGCCGAGCCCTTGGCGTATCTTAGCGGCGCCGTCAGCCGCACCGAATACTTAACCCGCGCGCTGGAGGAGTATCCCGCCTTCGATTATATCAATCGGCAGACTGCCACGGACGCGAAAATTTATCTTCTCTTTGCCGGCAGGAGAGCGTATTATTGCGAGCGAAACTATTTTCACGACGGCGGCGACCTGCCAGGATTTCTCCTCGGTGCGATTCGCGCCGCCAACAATGCCGAACAGCTCGAGCAGTCGCTCCGGCAAAAAAAGATTACCCATCTGATGGCGCGCGAGGATTTGCTGACTGGATTTCTCAGTAACAATCTGACGCAGGATCAGGCGCGCCGCTGGAACGAATTCGCCAGCCATAGACTACGGCTCGGTTTTCGAGCGCGCGGTTACGCTGTTTATCAAGTTAAATCGCTTGCGGGGTTTGAAACCCGCTAGCGACCAAAGGGGATGCTCGCCCCCTTTGGAAACCCCATTTAATTGTGCCCGCCTCAAGAGGGCGGGGTTTAATGTAATCAACTGCATGGATAACACGCCTGAGATTTCGATCGTCATTCCCGCCTTCAACGAAGCCGATAATTTGGCCGACCTGCTCGGTAAGCTGCACGCTCTCATGTTGCCGAGAGCAGAGATCATCGTTGTCGACGACGGTTCGGCGGATCGTACCGCGGACATTGCGAGTAGCGCCGGCGCGACCGTTATCCGCCATCCCTATAATATTGGCAACGGCGCGGCGGTAAAGAGCGGCATGCGCGCCGCCCAGGGGAAAACCATTCTCTTGATGGACGGCGACGGCCAACATAAGCCCGAAGATATTCCCAAACTGCTCGCCGAAGCGGCGAACTATCACATGGTGGTGGGCGCCCGAGCGAAAGGCTCGAAGCTGAGATTGCACCGCTACGCCGCCAACGCGGTCTACAATCTCTTGGCTTCCTATGTGACTCGTTTCAAAGTCGAGGATTTGACATCGGGCTTTCGCTTGATGCATCGGCGTGACGCGTTGCGATTTATCGATTTGATGCCTAACACTTTCTCTTATCCGACCACGCTAACGCTCGCGTTTCTGCGCTCGGGACTGACCGTCAAGTATGTGCCGATCCAATCGCTTTACCGTTCGGGGCAAAGCAAGATCAGCTTGATCACCGACGGTATCCGTTTTTTGCTCATCATCACCAAGATCGCTACCTTGTTTTCACCGTTTAGGGTGTTTCTTCCGGTGAGCATTTTCTTCTTCCTCGCCGGCATGACGAACTATGCCTATACCTACTTTACGGAAAACCGCTTCACCAACATGTCGGTGTTCGCGTTAACGACCGCAGTGATTATTTTCATGCTCGGACTGATTTCCGAGCAGATCGCGCTCTTACGCATGGAGCGGCAACAGAGCGGACGGCGTTTCGACGACGGCTGACCGGTGCGGTGCGCTGCCAATACGTCCACAGCTGCTTGATTGGAGCGCGATAGCATGAGCCCTAATCTGGTGATTTCGGCGACCCAGCGCTACAGCGCGATCATCGCGCTTACGATCTGGGCGATTTTAGGCGGAGCATGGTTGCTCTTTTCGACGCCGCGCGGCGTTGGGCTGAGCCCGGACTCCGCGGTTTACGTCGGCGCCGCGCGAAGTCTCTTGCAAGGGCATGGCTTCAGCATGCCCACGGACGGCGGCGGTTTCGCGCCGATCACACAATACCCGCCGCTCTATTCCGTATCGCTTGCCATGCTCGGCGCCCTCGGCCAGGATCCCGTGATCGCCGCCCGGTGGGCCAATGTTCTCTTATTCTGCGCGAGTATTTTCTTCATCGGCCTCATCGCGTTTGAGGCCACCGCATCCCTGCCGTTATCGCTGAGCGCGGCAGCGCTGCTCGTTACCGCCTATCCGGTTGTGTTTGTCCACACGATGGCATGGTCGGAGCCGCTGTTTCTGTTTTGCCAACTCGCCGGAGTTTTCTTTTTGCTCCGATTTGTTTGGCACACTGAACAGTTCCACCTGATCGCGGCGGCGACGGCAACGGCACTCGGCATTTTGACTCGCTACGCCGGCTTCGCGTCAGTTGTCGCCGGATTGGTCGCGATTCTTTGGCTGTACGAAAAACCGCTAAGGCAAAAATTCCGCGCCGGCGTGATCTTCTTTGCCGTCAGTCTGACACCGATCAGTTTTTGGCTGGTTCGTAACCAGTGGACCACAGGTAGTGGAACTGATCGGCGCTTAGCTTTTCATCCCCTCGGCTTTGAGCATTTAAGCGGTGCCGTTGAAGCGGTGGCGAGTTGGTTCTCGGCTTTTTGGGAAGCTCCAGCTGAAGCACAGGTCCTCGCGGTTAGCCTTGGCCTATTTGCCGCTTTCGCATGGTGGCGGCTGAACCGAGACCGCGCGCCGGCGGGATCAGCGGAGCTTTATCGCCGATCCTGGCAGGTGGTCTGCCTGTCGGCGCTTACGGCTGTCACCTATCTGTGCCTGCTCTTTGTGACAATCTCTTTTCTCGATTATCACACGCCGCTTGACTCACGTATTCTTTCTCCAGCCTATGCGATGGCGGTGCTTACGGGAATCTCACTGGCATTGTCAACTGGGCAGCAAACGCAAAGACACAAATTTTTTGCGGCATCTACCGGGATCGCGATCTTTTTTATCGCTCTCCAAGTGCCGCGCACTTGGATGTGGTCGGACTTCGTTCGCCGTGAAGGGGTTGGGTATAATGCTCGCGTGTGGGCACAATCGGCGTTGCTAAGTCAGTTGCGGCAGGTTGATCCGGCCACTAGGCTTTTTTCCAACGCGCCGGATCTTATCTACACGCTTCTCGGCCGATCGAGCGGCACGATTCCCAGCAAGGTTCACCCGGATACCCGCGCGCCGAATCCGGAATTCGCTGTGCAGCTGACAAAAATGCAAGAAATTTTACGCGTCAACAAAGGCCTACTCATCATCTTCGACAGAGTTGATTGGCGTTGGTATTTGCCGACGGCAAAAGAACTCGAATCGATCATCCCATTGATCGCTATTGCGCGGACCGATGACGGGGTCATTTACCAACCGAGGGAAAATTGATATCCGGCGGGGCTTTTCCACGCCCAGCCGTTATTATGTGAAGGCATGACCTTGACCTCCGAGGCAAAAAAATGAGACCCGCTGGATCACGCCGCCGTCCGCGGAAATTTATCTTCTCTTTCTCGGCCGGAGGGCGTATTATTCTACGAAAGATTGTTATCACAATGGCGGAGAACTACCGGGATGTCAGTGGGCCGCGGGGGGTCCCTTCTCGGATATGGGACAAATCGACCGGACACTGAATCAGTGAATCAAAACAACATGACTCATCAGAGCCTCGAAACGGCTAGGCGCTCATGCGCGGTCTGCACGCGGTAGGCTGATCGTCCTGGTGGACGATGCTGGGCAGCACAAACCGGAAGATCCTCACATCACAAAGCATCCTTGTACAAACAGGGGCTTTTTTTGCTGACCACGGCGGCGGCCATCTACTTGCCCGGTTTGGTTTCCGAGCAGCGCGCTTTTTTAAGAAGGGAACGGTGCTCGGTACGCGGCGCGGCAAAACCGGCGTTGAAGACGAGGATGAGTCACCGATTAGTGTCGCCTCGCGTGTGGATTCCATGAAAATTTGTTATTGGGGAACTTATGAACGCGAATATCCGCGCAATGCGGTGCTTATCTCTGGCCTGCGGCAAAACGGCATTGAAGTCATCGAGTGCCATTTCGCCTTATGGAGGCAGAGTTTTCGCTACAACAAGCTGGCTTTGCTCGCGGGATTCGGAAACAAGCTGCGTTTTCTCGGTAGAGTTTTAGTTGCTTATCCCATTCTGATCTGCCGTTACCTCCTATTGGACGAGCATGAAGCCGTCGTCGTCGGTTATTTGGGACACCTCGATGTTTATTTTTTAGCGGCTTTCGCGAAGTTGAGACAAAAGCCGATAGTCTTTGACGCCTTCTTTTCCCTCTACGATACGGCGATTTCTGATTGGGGACTTGCGCCAAAGAACTCTCTGTTAGCCCGCTTTTGCCATTTTGTGGACTGGAGCGCCTGCCGGTTGGCGACGGTTGTGCTTGTGGATACCGAGGCGCAAAGTAAGTTTTTTTGCCAGGAGTTCGGGCTTTCTAAAGAGAAGGTCCGCTGGCTGTACATGGGTGCCGACGATTCCGTATTTACGCCTTGCCCTGAGCTTTCATGTCCTGAACCTCTGCGCGTTGTCTACGTCGGAAACTATGTGCCGCTGCACGGTGTCCCGATCATTTTGCAAGCGGCGCAACTCCTGCACCGAGAGGACGTCGAGTTCTGGTTGATTGGCGAAAACCATCGCGAGGATTCGCTGCTCAAGAATCTTTTGAGCAATTCAGATCCGAAGCGCGTCAAGCATCATCCTTGGTTGGCGCCCAAGGATCTCCGGACGCGAATGGGTGAGGCTGATATTTGCCTTGGAGTTTTTGGCACCTCGGCTAAGGCCAAGAGAGTCATACCGGGCAAAGCGTTTCTTGCGCTTGCAATGGGGAAGCCGCTGATTACGGGCGACTCGCTGGCCGCACGAGAACTTTTAGAAGACGGGGAAAATGCCATTCTATGTGAGATGGGAAACCCTCAGGCCCTGGCTGATGCGATTCTTCGCCTCAAGAGGGACCCCTGTTTGCGGCAGAGGATCGGTAAGGGGGGTAGGAAATTGTTCCAAAATCGCTGCAGGCCGGAAATTCTCGGGTTGCAATTTACTCATCTCGTTCAAGAAATGCTCAATCGAAATGAGCCGGAGGGGTATTGAAGCGGGTGACTGTTGTCATACCTAATTGGAACGGCAAGGATCTCCTCGGGCCCTGCCTGAAGTCCCTCTACCTCCAACAATTCGACGATTTTGAAACGATCCTGGTCGACAACGGATCAAATGACGAATCAGTCTCTTTTGTCGAGAAAAATTTTCCTCAAGTAGCGATCATTCGCCTTGAAGAGAATTGCGGCTTTAGTGCCGCAGTCAATGCCGGAATTTCCGCCTCCAGTTCGCCTTATATTTGCCTCCTCAACAATGATACCGAGGTTGATCAGCTGTGGCTCAAGGAGATCGTGGCGGCCATCGATGCCAACCCTAATGTGGGCTCTGCAGCTTCGAAGATAGTATTTTTTTCCGATCCTAGAACCGTCAATAGCGCCGGTGACGAGTTCAGCCTTTTCGGGGTTGCCTACCAGAGGCGGTTGAGGCGCGGAGATGGAGATCTTTTCAGTGAGCCCCAATACGTCTTCAGCGCCTGCGCAGCAGCCGCCCTCTACCGTAGGGAGCTATTTGAAAATGTCGGTCTCTTTGACGAGACTTTCTTTGCTTATCAGGAAGACGTTGATCTCGGTTTCCGCTCTCAGCTCGCGGGCTATAGGTGCCTTTTTGTCCCGACAGCTATCGTTTATCACAAATACCACGCCACATCATCGAGGAATTCAAATCTCTGGTTTTACCTGAGAGAAAGAAATAAATATTTTGTCTTGATCAAGAACCTGTCAGGGAAGCTCTTGTTATTGTGCTTACCCCTAGTTCTTCTCCAGGAAGTGTTCTCATTTTTTGAGGCGGTGTGGAGAGGACACATCGCCGCCTACTGGAGAGCCCGCAGGGATCTTTGGAGCTACTTGCCGCATATGCTTCGAGAGCGGCGGCGCATTCACAAGACCCAAGCCGTGAATGATTCTTATATATGGCGTATCATGTCTTTCAAAGAACCCTTTCGTATTCTTTTCTATAGCTTGGGAGCCGTTCGATCGCTAATGGAAGGAAGGAAACCTACGAGCAGAGGAAAGACTTCCGTTCGTCTAGATTCCTATTAGCTGGCCTATTTCGAAAAATTGTGACGAACCTCATTTTATCTCTCGGTGCGCTTGCCGCTGCTAACGTTCTCGTCGCATTCCTTAGTCAGGGCTATGTCTTGTTTAAAGTCGGGCCGGGCATTGAAACCGACGCTTTGTATGCCGGCATGACCGTGCCGCAGTTAATCCTTTCCGTTCTAACCAGCACGCTCTTTTATGTCACGGTACCTCTCATGGCAGGAGAGGATGAGAAGCATTTAAGCCAAAGTGCTTGGGGGTTTTTTCTTCTGATCGGAGGCATCCTTGGCATTTTCGGCCTAGCGCTTTACCTGCTTACACCTTTCTGGGTTCCCCTTTTGGTTCCAGGTTTTTCTAGCGATGGCCTTACCCTCACGGAAAAGTTAACGCGGATTCAATTGATCGGCATGGTCTTTTCCGCCCTCGGCTGTGCTTTGCGCGCTGCGTATCATGCGCGCCAGCGTTTCTTTTGGCCTGAACTTATCCAACTGATGGAATCAGTCATAGGCCTATGCGTGTTAATATGGGCACTGCCTAGATTTGGCATTCAAGCGGCAGCGTGGGTCAGTGTTTTGCGCGCTATCTTGCAAACTCTCTTGCTCTTACCCGGTCTGGGAAGTTACTCCAAGCCTGAGTGGAGCAACGCCATGATGAGGGGAGCTTGGCGTAGGATAAGACCCCTCGCCCTCGCAACGCTGTACTACAAATCGGGCCCCCTGGTGGATCGCTTCCTTGCATCAATGGCGCCGTCCGGAGGGCTTTCCCTCTTCTACCTCAGCCAGCAAATTTATGGGACAGCGACGCAGCTAATAAGCAAGGCTGTTGTTGGCCCTATGTTACCGCTTTTAGCAGTCCACGCAAAAACGGGACAGTCGGTACTTTTCGAGCGTATATACCGTACGCGCCTTCTAGGTGTGACTGGCCTTGCTGCTGCAACGGGGCTTCTCCTCCTATGGGTGGGTGGGCCCTTATTGCGGTTGCGGGGAGAAATCAATGAGGAAGACATTAGAAATTTTTGGTGGATTATGGTTGCCTTGGCGGGCTTTTTTATCGGCGGCGTGATGGGGCAGATCCTCTCCTCGGCTTTTTATGCCAAAGGTGACGTCACGACTCCAATAAAAGTCGGTATTATTGGCTTTACTTTTGGCATGGTTTTAAAAGTTATAGGGTTTTCGGCCTATGGTTTGGTTGGCATCGCTTTTGGCACAACTCTTTATTATTTGGGCAATGCCTTTGCTCTCTATCTCTTGTTAAAGAAGGACGAGAATGCTCTTTCCCACTGAGGTAGAGCTTGAGGATAAGCCTTGTCCGATGGGTTGCCCACGCCGTGACAAGAAGGTGCTGACGAGTCGGGACCGGCTGCACAATTTACCTGGGGAGTTTACCGCGGTCCAGTGTCAAAACTGTGGCCTCATGCGCACAAACCCGCGACCAACGCGGCAGGCTATAGCCTTTTATTACCCGGATGATTACGGACCTCATCAAGTCACGCCTTTTGTAAACGCCTCGACGCAGAAACAGGCCGATAATTTTTGGAAACTTGCAGCGATGAGGATTCTAGATACGGAGAGCAGAAAAATCCCTGCCCTACGGCCTGGGCGAATGCTGGAGATCGGTTGTGCGTCGGGCGCTTTTCTGCAGCTTATGGCAGGGCGGGGTTGGCACGTGGAAGGCTTGGAGACTTCTGAAAAGACTGCTAAAGTCGGGCGCGCCTTAGGCTACTCTATCCGCATAGGTAGATTGGAGGACGTCCCCGATCCGACAGAACTTTTCGACCTCGTCGTGGGTTGGCATGTACTTGAACATCTCTACGACCCGGGTCTTGCTCTTCGCAGGCTTTACGGCTGGACTAAGCCTGGGGGGTGGCTCGCGCTCTCGATGCCCGATGCGAGCGCGTGGGAGTTCAGAGCCTTTGCCGAGAGATGGTACAGCTTGGACCTTCCGAGACACCTTTTTCATTTCACCCCTGAAACGCTCAAAAGCCTCTTAGCGAAGACGGGCTGGAAGACGGAGCGACTACTTTGGCACCACAATCCAAACAATCTGTTGCACAGTCTACGGTACTTCTGCATCGACCGCGGATGGAATCGCTTAGGAGCTTACCTGTTGGATATCGTGCAAGGTCGGCGGCAACGCTATCTTCGCTTATTCCTGGCAAAGTTTCTCGGAACACTGCATGCCAGCGGGCGAATGACAGTTTGGGCTCGGCGGGTTTAGTCAAACATGGTTGATCTCATCGCTTGGAAGCCAAGATATTTAGATCCGCGGGTGGCGAGCACACGGATTCGCTGCTTAAATCCAGTGTCCGAGCTGCAATCGCGCGGCTATCCGGTAGAGTTGTTCCATCCTCAGCGAGTCGGCCTGTACGCTGCGGTGGTATATTCCAAGCTCTATGATGATACGACGTACCGTGAGGCAGCAACCCTGCAAAAACGCGGCGTGCGTGTTGTCTTAGACCTCTGCGATAATCATTTTTACAATCCAAACGGACTAGAATCTTTAAGGACAGCCGGGGAGCAGTTAAAACGCATGATGGCACTGGCCGATGAACTTGTGGCCTCCACCGCTGCCATGTCAGAAGTAATGCGTGCCGAACTTTCGACCCCGCGCACTGTCACCGTCATTGAGGATGCTGTCGAGACGGAGATCCATGGTGTGAGGACGCCATGGTGGAATCGTTGGTGGGAGAAAAAGCAGTTAGCCATGCTCTTGCGGCGCTTGGAGGATGGGAAGCTAAACGGTAGAACGCCGCTGGTCTGGTTCGGCATCCACGGGGGGCCCAATGCGGAGTACGGCATGCTCGATTTGCTCAAGCTGAGGCCACTACTCGAGAAAATGAATCGCACCTATCCTCTGAGTTTAACCGTTATCAGTAACTCGAAGGAGAAATATGACCGAACGATCAAACCTTGGCCTTTTCCCACTTATTATCTTAGCTGGCAAGCAGATACTATGTTGCCGGCTTTGCGGTCGCATGCAATCGCCGTCATCCCGATTTCCGAGAATCCTTTTACGCGCTGCAAGAGCAACAACCGCCTCGCCTTGTCTTTGCAAGCGGGACTCGCGGTCGTAGCCGACTCAATCCCAAGCTATCAAGATTTTGCCGACGTATGCTATCTGGGTGATTGGCAATCGGGCTTAGAGAGTTATCTCTCTGAC
>CAYZJE010000328.1:0-9228 GCA_964478485.1 uncultured Syntrophobacter sp. | reverse complement strand
AGCGGCAGGTCTGGGCGGTCGCCCCATTCTTTCCACGAGCCGATGTAGTTGCGGACCCTGGGAAAGCCGAGCAGACGCAGCGCGATGTAGCTATGGGCGGCGCGGTAGCCGCCTTGGCAGTAGGAGACCACTTCTTTGTCGGCCGTGATTCCAGCCTGGTCGTACATCGCCGTCAATTGCTCGTTCGATTTGAACTTGCCGTCGGCGTCGAGATTGTCGGTCCATTCGATGTGGATCGAGCCAGGAATTGCCCCGCCGCGCGCGGCGCGCACGAGGGTGCCCAAGTGCTCGCCTTCGCTGCGCGTGTCGAGGATCGCGATATGCTTCTTGTTGAGGGATTGCAGCACGTCGTCGACCGTCGCCAAAACATCGCGTCGCACAGCGATGTTAAACGTGGCCGTCTTTGGTGCTGTCGCTTCGCTTGTGACAGGCCCCTTGGATTCTTTCCAAGCCTGAAAGCCGCCGTCGAGCATTTTCACATTCGGGTGGCCGTAGTATTCCAAGAACCACACGCCGCGCGCCGCACGCATATCGGAATGGGTCCCGTAGAAGACGACTTCTTTCGCTTCGCTGACACCGCGCAGCTCGAGCACATGGTGGATCATGAACATGAACGCTTTTAACGGCGCGTCGGTGGTGTCGACCAGGCTCAAGCCGAAAAGATCGAAATGCGTCGCGCCGGGAATATGGCCTTGCGCATAGTCTTCGGCCGGCCTGGTGTCGATGATGCAGAGATTGGCCGAGCCGATCTTGCGCTGCAATTCTTGCGCGGTTGTGAGCAGGGTTTCACGCGTGTATGGTTTTTCCATAAGCTCCCTATAGCACTAGTAGAAACGGCACTGCAATCATGCAATTGAAAAGGAAGCGAAACAGGATTCTCCTCTGGGCTTCGATTTCGCTATTTTATTCTCTAACTCTTACCCTCTCCCTTCACGGGAGAGGGCAGGGTGAGGGTGAGCGATTAGCTGCCGCCTTTACCTACCAACTGGCATTGCCCGGCAGAAAAATTTCCTTTCCCGCCGACCACTATTCCCATCCCGATTTCAAAACCGAGTGGTGGTACTACACGGGCCATTTAGAAACAGAGAGCGGCAAGCGTTACGGCTATCAAGTTACCTTCTTCCGCTTCGGCGTGCGCGACCGGCAGAAGGAATTGAAAGCCGCCCCTTTGTTTACCGAGCTGTACATGGCGCATTTCGCGCTGTCCGACATTGCCGGCAAGAAGTTTCTGTTCCGCGAGCGGATCAATCGTGGAGTTGCCGGCAAAGCCGACGCGCGTGGCATTGCCGGCAAGGCCGGCGGGCGCGGCGACAACGACAAGGCCGGCGCGGCGACCGAGCGCTATATGGTTTGGAACGAAGACTGGAAAGTCGAAGGCGACGTGAGCCAGCATGCGATTCAAGTCGACGATCGCGGCACCGAGCTTCGACTCGCGCTCAAGTCGCTCAAGGCGCCGGTGTTGCATGGGCAGAACGGTCTCAGTCAAAAAGGTGAAGGGGACGGGCGGGCGTCCTACTATTATTCTCTGACGCGGATGCAAACCGAAGGCGAGCTGACAATCAACGGCAAAAAAGAAAGAGTCCGCGGCCTATCTTGGATGGACCATGAGTTCGGCAGCAACCAATTGACTGAAGCGCAAATGGGTTGGGATTGGTTTAGCATTCAGCTCGACAATCAAACTGAGCTGATGCTCTATCTGATGCGCCGCAAAGACGGTTCCATTGATCCATATTCAAGCGGCACACTGGTTAGCGCCAACGGTTCGACGCAACATCTCAGGCTCAACGATTATCGTGTTGAAGCGCTGGAACGATGGAAGAGTCCCAAGAGCGGCGCCAATTATCCGATGAAATGGAAAGTGACGATTCCCGGCGAACAGATCGAACTGGAGATTACCCCGGCGTTTACCGAGCAAGAATTGATTACGAATAAAAGCACCCGCGTGACCTACTGGGAAGGCGCGGTGCAGATCCGCGGCAAAGCTCGCGGTCAGGCTGTGAACGGCAGCGGCTATGTCGAGATGACCGGGTACGCGGGGAAGCTGAAGATATGAATAAAACCGTCAGCGGTTTGCCGGCCTGCCCTGGATTTGCGATACTCAGGCAATGGCGGATGGGCTCGACGACAAAGATTGGAAGTGTTTAAACGTAACGGTCAGTGACAAGCAGTCTGGCGCGGTCATTGAGTACAAGATCCATTTCTATCGGAAAACCAATGGGTGGTACGACGAAGTCCGCTACGATAGTCACGAAATTAAGAAAGGAAGAAAGACTCTCACGCCGCACTTACACCTTAAATTGACTACTCCGTTTAAAGATTCCGCGGGTGGCGAGGCGGAGCTCAAACGGATCATTGACACTGTTTTGCCGCGGATAAAGGAGATCATTCGATGAGTCGGATATTAGCCATTAAAGGGACTGAAGTTGAGAAGGAAGTGGACTATTCCACTCTTACAGTTAAAGAGCTTCAGAAACGAATCAAAGATTACGAAAAGAAATTTGGCAGCTTCGCTAAATTTTTGCGCGGCTACGATTGCGAGTCCAGTACGCCAGACGACTATCTGAATTTGATCGATTGGGAATGTCTTCTCAATGAACTTAAAGGCAGAACAGGCACGGGACTTTCCCTGGTTAAAAGCGGTAAAAGAAAACCGCAATAAATGTTCGTGTGATGAGCGCTTGATCTCCGTCACGTCCACCCGACCGGATACGCTACCGGGGGATTTAACGGTTAGTACTCAGCTCACGATTAATATTGACCACCGCAGGAGTCTTCGTTAGAGTTGCATAAACATATGGATATTTTCTTGAGCGAGTCAGAGGCCAAGCAGCGGTTTCGCAAGGTTCTCTCCGAAGTTAAAGAGGGCGATCGGGTCATTATTACCCGCCGCGGCAAACCGACGGCGGCGGTGATCGATTTTGAGCGGTTGCAGTTATTAACTGAACTGGCTCGCTTGTGCAAGATCCCGAGTCGCTTAGTCACCTCCGCGCTGCGCATGACGATATTCGTGCCGGCCGCGTCTATCGATTAAAGGGTCTCCCCACCGCGAAACGTCTTCTCGGCCTGGCGCGGAAAAAGGGTTTGCTAAATGCCGCAGCGTTGCCAAGCAGCGAGAACTGCTAAAAACCGGGCTCTATCTTGAGACCTTGAGGCCGTACTGTTGAAAGTGCGGGTCGAAGGCGAAGGCTTCTTTCACGCCGAGCCGCTCCATCACGGCGAAGCTTGTCGCATCGGTGTAGGAAAAGGTCTTATCCGTATATCGCCGGATAATTCCCTTCGCCTTTTCTTCGTCAGCCATGCTGATCGGTTCAATTGGCCAGCTTTGATTCAAAAGCCAAGCTCGCGCCGTTTGGGCGCCCAAGCGAGATAGTAGTAAGGCATGAGACTCGGCAACGATGAAATTGGTTAAGAAAGGCGTTAGCCCATGGCGTGGCAGGGAACGGAGAATGGAAACGGCCCGACGGTAATAGCTATCGTCTTTGTCTATCAGAGCATAGACGGCGCTTGTATCCACTAAGACTTGCGCCATCTCTTCCGCTCACCTTCAGAGAGGTAATGATCATGGCGGCGCGACACATCTTTTGTTCCGCCGGCGCCCTGGCCAATCAATTTCCATATGGGGTCTTCCGGTCCAAGCGGTTTTCCATCCGAAACCTTGCGCAGTTTTAAATGTTCGCCTTCAGCTTCAACTACCAAATAGTCGTCTTTTTTGATCCCCAACTTGCGCCGAAGTTGTATGGGAAGCGTCACTTGCCCCTTTTCCGTCACTTTAATCATGGTCATGGTATTGCCCCCGGTATGGAATTCTTACTTAAGGTATACCTGTTGATGCCACTAATCAACGGCGGGTATTTATACCTTCTCTATGGAGAGTTATCCGCGCCGTGAGTTTTCGACGGATTGAGATGTTCGGAGCTTGAGTCGCCTTGCCACGGAAAGGCCTCTATGATACTCGCACTCGACGAGAGAGATAAAGTTTCAGGACACCGGGCCAGTGACCGAATCGGAAAAAGCGCTGATCGCAGGCTGCGTGCGCGGCGACAAAGCCGCTTGGGATGCGTTCGTTCGGCAGTATTCCAATCTGGTTTATCACACGATCTACAAAACTCTCACTTTGCATTACGGCGAAGCGCGCGATGAGACGGTCGAAGATCTCTACCAGGAATTCTTCCTCTTGATTATCCAAAACGGTTGCCGAAAGCTCGGCCAGTTTCGCGGCGACGGCGGTTGTACCCTGGCAAGCTGGCTCCGAGTCGTTGCCGGGCGTCTAACCATCGATTTTCTCCGAAAGCAGCCGGTGCCCACCGTGGAGGTGACCGATGCTTTCTCGTCGGACCAACCCGCTGCCGCCGACACGCTAATCGCGCGGGAAACTGAGGGCGCGCTGTCCGCGGCTCTGGCGAGTTTGTCGGGCCGCGATCGGCTGCTCATCGAGCTGCATTATCGGCGTGGCCTACCCGCTGAAAAGGTCGCTCTGCTGCTCAAAACTTCCCCCGGCGCGCTCTATACCCAGAAGAGCCGGTTGTTGGATAAGCTCCGAGAAATTCTCACAAAAACTCCCGGCTTGTAAGAAATAACCGATCCTCCCGTCTATTGGGTCGGATGGTGATATATTAAAACCTGAGGAGAGTTCCGTGAGCGAACGAGATGAAGAATTATTGGGCTCGCTGTTGCGGCTTCTGGGACGACGCCAGCCGGGCAGGAATACACGGATAGGCTGCCCTGAAGATGAGAGTCTGGCGGCTTATTTGGACGGCTGCCTATCTGAGGTTACACGGGGTGAGATCGAGAGCCACTTTGCCGATTGCCGGAGCTGTCTCGATCACTTTTTAGCCGCCGAGAAAGGCGCGTCAGACGGGTTCGAAGCAACCGTCCCGCCCAGGGTGCTGGCGCGGGCGATGGCGCTAGTGGCGCAGTCCAAGCCGAAAGACGATGTTTTCAGTGTCGTCGTCGAGATCGTGCGGGAAACGCTTTCCCTCATCTCCACGTCCGGCCGCTTGGTCATGCCCACGATGGCCGCGCAGATCCGCGGCAAGAAAAATATCGCGGACAACAGCGTGCTGCGCGTCGAAAGCGAACTAGGCCAGTTCCAGGTCGCGGTGGAAGTGGAACGGCTCGAAGACGATCTGTGCCAGGTCGCCGTCAACGTTAAGTCCAACGCGGGATCGGTTGCGGACGGACTGCGCTTGAGCCTAATGTCCGGCGAGCGCGAGCAGGCTTCTTATCTGGCGCGGCAGGGGGCGGCGATCTTCGACCGGATACCTCCCGGCGAATACCAATTGGTGGTTACTGGTTCAGGCAATGCCATCGGCGTGATCCAGCTATCGATCAAGGAGAACGGCCATGAGCGAGAAAGAAAAACCGATTGAGCTCGGCGATATTCTGCGCAAGCGCAAAGAGCTGGACGAAATCATTGACAGCCAGTTCAAGCGGCCGACGACGATCCTGTTCACCGACATCGTCGGCTCGACTACCTACTTTTCCACGCGCGGCGATATCGAGGGGCAGCTGATGATCCAGCGCCACAACGATCTGTTGCTGCCGCTGGTGACGCAGCACCAAGGCAAACTCGTCAAAACCATGGGCGATGGCCTGCTGGTCTCTTTTGATGCGCCGGGCCAAGCGGTCGCCTGTGCGGAGCGCATGCAGGAGGCGCTGGCGCGCGACAATCACGGACGGTCGGAAAAGGATCACATCCAGATTCGCGTCGGCGTCCACAGCGGCGCCGGCTATGTCGATGGGGGCGAAGTCTACGGCCTGGTCGTCAACACCGCAGAGCGCATCAAATCGCTTGCCGAAGGCGGCCAAATTCTGATTTCCGAGCTAGTCTATAACGCGCTCACGCCGGGCCAAGACGCGCTGTGTACCTTTCTCGACAAGGTTCAGGTCAAAGGTATAGAGGAGGAGATCAAAGTCTATCAGGTGATGTGGGCGGGGGCGGAACGGAACCGCGCGGTGCGCGGCCGGCCGCGCACCGATGCCGGCAACAACGGCGAGATCGTCTTAGAAGCGTCGCGCGAAAATGGCAGCGTTAAAATCTGCGTTTACGACAGGGGCGAAGGCAGCGAACGAACGCTGCGCCCTTACGAGAATGCCGACGTAGCGTGGGAGCAGATCGATGCCACCCGGCGCGAAGTGATCACGCTGCTCAACCGCGCCAACCGGCGCGCCAAGGTGACCCCGGAAATCCTCGACAGCTTGAAGAAGACCGGGCAAATTCTCTTTGACCTGCTGATCCCACCCAAGGCCCGCGAGAAGATCGCCGTGACGGAAGCGCGGCAACTGATTCTCTACGTCGACGACAAGCTGGTCCATATTCCGTGGGAACTGCTCTTCGACGGCAAGCAGTTTCTCTGCCGCCGCTTCGCCATGGGACGGATCGTCAGCACGCGCCAGGCGCCGACTTCTCTGGCGAGCCGCGCCCTCAAGGCGCCCCATAAAGTTTTGATCCTCGCCGATCCGCGCGGTGACCTGGATGCCTCTTACCGCGAAGGCATGGAGATTAAAAATTTCCTGGATGAAAAGCGCGAGCTGTTTCACGTCGACTTCAAGAGCCACCCGGTCGATATTCCCTTCGTCAAAAAGAATCTCCGCGACTACGATGTCGTCCACTACGCGGGCCACGGCGACTATCATTCCGACAATCCCGCCGAGAGCGGCTGGTTGCTCAAAGACGGCAGGCTCAAAGCGAGCGAGATTTCCGCCATGGGCGGGCTCCAGCCCATGCCTTCGCTGGTGTTTTCCAACGCGTGTCAAACCGGCCAGACCGGCGCGTGGCAGATTCAAGACGGCTTCGAGCAGGAGATCTTCGGTCTCGCGAATGCCTATTTGCTCGCCGGCGTGCAGCATTACATCGGCACCTTCTGGGAAATTTTGGACGAGCCGAGCGGCTATTTCGCCAAGCGTTTTTACAGCTTTCTCGCGCAAGGCGTGAAAGTCGGCGAAGCGGTGCGCCGGGCGCGCCAGGAATTGATCGACGCCTACGGCGAAGAAACGATTGTCTGGGCGACCTACATGCTCTACGGCGATCCGACTTTCGAGTTCGCCGCCGCCGAGACCGAAGTCTCCGTGGCTGCGCCGCCGCGCGCGGCCGCGCCCGTGGAGTGGGCGCAGGTGATGCGCGGCGAAGAGCAGCCCAAGCCCGAGCCAGCGCCCGTGAGACATTCTCCTTATGTTTATCCCGCCGCGGCAGTGCTGCTGCTCGCTCTTGGATATTTCGGCTACCAGTTCTTTATTCCCAATGAAGAGGCGCCGGAGAAATTCGCCTCCGCGCTGGCGCCTGAAACAAAAACTAAGTTGCCGGAACAAGCCAAAACAAAGATCGCGCCCGCTCCGACGGAGGTCAAAGAAGCGCCGAAGCTAGCGAAGGCGAAAGAACCAACGCCAGCGGCCAAGGTGCAAGAAACCACGCCACCGCCGGCGGTCAAAGAAGAAGTCGCCGTCGCCAAGGAACCGGCGGCTGTGGCCATGCCGCTCCGCTTGAGCATGAACATCATTGGCCAGCGAAAAGAGACTGATGGAAGTTATTCCGAGATCATCGTCAGCGAAGGCAGCGTGCTGCGCTCGGGTGACAATTTCCAGGTTCATCTGGAATCGAACCGCCCCGCGTACGTGTATATCCTAATGTACGACAGCCAGAGCAAAGCGGGCCAGATTTTTCCCGACCCGAAAATCAATCAGTCCGGCTCCGTCGACGGCGGACGAAAGGTCGTAGTGCCGGCAAGGGACCTGTGGTTCTGGCTGGACGAACATACCGGCACGGAGACGATATACGTGCTCGCCTCGGAAAAACCGATGACGGATATCCGCGGCTTGCTGGCGCAGATGGAAGGCGGTAGCGAAGCCGGCCAAAAGCGCGCCGCGCAGGAAATCAAAGAGCGCATCGCAGTCATGCAGCGCGGCGTCGGCGGGATTGTGAAAGGCCAGGCGGTGACGTATACGCTGAGCGACGGGAAGAAAATTCAGAAAGTGACAGATGTCGTAACGGGAACGGGGTCGGTGGTGCGGGCAGTGAGTTTTCAGCACCGGTAATAAACGTTGAGGTGGTGAGGGATAGCTAAATTATGATCGGAATGATTTTATCAAAATGCTAGTTTGTTAGTTGACGGAGGATGAACGAGCCGTGAAACTCAAACGCGAAGAACGGATATGGTTGAAGGCATACCAAAAAAAGCTCGAAGAACACTATTCTCGGTCTGTTGTGCGGATGTTGATCTACGGCTCAAAAGCGCGAGGAGAGGATCATCCCGATAGCGATCTCGATGTGCTCTTGATCGTGAAGGACGATGCCGGCCGGCTCAAGCGCGAGTTGCGCCGGGCGGGTTATCTTCTCGCCGCCAGTTCCGATGTCTTGCCGTCGATCCTGGCTTATACCGAAGCGGAGTGGGCGTTACGCGACAAGAGCGGCTCGGCTTTTCGGCGCGCTGTTGAACGCGATGCGGTGCAAGTTCGATGAACCGAAACAAAGGGCGAGTTTACCGGTCGTACGTTAACTTTGACAGTGGTAAGACTTCTTCGCTTTCAAGTATATTGAAGGCAGCGAGCCACGGGAAGAATACCAACTGATTCTGGGGGGAGTTATGGCATAACCGCCTGACGAATGGTTAAAGCAGGCCGACTATGACATGGATACCGCCGATTACATGTTTCAGGGCGGAAGATATTTCTATGCGGCGTTCATGTGCCATCTCTCCATTGAAAAAGCGCTTAAAGGGATCTACCGAAAAAAACTGAATCAGGAGCCGCCGAGAATTCACAATCTGATTTACTTGCTGAACAAAACCGGCATCAAGCCGCCGGAGCCTATCGGTAGATTTATTGTTAAACTGAATGAAGCCAGCGTCGCGACCCGCTATCCGGAAGAAATCAGCAAGCTTCAAAAAGATTTTACCCAGGGAATCGTCAAAGATATTCTCTCCAAAGGAAGGGAGACCTTGGAATGGATAAGAACGAAGCTTTAGAAGTATTGTCCCGGTTTAAAAAAGGCCTCGAGTGTCGAGGCATCAGGGTCGATAAACTTATCCTTTTCGGTTCCTATGCCACGGGCTTGAATAGAGAAGGGAGTGACATCGACGTTGTCGTCATATCGAAGGAATTTGCCGGCAAGGATTTCTGGGAAAGGACAGAGCTACTCTCGGACACGATTTATGAACTTTTTGAGCCGATAGAAGCTGTCGCGCTAACCCCCGAAGAATGGGAGAAGAGAGAATTGGGAATCGCGGAATGCGC
>CAYZJE010000327.1:0-5807 GCA_964478485.1 uncultured Syntrophobacter sp. | reverse complement strand
AACCGCAAAGGGCCTAGCGCGGCAGAGCCGCAACCAAAAAGGATTCGGAACCGGAGTATTAACCGCAAAGGGCGCAAAGAACGCAAAAAAGAATTTGACTTGGTAGGGGCGGGTTTGAAACCCGCCCTCTGAAATTTTGCGTGTCGTAAAATTTGCGCGAGCCGCGCAAATTTTGAGATATTGCAATGCAAAAAAGAAATCGAAATTCCTCGGCTTCGTTTAATGTTATGTTGTTGTGCCGCGGGAGAGTTCCAACAGCTCATGCACATCGTGGCTCATCACCGCCAGGAACGCGGCCAGGCCGAGGTAGCAAACCGCGTACTGGAACCGCTTCTTGGCGCTGACGGAATAATAAAAAGCGTTTTCTGGGGCCGCGGCATTGTAGCGCCAGGCGCGGATGATCTGCGGCCAGGCGATCAAAGCCATGTAAATCAGCAGCGGGCTTGGCGAGTAAAAAAAGATCCCTACCAGTATCGGCACGCCGAGGAGCCAGAGCCGCGGACTGATGATTGCGGTGATCCGACCGCCGTCGAATGGCGACAGCGGTATGAGATTGAACAGATTGAGAAAAAACCCCGAGTAGGATAGTGCCAGCAGCAGTCTGCTGTCGTAGCTCTGGGCCAGAAAGTAGCAGCCGAGGGCGGCGACGCTGCCGACCATTGGCCCGGCGAGACCGATGTAAGCTTCGGTTGCGGCGTCGTGGGGCAAGTCTTTGAGGGCGATCCAGGCGCCGACGAAAGGAATAAACGTTGGCGCACCGACGTTGAGACCGCATTGGCGAGCGGCTATGTAATGACCCATCTCGTGGAGAAAGATCAACAGGACAAACCCGACCGCGTACGGCAGACCATAGATCCACGCATAGGCGAACACCGACAAAAGCATGGTTCCGCCGGTAAGGAGAACCTTGCCCAACTTTCCGCTCGCGAGGAGAAACAATAGAGTCTTCAGCATTGGATGATTCCTTGGGTGATGTCAGTATAACTGGATGGTCGTCGATGGGCGACGTTACAACACGGCACGCTAATATTGCTGGTTATTCCGGGTTTCCTGTGAAGAGGAATTCACCACAGAGGCACAGAGTTCGCAGAGTTCGGAAATTTCTTAATCAAAAACTCTTTACTCCGCGCCCTCAGCGCCTCGGCGGTGCAATCTCCGAGCGGTGCTTCACTCGAAAGCCTGAAGACCCATATTGCGTGTACCGACCGGCGCTTGACACATCCAGCGCCGGCCATTAATGCTTTTAGCATGCCGGTAATCCAGGGAACACTAGGTCACATTGTGCTCAATGTCGCCGACCTCAAAAGATCGGAGCGTTTTTACCGCTCGATCCTCGGTTTAACAGTGTCCGCGCGCAATCTCAAAACGAAGATGATCTTCTTGAGCTACGGCCGGGAGCATCACGATATCGCGCTGCAAGCTCTACCGACGGGCGGCAAGCATGTCAGCGGCAAGGGGTTCGCGAAGCTGCATCACTTCTGCATCTACGTCGATCGAAACGAAATTATCGATGAGATTTGTCCAATATTAAAGCGGCGAAAAATTTCCATCGTTAGCGGACCGGAGACGCTGGTGGTCGCGGGCAACCGTTCGATCAGTTTTCTCGACCCCGACGGCAACCGTGTCGAGATCGCCTGTAACGCCAATAAGTTTAAATTCGACAATCGCAGTAAGCCAAGCGCCGCCGCGCCGCAACCAAAGAAGATGAGAGAATTAGCCGCAAAGAACGCAAAGTTCGCAAAAAGGAATCGGATTTGTAGGGGCGACCGGCTGGTCGCCCGTCTTGGCCGCACGCCGCGAGAAAATTTGCGCGACCTGCGAAAGCTTGCAGCTATACAAGGGTGACAAAGTAGGGGCGCGATTCATCGCGCCCTCGGATTGACGACAGGGATTAATTAACCGCACCCTTCGATGGTGCTCAGGGCGATCGGAAGAAGGGACCGTTCATGGTGAGCCTGTCGAACCAAAAGGGCGCAAAAAAGAAATAAAAATCGTAGGGGCGGGTTTTAAACCCGCCCGTCCAAGATTTGTCTAGAGGTGACACATGTCAGTTGAAGCAGTTTTGAGCGGCAAAACTTTGCCGGCCAAGGAATTTTGCCAAGTCTTGATGGACGAGGTGAAGAATCGTCACGCGCGGCTTTATCATCCTTTCTACCTCGATCTTTATGAAGGCAAACTGCCCATCGAAGCCGTGCGCATTTGGGCGAAAGAAGCTTGGGGTATTTTTGCTTACAACGTCGCGATCAATACGGCCAAGCTGGTGCGCTGCCAGCTTTCCGGTATTCATGATCCAGAGATTCATAAAAAGTTTGTCGACGTTATTCATTCCGAAGTAGGTTACGCCTATTTTAAAGATTCCCCGCGCGCAGTATTGGGCCATCGCGCGCTGTTTCTGCGTTTCGGCGAGAGTGTCGGCATTCCGGCCAAGGAACTGGAACGCTGCGAGATCGAAGAAGACTTCTTGCCGACCACGGTGCTGGCGCGGGTCGGCTGGCTCGATATCGCGCTGCGCAGCAATCATATTCTCGAACAAGTGGCTTCGACCAACTGTTGCAACGAGTTCTCGAATCAATTGACCGGCGGCAAATTTTTTAGAACGTTTCGTGATCATTACGGTTTGAAGCCGCACGATATAGAGTTTTTCGCCGAGCACGGCGAGGCCGACACGGAACACAGCAATATCGGCTACGAACTGGTCGAGCAGTTCGCCACCACCAGCGAGTTGCAAGTCCGAGTGGTAAAGGCGCTGCGCAAAGGCTTGGCGATCTGGTGGGCGCTGACCGACGGTGTGGCGCGGGAGTGCGCGAGGCGGGGGAATTTGGAGTGATGGAGTGTTGGAGTAATGGAGTGATGGGTGTTCAAGAATAAGAACCGCGGTTATCAGCAGCTCCGAGTTTGGCACGATGCCATCGAATTTTACCGGCTCACCAGCCAGGTGTTTCGGAAGCTGCCTTACGAATTGAAACGTGTCGGATCGCAAGCAATCGCGGCGAGCGATTCCGTTCATCGCAATATTGCTGAGGGGTATTGTCGGAAATCGATTCGAGAGTATCTCAACTTTCTAAACATAGCTTTGGCTTCTCTTGGAGAGAACGTCTCCGGATTCCACGCGTATCGCGAGGCCGGACAAATCACTGACGAGGAGTTCGCCGCTTTAAACGGACTTGCCTTCAAGCTCGAGAATGGACTATTGAAACTTGTTGAAAGTCTGGAAAGAAAGAAATTCGATGGTGACTGGGTAGACAGTCTAATCGTCAAGGAGAGTAACGAGGGGTACGGCTAAATGGAATGTTTGGGTGGGCGCGGCGGTCCGAAACCCATCACTCCAGTACTCCAATACTCCATCACTCCAACGAGGCAGTTTATGGAACATCTGTCCACTTACCACCTTCGCCGCTGGGTTGAAGAGAACCAGTCCTACTTCAACCCACCGTTCCGCACTAATAAACTGCTGGTGCATCAGAAAGACTTCCTCGTGATGATCCTGCGCGGGCCGAATACTCGGTTGGATTTTCACATTCAACCTGGCGATGAGTTTTTTTACCAGGTCCAGGGCGACATGGAGTTGGTGGTTAAGCCGGAAGGGGAGCGGCGCCAAACCGTGACGATCAAAGAGGGGGAAATCTTCCTCCTGCCAGGTGGAACGCCGCACTCGCCGCGTCGCTTCGAAAACACCTGGGGTTTGGTGATCGAACGCAAACGGCGCCAGGAAGAAAAGGAAGAGTTCGCCTGGTTCTGCGAAAAGTGCGATGCGCCGGTGCTCTCGCGCATCGTCCATCAAGGCGACATTCCTTCGCAAGTTTCGGCGGTTTACGGTGAGTTCAACGCTGATCCGAAGCTACGCACCTGTAAGGCGTGCGGATATAGCTTTCCCGAAACGCCGATGGCCGAACGGCTGACCTTTCTCGATTCGAAAAAATAATCCGCCAGTATGGAAGGAGTATTCTATGATCAGCAAATACCAAGAAAAATTCGGCTATCCAATTGAACGGACCAAGGGAAAAGTGCGGCCGGCCATGGTTCCCTGGATTCAGGAGTTCATTCGCAACTCGCCATTTTGTGTCATGGCCACGAGTAATGCCAACGGCGATTGCGATGCCTCGCCCAAGGGTGGATTGCCGGGGTTCGTGAAAATTTTAAACGACAAGCAGCTTTTCATTCCCGACGTGGCCGGCAACAAGCTGTTCCACGGTTATGGGAATGTCGCGAGCAACGCCAAGGTCGGCTTGGTGTTTTTCATCCCTGGTCATAACAACACGGTTAGGATCAACGGCAAAGTGAAAGTGCTCGATCGAGACGAACTCAACAACGTGCAGTTGGAGGTCAGCAATCCCGACGAGAGAGCGGAAATTCTTCAAGGCCTGCTGCTCGACGTCGAAGAATCCTACAGCCACTGCCCGCGCGCGCTGAAGTTCTCCAACTTGTGGGACGTTGATCAGATCGCCAAGAACACCGCCGCGCCGCCGGTCGGGGTAAAAGAACCGGGAATATAACGAGCTTCGGCGCGCTTCACTCGGGTATCTCCTTCGCGCTATAATAAATCGACAATTCGTTGGAGGATTGGCAATGAAAGAACTCACTCGTATTACCTTTGATGCGCACGTGATGGGCGGCAAGCCGTGCATTCGTGGCTTGCGCGTAACGGTCGGGACAATCGTCGGTCTTGTCGCCTCGGGCCACTCCAACGAGAAGATATTGTCTCTCTATCCGTACCTTGAACAAGCCGATATAGCCGAGGCGTTGGCCTATGCCGCCTGGCGCGTCGAAGAAATAGAAGCCCCACTCGCTCGCCCGTGAAAATAGTTGTGGATATGAACCTGTCGCCTTCGTGGATTCCACTCCTCGAGCGCGCTGGGTGCGAAGCAGTGCACTGGTCCGAAGTGGGGGATCCCCGAGCGATTGACGTAACCGTTATGGAATGGGCTCGACAACGTGGCTATGTTCTTTTTACGCATGATTTAGGTTTTGGGGCTATTTTGGCGTCGACTCGCGCGACGGGGCCTAGTGTCGTACAGGTGCGCGCACAAGACGTAACTCCCGATTACCTTGGACAAATCGTCATAGACTCTCTGCACGAGTACGAGGATATCTTGTTGGCCGGCGCGATTATTTCCATCGACGAGACCCGGGCGCGGACTCGAATTCTCCCACTTACGTAAAATCCGCAAGATAGCAATTATCCAATGATGGCTTCTCAAGCCGATCAAGACATCTGTTTCCTGAGCGCCCGTGAGTTGGCGCAACTATTGCGCTCACGCGCTGTCTCAGCGCGCGAAGTCATGTCCGCGTTCCTGCGTCAGATCGCGCGGGTCAATCCCAAGATCAACGCCATCGTAGCTAAGCTCGACGATGACAAGTGTCTCGCGCTTGCCGACGAAGCCGACCGGCGTTTGTCGCGCGGTGAACTTGTTGGCGCGCTTCACGGTCTGCCGTTCGCTTTCAAGGATCTCGACTCGGCTGTCGGTTTTCCGATGACGCGTGGTTCGACGATCTTCAAAGATTTCATGCCGAGCGAAGATTCGGTGCTGGTCGCGCGCTTGCGCGGCGCGGGCGTGATCCCGATCGGCAAGACCAACGTCTCCGAGTTCGGCATGGGTTCGCATAGCTACAACCAAGTTTACGGCACTACGTTTAATCCGTATGACCTAAGCAAAACCGCCGGCGGCTCGAGCGGCGGCGCCGGTGCGGCGCTGGCGGCCGGTTTGCTACCGCTGGCGAGCGGCAGCGATCTCGGCGGTTCGCTGCGCAATCCGGCCAACTTCAACAACATCGTCGCGCTGCGGCCGACCGTCGGCTTGGTGCCTTCT
>CAYZJE010000326.1:0-4092 GCA_964478485.1 uncultured Syntrophobacter sp. | reverse complement strand
AGGCCGGAGATGACGAAGCAAATGAGACATAAGGTAAACGACCACGCGTATGAGCCCGTCACGTCGAATAGATAGCCGCCGATCCAGGAGCCAAACGCGCTGCCGAGGCCGAAACTAATTTCTAAAAAGCCGAAAATTAGGCCAATCTTGCGGCCGGAAAAAACGTCGCTGATGACCGCGCCGTAGGTTGGATTGCCGGCGCTGTGGCCGATGCCGTAAAGCACGATGGTAAGATAGACGAGCCAAAGCGGCCCACCGGCGGTCATCGCAACCATACAGCCGACGCCGAGAGCAGTGACAAATGTTGCGACGGCGTAAGTTTTGTTTCGCCCAATGCGATCGGAGAGCGTTCCCCACACAACGGTTGCGCCAATGCGGATGAATCCCATAAGGCCGAAATAAAAGGACGCCGCGAGTTTTTCGTAACCGACGGCGACGAAGTGGGCGATGGCGTGGGTGTTGATCAAAAAGAGCGCCGTGCCGAGGGCAAGATGGCCGACGGTGATGCACCAGAAGGGAAAGGAGCGTAGCGCTTCAGCGAGGGTCCAGTCGCGGCCGCCACCATCGGTCTTGCCGTGGCGATCATCGGCTTGCTGTGTCGACGGCGCGCTGTCCCCGTCGGGAAACTGTCCGACGTCTTGTGGGCTGCGGCGTTGGAACAAGGCATTGGCCGGCGCGAGTAAGAATAGTAACACGCCGCCAGTCACGACATAGGTCCAGCGCCAGCCGATGGAGCTGACGAGCAATTGCGTCGCCGGCACCATCACCAATGCACCCAAACCTTGCCCCATGGAGGCGATGCCGATCGCCGTCGCGCGTTTGCGCACGAACCAGTAGGAAATAAGCGCATTGTGGCCGACGAAACTCAAGGCGCCTTGGCCGAGCGCGGTGACGACGCCGTAGGAGAAATACATGGCAGCGAGCGAGTCGGCAAACGACGAGAGCACCAGACCGAGCCCGGTTAAAAACGCGCCCAACGGCATGAGCACACGCGGGCCATAGCGATCGAAGGCCAGTCCGACCGCCGGTGAGGCGAGCGCGTAGACGAAGAAATTGGCCGAGGCGATGGTCGCGCCATCGCTGCGTGACCAGGAAAATTCTTCGAGCAAGGCGAGATAGTAAACTCCGAAGGCGCCGTTGACGCCGCGCATCACCACCATGTTGGCGAAGCACAGCGCGATGATGACGTAGCCGTAGAAGAACCGGGGAGGCATGGGGAATTGGAGTGTTGGAGTATTGGAGTATTGGAGTGTTGGGTCCGGACGCCCTTGAATCTTAACCCATTACTCCATCACTCCAATACTCCATTACTCCAGAACTGCATTCCTCGCGGCTACCTGGCTTCCGCGGCTTTGATGTCTTTGATCTTGACGTCGAAGTTGAGGGTCTTGCCTGCCAGCGGATGGTTGAAGTCGACCACAACGGTTTTCTCTTTAACTTCATGCACGCGGATCGGCACGCCGCGGCCGTCCGGTCCCTTGGTCATCAGCATGGTTCCGGCTTTTTGCGCTTCGGTGGGAATCTTCTCTCTCGTGATCTCCTGAAAGGCTTTTTCGTTGGGCATGCCGTAGCCGTCCTCCGGCTTCACCGAAACTTTTTTCTGATCGCCGACTTTCAAGCCATTGAGCTCCTGTTCCAAGCCTTTGACGATCTGCCCGGCGCCTTGGATGTAAGTGAGCGGCTCTTTGCCGACATTGGTGTCGATGACTTTGCCGGCGTCGTCGGTGAGCGTGTATTCGATTGAAACGAACGAGCCTTCTTGAATAACGGAACCTGGCTTGAGCGTGATCGCCGGTTGGGTTTGGCCGCCGCCGGGACCCGAGAGGCTCGTGAGCAAGAACAGCGCGGCGGTGACCGTGCCACTGATGACTAGCAGGCCAAGAAGTTTTTTCATAAAACTCTACCCAAAGAAGAATTCGAAGAACAATGCAGAATGCATATTGCAAAATGCAAAAGTTAAAATGACGGAATTCGATTCAATATTCATTTTGCATTCTGCACTTTGCATTAAGCGTCCATGGAAAAGCCCGTAGGATGCGGTGACCGAAGGGAACCGCATCGATCGTGTCATTCACCGGCGTCAATTTCCGGAACCACCGATGCTCCCCAATCCTCGGTGTAAACACCGCAACGTACGAAGCTATGAAAGCTGGAATGGGGCCAATCTGCCGCTCGTTTCGCCCAGCCGTGCTTGACCGGATTCCAATGAATGTAATCCACATGGCGACGAAAATCGTTCTCATCTCGAATGAGATGCTCCCAGAATCGCCGCTGCCATATTCCCCGCTCACCCCTTGTCAGCCGGCTTGGGGAAACTCGTTCGCCTTTCTGGATGGAGCGGGAGAATTGCCCCTTGATCAAACCCCACCGGGTGGCAAAGTCGGAGTCTCCCGGCGGTAATGTCCAGATGCAATGCAAGTGCTCAGGCAGAATGACCACGGCATCGATACGAAATTGATGATCTGCTTGAACCAAGCGAAACGCAGAACGTAAGTTGTCGAGCTTCTCGATTAGTAAGCGATTGCCTTTACGCTCGGCCAGATTGACGGTAAAAAACCATGCGGCACCGGGCATAAACGGACGGCGGTATTCGGTCATTGTATATCCAACGATCGGTCAATGATGATGCGGTTCCCGTTGGTCACCACATCCTACGAGGGGCGAATGAGACGTTAGCTGGTAGGATGTGGTGAACGAAGTGAACCGCATCGTTGCGCGTGGCGATCTCACGCCGGTTTGAACTTCGGCAGCGTGATGCCGTCGCCGCTGTCTTCGAAGATAACTTCGACCGGCATGTCGATCTTGACTTGCTCGACGGGGCAGCCGATGACGTTGCTGCACAGGCGCGGGCCGTCGTCGAGATCGACCCAGGCGGTCACGTAGGGAATATCGGGAGCGAAGCCGCGTAGCGCGGTGCCGACGACTTCACGAATGATGGTGAAGCAAAATACTTTTCCTCTGCCACCGACTTGAACCCAGTCGAGCTTTTCGCTGGCGCAATCGCCGCACACCGGGCGCGGCGGGAAGACCCAGGTCGTGCAGTTGGCGCATTTCTGCATCATCAGTTTGCCGGCTTTGGCGCCATCCCAGAACGGCTGGTTGACCGGCGTCACTTCGGGGAGAGGCTTTTTAGCTAGTTTTTCTTCTGCCATTGGGAACTCCTAAGATTTATTCACCGCGGAGGCGCAGAGGGCGCAGAGAAAAGAGTTCTTGATTCAAAAATCTCGCTCTGTGTTCTCTGTGTCTCTGCGGTGAAAAGTTTTTCTTCGATTACGATTCGCTGCCTAAGATCGCCGCGGCGGTGCAGCCGAAATTTTTTCCATAATTAACCGCGCCGACGCCGGTGCTGATGCCAAATTTGATGTTCGGCACCTGACGGTCGCCGCCTTCGCCGCGGATCTGCCGGACGGTTTCGATCACGTGCAGCATGCCGCCGGTGGTCGAGGGCTGGCCGCAGTTGATCATGCCGCCGCTGGTTTGGATCGGCAGGTCGCCTTTGAAGGTGAAATCGGTTTTCTCGAAGAACGCTTTGTCATTGCGACCGCAGAAGCCAAGATCTTCGATTTGGATCATGACCACCGGAATATAGTCATCGTAAAGATTCAAACAGCGAATGTCTTTGTGAGCCACTCCCGACATGGCGAAGGCGCGCTTGCCGGCGTCGGTGATGCCGGTGATTAAAGGATTCGCACGATAGCGCGGACCGAAACTAGCGTTGTTGCACTCGCCCCAGCCGAGCAGATAGACCGGCGGCTTGCGCATTGTTTTTGCGCGTTCCGCCGAAGTCATGATGTACGCCTTGCCGCCGTTGGCCGGCATGACGCAGTCGTACAGGCGGATAGGGTCGGAGATCATACGGGATTTTTTGTAGTCATCGATGGTGATAGGCTTTCTCAAGTACGCGTTGGGATTGAGCGAAGCGTGATAGCGGCCGGTGACGGCGATTTTGCCGAAATGGTCGTCGGTCATGCCAGACTCGTGCATATAGCGACTCATCACGAAGGAGATTTTACAGTTGGGTCCCATGACGCCAAAGGGCATCTCGAAGTCGCGCGTGTCGCCGTGGGCACCGCGATGTCCGCCGCGCTCGCT
>CAYZJE010000325.1:0-5370 GCA_964478485.1 uncultured Syntrophobacter sp. | reverse complement strand
TCACTCGGAGCCCTTCGACACGCTCAGGGCGAACGGATAAGTAGTTGAATTCGCGATCGAGCAATACCGTTCGTGGTGAGGTTCTCGAACCATGAACGGTATTGCGACACAGTCTCTTGCGGGAGAAGGTGAGGATGAGGGTAAATGATGTGGGGTATTTGACAGCGCACCCTCACCTTAATCCTCTCCCGTCGAGGGAGAGGAAACAAAAGCAAAAACCGAATGCTCTCCGGCCATAGTCCAGCTTGGATGCTGCCAGCGACTGCAAGAAACTTTGCTCAGCTCCTTGCCAGCGTTTGGCGAAACTTCTCGCGGTGCTCGATGCTGTAGAGCCGCGGAAAGTTTTCCGGATAGGCTTCGCCTGGCTCGACCTTGAGGGTGACAAAGAGCGGTCCTTCTTCTTTGAGAATTTCCGGCAGCAACCGCGACCACTCATCAAGATCGGAGATTTCGTAGGTCTTCTTGTAGCCGGCGGTCTTGGCCAGCTCCGAGAAACGGATCTGGCCCGATCGCGGCGTCGGCACCGAGCCGTTGGTTTCATAGCAGCCGTTTTCGCACAGGCAGTGAACGTAGTTTTTCGGCGCCTGATTGGCGATCGTCACCAAGCTGCCAAGATTCATCAGCAAGCTGCCGTCGCCGTCGAACACGACGACTCGCTTGTCCGGCCGGCCCAACGCCAAGCCCAGCGCGTGCGACGAGCCCTGCCCCATGGCGCCGACAAAAGTGTAATTCAAATCATTCGGCGCGATATGGGTGATCTCCTGCGCCGCCATGTAAACCGCGACGACGATCTCGTCCTGGCGCTGGCGCGCGAACGTTTTGAGCATTTCATCTCGTTTCATCATGGCTAGCGCGGCTCCCTTCCGATGAGGATGGTGACTGGCGAGGTGCTGGCAAATGACTTTTCAATTGCCGATGATATTTTCGGCGTGTCAGAGTCGCGTTCGATCAGATGATGCTCGATGCCCATAACATCACAGATCGGCTCGATGATCTTGACGCCGTACTTTTTCGACTGCGTCGGCGCGACATCGGGCTCTTTGCCGAGCAAGCCGACGATCATGCACACCGGGAAATGACCTTCGACCGCGATGCCGCGAATGGAGTTGATCGAGTCCAGGAACCCCGTGTACTGCATCATGAACACCGACTTGTGACCGGCGGCGTAAAGCCCGCTGCAAACCGACACCCCTTCGTCTTCCTTGCAGACTTGGACGACCTTAAACTCGGGATCGGCGATCAGCCCCTTGAGCAAATAGTGACTGGTTACCCGGTCCGGCAACGCCACAACGAAGTGGATGCCGGCGCGTTTGAATTCCTTCTTAATCGTCTCCGCGGTTAATGGATAGTCAGCCATGGTTCCCTCCGAACAAAAAATATCGTCTAGCGTCTGGAGTCTAGAGTCTCGCGTTATTTATCCGGAAACGCTAGACCCGAGACGCAAGACGCCAAACGCTTTACGCCACCTCTTGGACAAAATCCGCCAAGCGCTCGCCGATCATGATCGACGTTAAATTCGTATTAGCCCGGCTAACGACCGGCATGATCGACGCGTCGCCGACCCACAGGTTTTGCACGCCGTGCACGCGTAGCCGCTGATCGACCACCGCCATCGGATCGCTCGCCGGGCCCATCTTACAAGTGCCGACGCCGTGGTGATAACTATCGTAAGTCTTGCGCGCGAACGCGCCCCAGTCTTCACCCGATTCCGGTTGAATCAACGGACCGTAGTATTCTTTCACCTCGGGCCGATGCACTAACTCGTCGATGAATCGCATCGCCTCGACCATCGCTTTGAGATCTTCCGAATGTTCGAGCATGCACGAATCAATGCCGATTTGATCGTGCGGATCGGCGCTTTGTAAAAACACTCGGCCGCGGTTGCGCTGTTCGAGCAAATGCGCCGAGATCGGCATCATGCGCTTCAAGCCGGTTACTTCCGTCGGTGGCCGCATGTTGATGTGAAAGTTCGCCGCTTCGCTGATCGCGTTCTTGCGAATGATCAAGCGGAAACGCGGCACCACCCAGTCTTCCTTGGATTCCTTCGGCCCCTCGAAAGTCATGAACACGACCGGATGATCTTGATAGTTTTCACCGACGCCTTTGAGTTCATGGACCGTAGGAACGCCATGCTTCTTCAATTGTTCAGACTGGCCGATGCCGCTGAGCATGAGAATCTGCGGCGAACCGTAAACGCCGGAGGTGACGAGAATCTGACCACCGAGAACGGTGTGCATAGCGCCGTCTTTCTCGTAATTGACGCCTTCGCATTTTTTGCCGTTGAGCTTAAGGGTATGCACCGTCGCTTGATCGATGATGGTTAGATTCTTGCGCTCCCGCGCCGCGTTTAAATAGGCCACCACGGTGGATTGCCGCTTGCCGTCTTTTATATTGTAGGGCGAGGCGCACACGCCGTAGGGCTCCGGCACGTTCAGATCGGGACACTTCGGCAAACCCATCGCATAAGCCGCGTCGATGAACGCCCGCGCCGGCGGCGACATCGGCATGTCGAGCGTATACTGGCGCTTGACGTACAGCGGCCCATCCTTGCCGTGAATCGGGTCGTCGGGAAAATCCTGGTCCGACTCGATCTTCTTCATGAACGGCAGACAGCGATCGTAAGTCCAATCGGGATTGCCCGCCGCCACCCATTGATCTAAATCGTAACGCTGCGGCCGCAGCACCGACATGACGTTGACCGACGAGCCGCCGCCCATGATGCGCCCGGCCAGCGCATAATAAGTGCTACCGTCGATATGGCGCTGGGTGCCGAACATGGAAACGAAGTCCGATTCTAACAATAGGCGCGTCTGCTTGGACGCGTCTGCGACCAATTCCGGCAGCGGCCAAGGATCGGGGCCGGCTTCGAGCAACAACACTTTGCGGTTAGGATCTTCCGAAAGCCGATTCGCCGCCACGCAGCCCGCCGATCCGCCGCCGACGATAATCACGTCATACTTTCCTTCGGCCATTACGCTCTCCTCGATATGCTATGTCGTTAGTTTATCCGGGATAGATTTCTCGCTGCGCTCGAAATGACAGTTGATTGGCTTTGTCATCCCGAGCAAAGCGAGGGATCTCACCCTTCGCTCAGCCTATAAAACATTTCCGCTGGTTTGAACAGCCCGAAACGGGCGAACCCTATTGCCTGTTGCCTACTGCCTGTTGCCTTCCGCTAACCCTGCCCGCCAAGCCCCTGATGCAGCCGCTTAGTAAATTCCTGCAAAATCAGCGTCGCCGTCGCGCGCAAAACCATATCGCCGAGAATCCCTAAACGGCCTTTAATTTTTACATCCGCTTTGTAATCCATCTGCGACTTGCTGTCGGAGATCCGGTGCAGGTCGACGGTCATGTCCGCGTTCACCGTGCTCTTGGTGACCGTGTCGGTGCCTTCGGTCTTAACCACCATCTGCTCCGGCGCCTTGCTCTCGACAATCGTCGAGCGAAAGTTAAACTTCCCCGAAATCGGCCCCACCGTCGCCGAGATAATTCCATCGAAAGTCTTATCGTCAATTTGCGTCACCGCATCGATGCCAGGCAAGCAAGTAGAAAACTTTTTGATATCGATCAAAAAATCCCAGGCTTTCTGCACCGGAACATCCAGATCGATTTTGCCGTCCAAAATCATCGCGTACTGTCTCCTAGAAGAAATTCAGCCGCGATCTTATGTGAGAAAAAATAACCTGACAAGCCTTGAGCGAGATTTTCGGTAGTCAACGGGCAGAGTCGATTCCCCGGTCGCGAAGTGGCTTCGGTTAATGTGATGGCGACCTTAGGTCCGCATGGGTTAGGCTTGCGTTCCCTGTTGGGTTGCCAAACGCTCCAGGGTCGCAAGGGTTATCCGTTCCACCCGCAAAAGCGCCTCAGCGCTTTTGGATAACGTTTCGTTTCCTTTGCGGACCTCTTGCACAACGGCGTAGAGAATGATCCCCTCGGCCACGGCGGCAAAAATCAAGAACAGCGTATTGATCCATATCAAGATATCCATATGTCCCCCCCTGTCGGATTCTCTCTCCATCACTTCGCACCGTGCAGCGCTTGGTAAATTTTCTCCGCCGTGATCGGTAAACTGGTGATGCGCACGCCGCAGGCATCTTCGACGGCGTTGGCAATGGCCGCCGCCGTTGGAATATTGCCGGTCTCGCCGATCGGCATGCTGTCATAAGGGCCCGCTCCGTGCGGCGCTTCCGTAACCGAGCCTTTGAACACCGGCACATCCTTGATCGTTGGGATCTTGTACTCGCCAAAGTGGGTCGTCGCGACCTTACCGTCGTTGATGACCACTTCTTCCATCAGCGTGTAGCCGATACCCGTCATGCTTGCGCCCTCGATCTGTCCCTGGTGCATCAGCGGATTGAGCACCGTGCCAGTGTTATGCGTCGATGTGAATTTCTTGAGATCGACCCGTCCAGTATCCGGATCGACTTCCACTTCCGCCACCTGGACACACATGGATGCCGCGTGGATCTTGGAATTATCGTTAAAAGTCGCCTCGACCGCGATCGGCGCTCCTTTTGCTTTGACAATCTCGCCGTAGGTCAATCGCCGCTCCATGCGTGGATGCAACGCCGCGCCCTTTGCCAAGACGACCTGATCCGGTGAAGTGCCCATCTGTTCGGCCGCCGCCTGTTTGATCGCTTCAACGGCTTTCAACGCCGCTTCATAGCCCGCGTTGCCATAGACGCGCGTCGCACGGCTGCCGCCGACGCCCGTGTCCTTGGTTCCTTGCTGGGTGTCCAACTGTTGAACCTTGATCTGGCTCAATGGCATCTTGAGTTCCTCTGCGACGATTTCACTTAAGACCGTATATGTCCCCGCGCCTTGATCGGCCATGGCGGAGGAAATCGTCGCCACGCCTTTTTCATCCAGTGAGATCGCCACCGTGCCGATGCCGCCGGCGGGCGTCCACTGCACCAGCGCGATACCTCGCCCAACGTTTTTGGGCTTAGGTTTTTGATAGCCCGAGTCGTCCAGCGCTTTCTTGAGTGTCTCGTCGGTCTTAATATAGCTGTACTCTTCGCCGGTTGGATCGATATCGCCGTCGTGCATGAAGTTTTTCTGGCGTAACTTAATCGGGTCCATGGCCAAATTTTTTGCGATCAAATCTATTTGGCTTTCATTGGCAAAGAATCCCTGGGGGTCGCCGGGCGAGCGCATATGACCGCAGGGAATTTTATTGGTGTAAACCATATGTTCTTCGATAAATACGTGGGGAATCTTATACGGTCCGGCCGACAGGTGCGGGCCGTTAAGAAAGGCGTTGGGCTTGAATGCGCCGTAGGCGCCACTGTCGAAGATAAAGTTCATATGATGCGCCACCAGAGTGCCGTCTTTTTTTACCCCGGTTTTGACGTGGATAATCGACGCGTG
>CAYZJE010000324.1:0-4636 GCA_964478485.1 uncultured Syntrophobacter sp. | reverse complement strand
AAGAACGCACCCTTCGACTGGGCTCAGGGCGATCGGGACGGATAGAGCGCAAGAGAACGAAACGGATTATCTCTCGCAAAGGCGCTAAGGTGCAAAGGTGACGGGCCGAGGCCCGTCATCCCGAGCGAATGCGAGGGATCTAAGAAAGATTTCTCCCTTCGGTCGAAATGACATCATTTCCGAACTTGGTGTCTTTGCGCCCCTTCGACTGGGCTCAGGACATGCTTTGCGGGAGAATGCTTGTTTTTATGCAATTTGCCCGACTCGATCTGCTCTGGATTCTGCTTGCGACCATCGGCGTGGTCTTGCTGATGCGCTGGCGGCGGCGGAAAAACTATTTCACTCATCCGCTCTTGTTCTATCTCCAACCGCATCTGCGCCCGGCGTCGCCATTGATCTATTTGCCGAAGTTTCTTGAATACGTCGCGCTCGGTTTTTTGCTCGTGGCTTTGTTGGAGCCGGTGCTGCCCTACGCGGAGCGTTTAGTGGTGAAGCAGGGCTTGGACATCATCATGGTGCTTGACCTGTCGTCGAGCATGCAGGAGCCGATCGATCTCAAAGGTTCTTTGGAGCGGCGTAGGGAGGGGATCAAGACCAGAGAGAAGAGCCGCCTCGAGGCCGTCAAGGAGGCGATGGCGGCGTTCGTGCAGCGGCGCCAGGATGATCGCCTGGCCATCGTGGTGTTTTCGGAGAATGGTTACGTCGTGGCGCCGATGACTTTCGATGAGAACTATGTTCGGCGTTATTTGCAGATGGTCGATAGCAAAACTCTCGCCGGCGAAGGGCAGACCGCCATCGGCGAAGGGATCTTTACCTCGGTTGATCTGGCTTTGAAGCAGGCGCGCGACGGCAAAGGCGCGAGCAAGGGCAAGGTGATGGTGGTGCTCACGGACGGCGAGAATAATACCGGACGGGATCTCTACGAGGCGATCAGTCGGGCGAAAGCGGAGAGTTTCAAAATCCACTTCATCGGCGTCGAGGTCGATCGAGTGCGCGACGCGCCGCGGCTGATCGCCGCGGTGGAGAGCACCGGCGGCAAATATTACGACGTGCGCGACGCGCAGCAGCTGGAAAACGCTTACGCGGATATCAACAACACCGAGAGAGGCGCGTTTCTGGTTAAGACCTTGGACAAGCAAGTGCCCTGGTTCTACCCCTTCGCGCTGGCGTCCTTGGGTTTGCTCGCCGGGAGCGTGGCCCTGCGGGCGATCCCGTATTTTGTCGAAGTGAGCTGAGAGGATACTGAGCTAATGGAAGGGTGGATGATGTGTAAATTACCACGTCGCCGTCATCGCTGCCCTCAATTTCTCATTCTCGTCCCACTGCGCATCGGCGGGCAATACCAATTCGGCCGAGCGAATGTGATAGACGTCGCCGTGCCGCGCCGCGTCGGGCGTCACGCCTTCTTGAAGATCGGCCGCGGCTTTCAATAGCCGCCGCCGCATGGCGACAATGCCGATATCGCTGCTGCCTAAATGCTCGCGGGTGCGGTCGACGACGCCACCCATGCCTTCTTGCACCGAGAAATCTTGTTCGCCGATGCCTTTGATGCCGGTGAACGTCAGGGTTCGCTGCGCCTCACGATCGATCAGATAATCGTTGGACTTATTTCGCGCCGGGTGGTGCGTGCCCGGAATAAATTCCACGTGAACGCTCGATCCGGCCCTCATCTCAGCGATCTCTTTTGCGCTCAAGGGTTGTTCAAAGTTCCAGGTGAAGACCCAACGCAGGCAATTTTCGTCGTCGACGGGCACGAAGGCGTGGGCGATTTTTTTGCTGAGACCGCTGCCGCCGCCGGGAGGCATGGTGTAGAACGGCATGAAAAAATTATTGTAGCGCCAATAGTCGGTGCCTTCGCGGCCGCGATACTTGCCGCCGATCAGCACGCCGTAGTCGGTATCCTTGGCGACCAGCTTGGGCGGATTGGTGCGCACTCGATGCATCAGCCGCGCATCGCCGTCGCGCTTTGCCTGTTCCTGCCATTCACTCAGCCGATGGTGTGAGTCCAACGTGCTGTGAAGAAAGACCGAATGGACGGTGTCGATGCCGCCGTCGATCGCCTGCACGAAATTGTTTTGCTGGAAATTCCAGGAAATAAATCGGTGCGCTTCTGGAACCCGCGCCCATTCGAATTCCGGCAGCTCGGCAGTTTGTTCTTTCGGTCCCATGTAGGTCCACAAGATTCCCGCCCGCTCGCGCACCGGATAGGCGGTGAGCTTGATGTTATCTTTGAAAGAACTCTCCGCGTCTTCAGTCGGCATGTCCAAGCACTTACCGTCGACATCGTACTTCCAGCCATGGTAGGTGCAGCGCAGGCCGTGCTCTTCGTTGCGGCCGAAAAACAGGTCGGCGCAGCGGTGCGCGCAGGCGCGGTCGATGAGCCCGATGCGACCGCTGGTATCGCGAAACGCGACAAGCTTTTCGCCCAGCAAAGTGACCCGCACCGGTGGCCCATCCGGCTCGGGCAGATCCGTGTCCAGCAAAAAAGGCAACCAAAAACGGCGCACCAATTCGCCCATCGGCGTACCGCGGCCAACGCGGGCCAATCTTTCATTTTCTTCACAGGTAAGCATCGCTCGTTCCTCCTACAAGGATTTGCCTATATGAACCTGCCCATTCTGTGCAAGGTTAAGTTTCGCCAGCAAAGATACAGCCGAATCGAATCACCAAAGTGACGATTCGGAAGATATCCGCAACCAATGATGGCTGTCAAGAAAGAGTTGCCAGGGGGGGCGGGCTGCAGGGGGTCTGGGTCTGATTTGCGATATTTGCGTAGCCATAATCGCAATCGTCGCAAATCCGACACCATGCCTGACGGTGCGGCAGTAGTAACACTTTTCCTACGAATCGGTTCTTGAGTTTCCGGCGCATTTTAAACGAAGCGCGCGACAAACGATCGGTTAGTTGTGTACCGATTAGTCAGGATCGGGGGTCTGAGTATTGACTTGTCCCACTTCACTAACGGACTCCCACGATTCCGGAATTCCGGAATCGTGGAAATGTGCATCCGGTATCTGTCGCTCGCGGCCTACCACTCGATCAACAGCGACAAACCATTCACGCTGTAATGATTTGGAGTCCAGCCGGTTCAAGCCTTCGGAAGTCGTCTGGATTGGTGGTTGCCAAGGAGGCTCCAACTCCGAGAGCAACAGCGGCAATCATACAATCGACAAACGTCCCGCGCCGACGGCCAGAAAAATTGAATAACCGCGCTGCCAAGGCGGCGTCTTCGTCCGCAAACGGTTGACGATCGAGCAAAATTCGAGCGGCAAGATCGATCTCATGTTTTGCAACCGGACCGCACAAAAACTCGGACCAGGCGATCGAACTCATCCCCACCGGCGTATTCGATCTCAGCCAGGTACGAAGTTTAATATCTTCAGACGAATCGCGAACCAAAGCGCGGATCAGGAAACCAGTATCGAGGTGGATCATCGCCGCCGGGGTTCTTGTCGAGACGATGATGCGCGGCGCTCGGCGCGAACCCTACGAGCCCACGCCCGCGCTTTGGCGGATGTCAGATTTAGCGAGTCTTGCAAACGGTCCAGCGCTTTGAGAGCGCCGCTTTCTCTCTTGTGGCCGTTGGCGGTCGCGGATTTTACGGTCCGTCTCAACGCTTCCGACTTCGAGACTCCCCATCGACGCGCCATATCTTCGAGCTTCCGTATCGTGTCCGCGTCGAGATTATAGGTTGCTTTTGTTGAGGGGTTGGACATAACTACAAGACTAGAGACCCAGCCGGACTTTTGCAAGAACTCTTGAGGGTTGGTTTAGGGGGGCCAATCGTTCGTTCTCTTCACGGGTAAGCATCGCTCGTTCCTCCGACCAAGAATTTACTAATTAAATTTCGATCACCGTTTGCCCGACTGCTCGCGAATTATTCTGGATGGGTTCTCAACCAGTCGATGTATTCTCCGACGCCGCGTTCTAAGCTGTACTCAGGCTGGTAGCCGACTTCTTGCTTGAGCCGGCTGATGTCCATGTAAGCGTTCGGTCGGTTGCGCGGGCCATGCCCAGGCGGTAAATCGATTTGGGCGCTCGGAACTACTTTTTTCACCGCCTCGACAAATTCACGGTACTTCATCGGCCTCTCGGCGCTGATGTTGAATATTCGATTCGACAGTTTGTCCGCCATCTGGAGAAGCTGGATCGCGCGGGCGCAGTCCTTGACGTAAAATGCCCCGGTGTCGTCGTCTTGATGCGGCGCGCCGCCACGCGCGCTGGTAAAATCCGCAGGTATGCCTTTCGCAGCGGCATGGATGATGCGACTCGTCGGCGCAGCTAGGCTGTGATAGAGCGGACCGAACGGTGTGCCGATGCGCAAAGCGATAACCTCAAGATTGGTTCGAGAGGCGTAGTGCAGGCCGAGAATCTCCAGCGCTTTTTTGAATGTCTCAGTGGGATTGCCGGAGTTTATCGGTACGAGCGCGTCTTCGCGGAACGGACCCTCAGCAAGGCCCGCATAGACGGCTACGGAACTGGCGAAGCTTACGCGCCGGACTTGGAATAGCCGTGCGGCTTCGAGGATGTTTAAAAATCCCATCACGTTCATGCGGTAATCTTCCGCCGCGGATAAAGCGCCCAGACCGGGCACGGCAAGATGGACGATGCCGGTGACTTTGTGTTTGCGCACGAT
>CAYZJE010000323.1:0-42374 GCA_964478485.1 uncultured Syntrophobacter sp. | reverse complement strand
AGCGGGCCGATGGTCTTGATGGGCAATCGCTCCGGCCCTTCCGAAGCGATTCAGCATATCAATTATGAGTTACGCAAGGACATCAAGACTCTGCCGCCGGAAGAGATGGACAAGATTCGCCATCCCGGCAACGTGCGCATTTCAGGCTAACGCCGCAGTTACTTTCTCGGCTCGGTGTGCGCTGCTTCAGCCGGCTTCCCTAAAAGCGGCCAGAGGTAGCGCCCACCGAGCCCTAACACAATCAGCACGCCGCCTACCAAGGTCGCCGTGGAAGGAATCTCGCCGACGATCAATGCCACCCAGAGCGGGTTGAACACCGGTTCGATCAAGGCGATCAGCGACGCCTCTTGCAGCGGCACGGTTCGTAGTCCCTTCGAAAAAAGAAAATAAGGCATGCCGAGCTGAACCGCGCCCATGACCGCCAGGATGATCGCTTGATCGAGCGACAGCGCGAGCCGTGACTTGACCGCCAGTAACAGCAACAGTGCGCAGACGAGATTATTGATCCAGGTAAGATAGACTGGATGCACTTCTTGGGTGCGCTGGAGATTCACCATATAGACGGCGAAGAGCACGCCACTCAAGAGCGCCAACAGTACGCCGGCCATCTCCGGCTCGCCGGCGCTGTCGCTGGCGATGATCGCTACGCCGACCATCGCGACAACCAGGGCGCCGCCGTTGAGCTTGGAAATCTTCTCGCCCCAAAACAATCTGGTGAAAAGAAACACGAACACCGGCGCAGTGTATTGAAGCACGATGGCGTTGGCCGCCGTCGTCAGTTTGTTCGCCGCGACGAACGCGCTGATCGCCGCCGTGTAGCTCAACACGGACACGACAATCGCCGGCCTGACTTGCAGTTGGCTCGGCCGGACGAACGGCGCGAAGACCAGCGACGCGAACAGGCTGCGATAAAAAACAATCGACAGCGGATGGAGATCGAGAAACTTGATGAAGACCCCGGCCAAACTCCACAGCAAAGCCGCGGCGAGAATCAGCAGTCGGCCGCGCTGGATATCGCGCTTAGACGGAGAAATTGAATTTTTCGTTAGCATCGGCGCGGCGCAGGCGAGGCGAGACTAACAGCGGTTCATACCTGGCGCAATTTGCACGCTAGCGTCGCGCCCAGAAAATTGTAAATTGCTTCAAACGTCATTCCGGGCGCGCTGGCGATAGCTAGCGTGACCCGGAATCCAGGTGGAGGGGAATCTGGATTCCCGCCTGGCGGGAATAACACCGGAGGCCGCTCCGGCTTATTCGGCGAACATCTGAGACGCGACACTTGCCGCAATCCGATCACTACTCGTAAAAACAAAAAATGGGGAAAAGACCCGTTAGCGTCTCCATCCCATCTTGGATTCTCCCTTCTGGAAAGAACGAATCGGTAACAGTTGGCGCTAGCTATCGGAAACCACCGAGACTTTGAGCGACACGGTGATCTCCGCCGACAACCGCACCGGAACGTCGTAGTCACCGGCGCTTTTGATCGGCTCAGCGAGATGGATCTTGCGCCGGTCGACGTTGAGCCCCTTGGCTTTGAGCGCCTTCTCGATGTGAATGTTGGTCACCGAGCCGAAGAGCTTGCCCTCTTCGCCGACCTTCATCGGGATTACCAGGGAGACTCCGTTCAATTGATCGCCCACCGTCTGCGCCTGGCGCACGATCTTCTGCTTCTGGTCGCCGACGAGCTTTTTGTGATGTTCGAAGGTCTTCAGATTCTTCTTGTTGGCCTCCAGCACGAGCCCGCGCGGCAACAAATAATTACGCGCATAGCCGTCGCGAACGCGGATGATCTCGCCGATCTTGCCGAGATTGACGATGTCTTCCTTCAGAATGACTTCCATGATTCCTCCTCTAAATAAATGTTTCGAGTTTCGGGTCTCGCGTTTCGGGTTTCCGGCCAACTCGAAACTCGGAACTCGAAACACAAGACTGCCGAAGACCTAGGCCGCCTGGCTCGGCGTGAGCTTGTCTTTGCTTAAGCGGCGAAAATCGCCCCACAGGTCAAACAGTCCTAAGCCGACCACCAGCAGCGTAAATATTTGTTGAAAGATGATTAATACATAAGTCAAACCGCGCAGAAACCGCGGCACTTTGTTCTTGTGAAAAAAAAACCCGATGACCGCCAGTCCCTGGGCGAAGTAGTAAGCGCCGATCACCAACAGGAGATTCAAGGCGATCACTTGGACGACGCCAGAATCAGGAACGAACAGGGAAAAACCGCAGACGATCAATCCCCAAACCAGCGCTTCCGGGCTTTTCCATTCGCGCAGGTGCTCGATGGCGAGCCACTCTGATCGGCGCGCCGGAAAGCGCCGGCGCAAATAAAGAATGTTGATCAGCACGATAAAGGCGAAGCTCAACAGCAGCAATGCCGGGAGCAGCTGTAAAATCACCTCGACAACTTGCGCCGTGCGCTCCTTGAGCAGCGCCACGCTGTCTTGCCCGAAACCCAATTTTTCCTGCATTTGGATCGCGGCTTCCATCTGTCGCAACATGCCTTGGCGAAAGTCGCCAAACATCGCCGCCCACGAGCCAAAGAAATAGTAGGACAGGCCCGCCGTCAGCGCCAGCATCACGGCGGCCACGCTGGCAACCAGATGGTCAATCACGCGAATCCGCCCCAGCAAGGTCAACAACATTGCCGCCATCGCCGCGAAGATACCGTAAATAAACCCCAGTTCTTCGCCGGCGAAAATAATCAGCGTTAAAGTTGCCACACCGAGCACCGCCATGCCGCCGGCGATGCCGTATTTGCAGCCGAACATGAGCACGGGCTGCGCCACAAACGGCAATAGCACCACGCCCAGCGGCGGCAGGCCGATGCCGCTCATGAACAAAAACACGCTCGCGGCCAAAGCCAAAAGAAACTTGCTGATGACTTCAAGCCGCTGCATAGAGTTGGCTCGAAAGAAGAATCTTAGTTATTGGCGGTGGTGAAGGGAAGCAACGCCACGCTGCGCGCCCGTTTGACGGCGGTCGTCAACAAGCGCTGGTGGCCGGCGCAATTCCCCGTGATCCGGCTCGGCGTCATTTTCCCGCGCTCGGTCACGAACTGGGTAATCGTACGCAGATCTTTATAATCGATTCTGAGCGTCTTATCGGCGCAAAAACGGCACACCTTGCGCCGGAACATGGGCCGGCGGCCGCGTCCGCCTTTGTCGTCATCCGATCTTTCGCGGTTGGGTCGCGCGCTCCGTTCGAACTGTGCCATAGATTAAACTACCTCTTTCTGCAATTTTGTTGGTCACACCGTGAACGAATGAATCGATTCACGGCGCATCGAGATAACCGGTAATTCCTGGTATCAAGAAACCGACTAAACCGACGGCTCGACTTTCGCGCCGCCGTCAGGGGCGACACGCTGCGGCTCATCGCTACCACGGCGATAATCGCCGCCGCCACGCCGTGGGTCGTCACCGCCACGGCGAGGATCCTCAACATAGGGTCGGGGCGCCGACGGACTGATGGTCGGAGTGTCGGGATCGGCCCGCACGGTCAAATAGCGCAGTATGCCATCGGTCAACTTGAGATTACGCTCGAGCTCATCGACAGCTTTCCCGGTTGCGTTATAGCGCAGCAAGGTATAATAACCCCTGGCCTGCTTTTCAATTCGATAGGCGAGGTCACGGGCGCCCCATTCATCGACGTGAGTCACCTCGCCGTCTTGGCCCTCGATGACTTTCTTGAATTTTTCGATAAACTCTTTAATCCTTGGCCCCTTTTCCGGATGAACCACGAAAAGGGTTTCATATAAAGTCACGATAGTTCTACCCTCCACAGTAAGTTGTTTTCTCTAGCACAGGGCTCGGCCGTTTACAATGTAAGCCAACCTCACGGCGCTCGGTTGAATCGGCCCATGGCCCGTTCGACCCCCTCGGTGACAATGCACTCAACCGAAGCCGCCGCCCGCTCAATGATCTTGCCTAACCCGTCCTGTTCGATGGCGCTAAATGGTTCTAACACGTAATCGACCGCGTCCACGCCCTCGGGAGGGCGCCCGATACCGACCCGGACTCGGCAAAATGGCGCGCCGGCCAAATGTTGCTGAATCGACAGGATTCCCCGGTGGCCGCCTGCGCTGCCTTTGGGCCGAATGCGAATCCGACCAAGCGGCAAGTCCAGATCATCGCACACGACCACCAGGTCGTCGGCGGCGCCGCGGTACTCGGCAAGAAGTCCTGTTACAACTTCGCCGCTTCGATTCATGAAGTTCTGCGGCTTGGCGAGAACCATCGTCCCGCCGCTGCTAAACCATTCGCCGACCAAGGCGTCGCAGACGCTCTTGCTGATCGCGATATTGTTTTGCTGCGCCAGCCGGTCGATGATGAAAAAACCGAGATTATGGCGCGTCCCCTGGTACTTTGTTCCCGGATTGCCGAGACCGACGATCAGTTTCACCGATTAATCAATTGAATTCGCGAGCGGGGTTTGAATCCCGCTCGCTACCAAAGGGGATGCTCGCCCCCTTTGGAAACCCCATTAATTTTGTGCCCGCCTCAAAAGGCGGGGTTTAATTAGAATAAGCGAACTCTGCTCTTTATGAAATCTGAGATTTGAAATCTGAAATCGTGACGCGTTGCGGGTCACGAAGCCTCGCCTTCCTTCTTCGCTTCCGGCGCCACCGGTGCCACCACTGCACCCTCGACAGCCGTGGTGGTTGGCGTCGGCGCCTCTTCAACCGTCGGCGTGACGACCGTAACCAACGCAAAATTGCTCTCGGAAACAGCCGTGACGCCCTCAGGCATCGCCAGCTCCGCCACATGCACCGAGTCGCCGATATCGAGCGCGCTCACGTCGACGTTAAAAAATTCCGGGATATCCATGGGCAAACATTCGACCTCGATCTCGCGCACGATCGGTTGCAGAATACCGCCGCGGGTCACCCCGGCGGCCCTGCCGACGAAGTGCAGCGGCACTCGGACTTGAATGGTCGCCGTCAAATCCACTTCGTACAGATCGGCGTGAATCACATCGCCGCTGATCGGATGAAATTGCATGTCTTTGACCAAAGCGACCTTTTCCGCCAGCATGTTTGACGCCGATTTCAGGCGCACCAGATGGGAGCCTTCCAGACCGGCCACCCGGCTGGTGAATTCGCGCTTATCAAGCTCCAGCGCGACCGTTTGAGTCTTAGGTCCGTAGAGGACCCCAGGGATCTTGCCGCTACGGAGTAATCGCTTGGCGTCACGTTTGCGTTTTTTGTCACGGGCATCGACTTGTATCTCGAGAGTTTCCAACGAACCTACCTCCTGCTAAACGAATAGCGAACTGATGGATTCTTCCTCATGGGTGCGGCGAATCGCTTCGCCGATCAGATGAGCGACCGACAGTGTTTTTATTTTCCGGCAGCCCTGCGCTTCACGGCTCAAGGGGATCGTGTTAGTGACGATCAATTCTTCGAGCGGGCTCTCTTCAATGCGCTTGATCGCCGGGCCGGACAACACCGGATGAGTGCAACAACCGATAATTTTTTTAGCGCCTTCTCTTTTGAGCGCGTCCGCCGCCATCGTCAGCGTCCCCGCAGTATCGACCATATCGTCGACCAGGATAGCGACGCGGCCCTGAACCTCACCGATGATGTTCATCTCGGCGATCTCGTTTGGCCCCACCCGCCGCTTATCGATGATCGCCAGTGAGGCATCCAAGCGCCTCGCGACGGCGCGCGCCCGCTCGACCCCGCCGGCATCGGGTGAAACGATCGTCACGTCATGGTGGTTCAGTTGCTTTCTCAAATGTTCAAGCAGCACTGGGGTCGCGTAAACGTTGTCCACTGGGATATCGAAGAAGCCCTGAATCTGCCCGGAGTGGAGATCCATGGTGAGCATGCGCGAGGCGCCAGCGGTGGTAATCAAGTCGGCCACCAGTTTGGCGCTGATCGGCACCCGCGGCACGACTTTGCGATCCTGGCGCGCGTAGCCATAGTACGGCATGACCGCGGTAATGCGCATGGCCGAGGCGCGTTTGAATGCGTCGAGCATGAGCAACAGTTCCATCAAGTTGTTGTTGCCCGGCGTCGAGGTTGACTGCAAGACAAATACGTCGGCGCCCCGGACGTTCTCTTTGATCTCAACCTTGCTTTCGCCGTCGCTAAAAGTATCCACCGTGGCTTTGCCCAAGGGCACTTTGAGATACTCGCTGATCTCCGCCGCTAAAGGAGGATTCGAGTTGCCGGCGAAAATTTTTATGTCGACAGTGTACTGTGCCATGGCTGCGACCTGCTAAAGCAATTCAACTAAGATTGCCCTCGTTGCTGATGCCCCTGCGGCGGGCTTTGTCTCCATCTAGCGGGGCACTTAAAGAGTTGACCAAAATAATCAAAGCCGTTCCTCCGTGAACGGCGCCAGCCAAAACGGTTACAAATTTTACAGCCAGCTCATCAGCGCCGAACTGGCTGGGCGGGAAGGATTCGAACCTTCGATACCGGCTCCAAAGGCCGGGGCCTTACCGCTTGGCGACCGCCCATCCCCGAACTTCTCGGTGAGAAGTTCATCCGGTCACGCAGATCACCGGCTCAATCTTCATCGGGAGCTTTTGCGCCCCCTCCATCGGCGAGGACTTTGTGATATTCCGCGATTATCTTCTCCTCGATCATCCGGCGCGTCTCGTTATTGATCGGATGCGCGATATCTTTATAGGTCCCGTCCTTGCGCTTCTTGCTCGGCATCGAGACAAAGAATCCCGTGGCACTGTGAATGATCTTTAGGTCACGAATCACGAAACAATGATCGAGCGTGATCGTGACATAAGCCTTAAGTTTATCTTCATCGACAGGAAAGACCCTAACCTCTGTAACCTGCATAGGGACCCCCAATTAAGACGAGTCAGATGTCGTTTTTCGCGGTTACTCTAGGCTTTCTCGGTAAATCGCTAATTCAGCACATGTACCAAAAACGCTTGGGACTCCTCCTCTTGGCGCAACCGGCGAAAGGCCTGCTCCGCCTTTCGCTTGGTTTTAAATACTCCGAAAACTGATGAGCCGCTACCGGACATTAAACTCCCGAGAGCCCCCGCGTGCAATAATTTGCGTTTTAGCAAACCAATCTTGCGATACCTGCCGAGGGTCACGCTTTCGAGATCATTAACCAGCATCTCAGCGAGATTGCCGGAGCCCGTCAGTGAGGACGCAATGCTAGTATTTACGCCAGGTTTTGTCAACTTTGCCGGCAGGTTTTGGTACACCCACTCAGTCGACACCGGAAAGCCGGGATAGACAATCACCAACCAGTGCCGAGCAAATTGGCGGAGCGGCTGTAAACGCTCACCGATGCCGCGCGCGTGCGCCGGACGGCCGCGAATAAAAAACGGCACATCCGCCCCCAACTTGAGCCCTAGACGTTCGAGCTTCTTGGCGGAAAATCCCAATTTCAATAGCCGGTTCAAACCAACCAGCGTCGCCGCTGCATCCGTGCTGCCCCCGCCCAAACCGGCGCCGACGGGAATCCGCTTACGGATGCGAATCTCGATCGGCTGGCTGCTCTTCGCCTTGGCCAATAACAAACGCGCCGCGCGGTAGGCCAGGTTTTGCTCGCCGTCCGGCACCAAAGGATGGCCGCAGCGAACTTTGATCAATGGTGCTGAATTCGTTTTCTTCTCGGCAACGCGGCGGAGCTTACGAATTTCAACGTCGTCGTAGAGCGACACTGGCACCATGAACGTGTCGAGCAAATGATAACCGTCCGCGCGCCGGCCGACGACGCGCAAGCTCAGGTTAATTTTCGCCGGTGCTCGAATCTTCACGCGCCATTAGGTAACATAGCTGCCGTTGAATGCCAAAGAGCCAACGCGGATGAATGGTGAAATGGTTGAATTGCTCGGCGTCGCATGGGAAGCCGCGAGCGTCGCTGGCGAAATTATTCGCGCCAATTGGCAACAACCGAAAAACATCGACTTCAAAGGCGCCATCGATCTGGTGACCTCGGTAGACCGCGAGTCCGAACGGAAAATCGTCGAGATCATCCAGCGCAACTTTCCCAATCATTCGATCCTCGCCGAGGAAGAGACCAACTTCGAAGGCAGTCAGAATGAATACCGATGGATCATCGATCCGCTCGACGGCACCACCAACTTCGCCCATGGCTACCCGCAGTTTTGCGTCTCCATCGCGCTGGAACAAAACCGCCAAGTGGTCCTAGGATTGGTTTACGATCCACTCCGCCGCGAGTGTTTTCGCGCCGTCACAGGACAAGGCGCGACGCTCAACGGCGAGCCCATCGCCACATCAACCGCGAACGATTTGGACAAAGCCCTGCTCGCCACCGGCTTTCCCTACGACCACCGCGAAAATGCCGATTTTTATCTCAGCTTTTTCAGAGCGTTCATGACCCGCTGCCAGGGCATCCGCCACGGTGGCGCCGCGGCGCTCGATCTTTCCTACGTCGCCTGCGGTCGGCTCGACGGCTTCTGGGAAATGAAGCTCAAACCTTGGGACACCGCCGCCGGCGCTCTTATCGTCAGCGAAGCCGGCGGAACGATCACGGATTTCTCCGGCAACCCGTTTTCAATTTGGGGCAATGAAACATTGGCCGCAAACAGCAGGATTCACGACGAAATGGTCAAGCTAGCGCAAGCGGTCGCGCACGCACGCGTTGACTGGATAGCGACCGAGTGATAAGAAACTTTTGCCTTTTTAATTTTCAATTTTGAATTATTGCTACGCGCCCGTAGTGAAAAGGACATCACGAAGGCCTCCGAAGCCTTAAGTCCGAGTTCGAGTCTCGGCGGGCGCACCATTCTCCAAGCCTGCCCCTACCCTGGCGAGTTATGCCGGTGAATCGGTATCCAGTAAAGAATATCGCCTTGCGTTGATTTTCTTAGTTCCATTCAAGCCGGATAGGATATTCGATGTTAACCCCGCCTCTTGAGGCGGGGACAACTAAATGGGGTTTCCAAAGGGGGCGAGCATCCCCGTTGCAATTTTTAAATAAGCGGCGGGGTTAAATCCCCGCCCGCGAAGTGGCTTCGTTTAATGACACGATAATCTTTGCCTGACCGTCGCCGGGTTTAGTGATCCAATGCTTAGCCGTCATGACACCTTTGCTTGTACCAAAAGTCGAGACCCTGTCGCTTCATTAGAGTTTTCTGCCCTCCCTGTAACATCGCGGCCAAAACGTGCAGCAACTTCAATGCCGGATAGGCGCGCAATTTCCGCCCGGAGGTGATTACCGATTCTCTGAGCACAATGAAGCGTCCCTGCCGCTTCAGCGCTTTGCCAAGCACGAGCTCCTCGGCACAGAAAAATCGTTCGTCAAACCCTCCCACTGCTTCAAAGGCTGCGCGGGTGCAAAAAAGAAAACAACCGCCCGCCAGTCGCGCGGCTCGGGAAAGCCAGATACTTGAAGGCAGGAGCAGTCTCGCATAGAGCGGCAACCTGCCGTCGAAATGAAACGATGCACCGCCGCCGACGGCGCCGTCGCGCAGCGCCTTGACGGCCGCCTTGACGACGCTTTCGTTTGCGAGAGTGTCCGCGTCGACGAAAATGAAAATATCGCCCTTTGCCTCCCGGGCTCCGGAGTTGCGGGTCGCGGCAATTTGACGGTGTGAGACGCTCACGACCCGAGCACCGACGCTTCGGGCCAATGCGGCGGTCTGGTCCGATGAGGCATCATCAACGACAATTAGCTCGTAAGCTTCATTCAAAGCCGTCCCTGCCGAGTCCAGGCTTTTGAGCGTGCCTTCGATCAGCCGCTCTTCATTGTACGCGGGTACTATAAAAGAAATCATATCGGCGTAGTCTCTTCGAGTCGCGCTTCGGGAGTCCGCTCGGCATTTTTTTTGCGCCCTTTGCGTTCTTTGCGGCTAACTTCGCCTTTCATCATGTTACTGGAGTTGCGCGAAGAACCCTTTGCGGTCGAGCTCCGCGACGATGCTGCTGTCCATAAAATCGCCGGGCTTTTTATTCTTGAACAGCGAATCGGTAAACGCGATCGCCTCTAACTCCAACTGCACAGCTTCCTCGCGCGCGTAAGGTTTGCTCGGCATCTTGCCGAAGGCCGCGTCATAGATGACCTCGGACCGTTTGCGATCGCTCACTTTCATATATTTGGCGATCAGGGGATACACCATGGCGCGATTTCTCTTGCCCATGGCGATCGCTTCGCTATTGATCAACTTGGCATCGAGCCCATATTTTTCAAACAGCCTGGCGTCTTGGGCGATCCACAGCGGCAGGCGAGTGCCAGAAGTGGTCGCATAAGAAATTTTGATTGGCGTAAGCTGAGCATCCACCGAATCAGTCCGGTAAGGCAGTCCGAACAAAGAGAGAATGACGAAGGCTACTATTCGTTGCATCACGAACCCGCCCATCCGAAACCACTCATCACTTACGCCTCACGCTTCGTCCTATTTCCGATACAAGCCGTCGATAAACCCCTGCTTGTCCAACTTCTCGACGATCTTGGTATTGATGAATTGGCCGGGAGTCGCCTTGCGCGCGTCTGCTCGTTTCGACCAATCGAGAATGGTTTGAATCCCTTTTGCCGAGGGATAGGGTTTTTCATTGAGCAACTTCACGTAAAAACTGTAACTCTCTTGGAGATCCTCGGCGTTTTCGATTTTCAGGTATTTTTTTAGAATCGCCGGCGTCCTGACTTTTTCCGTTTTGTAGAAATGAATCCCCTCGATGATCGACTTGATCACCGCCTCGGTAACGACCGGCTCCGCTTCAAAGTATTTTCGGCTGGTGATCAGCGCGGCGTTGGGCATCTCGGCGTCCTTCAGTCCCGGCGCGTTCTCGAAAAAGGTATAGCCCGCTCGGCGCGCCGCCAGGGTGAACGGCGGCGTCAAGGGCGCCGCATCCACCTGGCCCAGTTGCAAAGCGGTGTACCGGCTCGCCGTCGGACCGGTCGCCAAGTAACTCACATCGCGCTCGGGATCCAACCCTGAAGCGGCCAAAATAATTTTCATGGTAAGAATGGCCGGACCGGCGAGACTGTTGACCGCGACCTTCTTGCCTTTGAGCTGAGCGATTTCCTTGATCTCGCGCTTGGCGACCAAGACTTGCGGCTCCTGGTTGATCGGCGCGGCGACGATAAAGATTTCCGCGCCACCGAGCACGGCATCGACCACTCCGCCGCCACCGGCATTGATGAAGTTCACGTCGTTGCTCACCAGCGCCTGGGTCGCGAGAATGCCGCCGCGCATGTAGACCAACTGCGCATTGATGCCGTACTTTCTAAAGATGCCGGTTTCCTTGGCGATCCACGCCGGCGAATACTGCGGCGAGATCGACGTGTAGGCGATCGTGACGTTCGCCAGTGATTGCGGTTGAGCCGCGAAAGCCACCGCCGCCGCTAACCACATAAATAATTCGACTACGACAAAGCAAAATGACTTTGACACGACGCCACTCCCGCCTACGCTCTCGGCCCGGCGAAGATACGAGCTATGTTTTCCTTTGCGCCAAAGTAAACATCATCGCCATGTCCAACCAAAAGTCGCTCCAAATCCAGATTCATATCGATCAGGCGCCTGACACTTTGATGCGCCGCTTCAGGGTCAGAGGATAGATAGGTCGGTGACACCATCAAATGCTCGCCCGCGCTGACGATGGCGTCGCCGGCGATCATGGTTTTGATGCGCGGAAGATGCAGACTGATATGGCCCGCGGTATGCCCCGGCGTATGAATCACGTTAATGCCGCCGCAGTCGGGCAACCGTTCGCCGCCTTTGACGATGTGTTCGACGTCATAACCCGTCGCTTGCTGGATCGCGGGCATATCCAGCTCATGGGCCATGACTTCGAACTTGAGGGTCTTTTTGAGCTTTTTGAGTCCGCCGGTGTGATCGCCGTGGCGATGGGTCAACACGCAGAGCTTTAAATCTTCATGCTTGTGATCCATCTCGTTGATCGCGTCCATAATGATATCCGCGTCGGCATCCGACGCGCCGGTGTCAACCAAGATCACCCGGTGATCGTCACCGGCGACGAGAAAAGATTTGACTACACCGCGATTACCGACGGCAATTCTACAGGGAATGATTTTCACGCCATCGATGGCAATGTCTTTGAGAATGCTGACCATGTTCTCGCTCCGCTCAAAATCTCAGATTACAGATCTCAGATTTTGGAATTTGATTCACTTAGCGTCTTTGCGTCTTTGCGGGAAAATCTTTCTTTACTAATCTTCACCCAAAACCTTGCTCCACTTTGCCTTGGTCTCATTGAGCAGCTCTTCGCTGATCTGCGTGGTCGCGGGAAATTCGTCGATCCAATGATAAGGCCGGCAGGCATCGATGATCGCCACCGAGCCGGTGTAGTCGGCCACTTCCTTTTTGTTCTTGGGCAAGCGAGGATCTATTTTATAACTCCAAATTCGCCGCGAGATGTCCACCGACGTTTCCGGATCGCAGCGCGTCGCGATCGCCCAGAGCACCTGTTCGAGATTATAAGGATCAATATCCTCGTCGACGACGATGACGAACCGGCCGTGGTAGCCGGCCGTGCCGCCGATGGCGCCATGGGCCGCGCGCATCGCGTGGCCAGGATAAGCTTGCTTCAGCGCGATGATGCACATGCCCCAAGAATAGTTAACCGCTTTGATATCCGGGATGCCGAGCGCTTCGAGCTCGTTCCAGACTAAAATGCCGCGCGAAGTGAGAATGCCGCGGCTGGTGCCCAGAAACGGCGGCGCGCCGAGGATGATCGGATCGTTGCGATAGAGAATGCTCTTGATCATCGTGATCGGCGCCGGTCGCGCGCCGCCGCCGTAGTAGCCGGAAAACTCGCCGAACGGCCCCTCGATTTCCAACCCGGCGCCGGGCGGCAGCATCTCGCCTTCCAAAACAACTTCAGCGGAGGCGGGAATCGGCAAATCCGTGACCGCGCCCTTGGTCACTTCCACCGGCGCGCCGCGCATCCAGCCGGCATAGCCATATTCCGACACGCCCCAAGTCGTGTTGGTACCGGCGGCGATCAGCAGCGCCGGGTCTTGACCCAGCGAGATCGCCACGGGACAAGGCTGTCCCTTCGCCCAATATTTCTTTCTAATCACGTCGCCATGATGCCCCGATCCAACATGCGCGACGATTTTATTTTTGCCGAGCAGCATGTAGCGGTACGAGCCGACGTTGACATAGCCCGACTCGGGATCGCGAGTCACCGATGAAGTCGCGCATATATACGGCCCGCCGTCCCGTTGATGCCACTTGGGCCAGGGGAAACGCGTGAGATCGACGTCGCCGCCGACCATGAGGTTTTCTTTGACCGGCCCGTCCTTAACCTCCTTCGGCTCAATGGGCGCGAACTGTTTCGAGTGGTTCTTCCAATAGAGCACCGCCTCGGGATCGGTGAGATCGTTGGCAACGCCGAACACCATCCGTTCTCGCTGGCTGGTCGCGCAAAAATTGGTGAGCACGCGAAAGCCTTTGGGAAAACCTTTGATCGAGTCGAACAGCACCGCCGGGCAGGATTTCTTGAACGACGCCACCTCGGTGATGGCGCCGATTTCCAGCTCGCAGCTCGCCCCTTCGACCACTTTGAGCTGTCCCAGCTCGTCCACCGTCGAAATAAAATCTCTGAGATCGTTGAAAATCACTTGCGTCTCCTATCGTAGCTAATTGCGCCGAGGTTTTTTTCGCGGCAGTCGGATCACCGAAGAGCGCCTGACGCAGCGCTGGGCTTCGCGCCTTCGCGGTGAAATCTATCGTCTGCTCTTAGGCGTGAACAAGAGCGTATACCGTACGCCCCTTGTGCCCTTTATGGTTTGAGAAAAGTTCGTAGTTCTTTTGTCTGAGGCGGGCTTGCATTCATGGCTGATGCGGTCATGAATCGCCGTCAACTAACGCGCCTGCGCTTCGCGCGTCCGCACCGCGATCTGCTTGAGCAAGGTGTACTTGATTTCATCGAGGTGAGATTTCATCAGTTCCTGAGCGTTCTTCGTGTCTTGGTTCTTAATCGCGCGCAAAATATCTCGATGGTGGCGCAGCACCCCGAATCCACCATGGGAAACTCCATCGATGTGCCGCTTGAGCACGAGCTTTTCGCAGGTATCCTCCAGAACCCGACAGACGGCGTTGTTACCGGCGATCTCGGCGACGATCAGATGAAAATCCTTGTTGGTGATGTAGCGGTTGACCAACGGCTGGTTCGTGGTGATTGATTTGCGCGTCGACTTAACACTTAATTCCAACGCCTCGATACCATCCGGCGTGATGCGCCGGATCGCTTCATCGATGCAATACGCCTCCAGCACTTGACGCATTTCAAAAAGCTCGACGACTTCTTCCGAGGTCATTTCGCTCACGCGGCAACCGCGGTGAGTGGACTGGGTCACGAAACCTTCTTGAGCCATGCGCGAGAGCGCTTCGCGAATCGGCGTCTGGCCGATCTTCAACCGCAACACCAGTTCTTCATGCGATATCAGCTCACCCGGTACGATTTCATGTTTGAGAATCGCTTCCTTGATTTTCTTGTAAGCAATTTCCGCTAGGCTGAAGTACTCCATGTCAAAATATCTTTAAGGCTCGTGCCCCATGCAATTCGCAATTGCTGATCGGAGCCACACAGAGTACATATAGAAAATTTTATAATTTATCAAATCCTCCTGAGGTTCCGGGATTTTTTTTTGTCGATGGCTCGACCTATCGAAACACAATCGTAAAAGGACTTTACACAATCACCCGCGAATTCTGCCCAAAGCCGAACTCTAGGCCGAATTGCCGTTTGGCGCTTAAGGGCTAAAGCAGGCAATTAAGAGCTATTACGATCCCAAACGGATTCAAACCCAACGCTATCGGTCCGCGAACGCGATCGCCGTTAGCAGATGATCGGAGAAAAATTCACAGCGACGTGAAATGATCGAAGAGGCAAGAATGAATTAGCGGTCGCGATTTCGGCGCTAGCCGTCACTCGCCGCGCTATGAAACAATTTATTTGGAGGCGTTTACTTCGGCGACGGAGTCTCCAAGTTTTCCTTGATGACACAATCCTTCGACACGGGCCTGAATCGCCGCGTCAAAACTTTCGATCGATAGAGAATCCGGCAGCGGTTCCGGCGTCGCACCCAATTTAGCGATGCGTTGATTGAGAGAGAGTAGCGAGGCGTGGGTTTTTTGATACTCGTCGAGCTGTCCGACGCAGTTCAGGATGCATTGATCGATTTGTTCTAGGCACTCATTCAGAGTCGCTTGGTCGTGACCCGACTGCTGGCGCAGCCGCGCCACTTCGAACTCGACCACTTGCTGTGCCATCGGACGCACCCGCTCTTCAATCTGCGTTTGCATGTCGCGCAAGGATTGCAGTAAGCGGCTGTAGACGCGATCGTCACTAAACGGATTCGCCGTCGTATGCGGCTGCACGGCTATTGCCGGTGGCGATTCCGGCTCCGGCGCCGCCGAATCCGTTCTAAGCGATCCCAACGCGGAATGGATGCTGGAAATTTTTTCCAGTACCTTACCTCGATCTTCCAAGAGACTCTGCAGCTGCTTGATAGGATCGAGATCCATCGCCAAACTACCTGGCTTCTATTAAACCAGGCTTATTTGCCCCCATTGGCCACAGCGCGCATCTCAGTCTCGCTGTTGTCCGACAAGCCCATTGCTTTGGTTGAAACTAACTCTAAGACATCGCCGCGGCTAAAGCGCCAGCTTCGACCGATGCGATTGCCGGGAATAACGCCTCTCTCGGCCAGCTTGTATACGGTCTTCAAATGAATCTTGAGAAGCGTCGCAACCTCTGAGGGTGTCATGATCTCTTCCATCCGATAGTTCTCCTTTGTTAGTTAAGATAGTCTTTGACTACTTACCAGTGGGGGAGAAAGAGCAGGTATTGTGCCAATTCCCTCAATCGGGCCGTGGACACTGGATAAGGTATGAACTTTCCAAAGATTTTCCTCTTGATCCGGAGAAATGTAAGCAACGACGCGGAAGCTCGATGTTATACCGCATCTGGACAATATTGGCCAATCAATGCGATTTACGGCCAGCCTTGTGTGAGATGAGCTAAATAAACTGGCACTATCGCCAGAAGGAACCTGCCGCGAAAAGGGGATAAATTCGGTCCAGTTGCCATATCGGTGGCTAAACATGCCAGCACCGACAAAAAATTGGCAAGGGTCCGTGGTCCTTACTCGCGGCGCGCCCGCGCGATGGTATGACGGGCTTGGACTTGCTCCAGCTGCCGTTGCCATTTTGACGAGAATTCTTTGCGCGTCTCATCGGCGATCGCGCTGGTGGCGGGAAATTTATCGCGCCACTCCCATGGCCTGACCGCCTCGATGATCATGCGTGAGTTAAAGCCTTTTTGGCCGGGTTGAATGATCGGATCCAGCGGACCGCTCCAACATCGCCGCAAGAGGTCGACCGAAGTCGCCGGATCGCTGCGCGTGCAGATCGCCCACAGCACTTCGTTGGTGTCGGTGATGTCGATATCGTCGTCGACGACGACCACGTAACGGCCCAGATACGCGCCGGCGTGGCACTGGCACGCCACCAACGCCGCCTGCTTGGCGTGACCTGGGTAACGTTGCTTAATGGCGACGACAATCATGAAGCGCTGTGCCGGCGGCGGCAGATAAACGCCTTTGATATCCGGCACCCCTGCTTGTTCCATGCCGTTCCATACTGTCGCGGCGCGCAAACACGAACGATACATGCCGTGAATCGTCGGCTTGAACGGCGCCGCGCTGGTGATGATCGGATCGTTGCGGTAGTAAAGCGCCTTGACGCGCACAAACGGCTCAGCGCGGCGAGCGCTGGCGTAATACCCGGGCCACTCGCCGAACGGACCCTCCGGCATCGACTCGCCGGGGATGATTTCGCCTTCGATAACGATCTCTGAATTGGCCGGGAAGTGGAGTCCCGTCACCGGCCCTTCGATGACGTCGATCGGCTGGCCGATCAGGCCGCCGGCCCAGTCGTATTCGTTGACGCCGAACGGGACCGCCTGTGACGCGGCGATGTAGAGCAGCGGATGCTGACCGAACGCCATCGCCACGGGAAACGGCTTTCCCGCCTTCATCGCTTTCTCATAGTGAATCTTGCCGTGCTTGCCCGGCGAGATGTACAAGCCGACTTTGTCCTTGTCTTGCAGCATCACCCGGTAGCAGCCGATGTTCTCGACGCCGGTTTCCGGGTCGCGGGTGACGACTAGGTGAGCCGTGCCCAAATACCTGCCGCCGTCGCCGGCGTGCCAGCGCGGCACGGGAAACTTCGTCAAATCGATCTGCTGGCCGTGCTCGATGTTCTCGAAGACCGGACCGGTCTTCACCACGTTGGCGGGAATCGGCTGCATCGCGCGCAGCTTCGCGCGCAGCGCGTCGATCAGTGGAATGATCTTGAGATCGAGCGGCAAATTGAGCGTCAGCGCCGTGCGCTCCAAAGTTTCCAGCATGTTCACCAGCACGCGCCGATTGGGATCGAAGCCGGGCACGTTGTCGAAGACCACCGCCGGCGGAGTGGCGATCCGCTCGAGAATAATTTCCGTCAGCGCGCCGATCTCCAGATCCCAATGGGCGCCGGAAATCTGTTCTAATTGTTCAAGCCGTTTGACGTCTTTGAGCCAGTCGCGCAAATCGACATTACTTTTCTCTTTCGTTTGGGTCGCCGCCGCGGTCGCCATGGGAACTCCTTTCGATCAGCCGTGATTATTACTCGTTTAGAGCGTGCGTGCTCGGATGAAAAATCTCTTCGGGCGCGATGGCGCGCCCGGAAATGCCTTGGGAAGGGCAACCACATAGGGTTGCCCCTACAAGTCCAATTCTTTTTTGCGTTCTTTGCGGCTAATCTTCCGAATCCGAACTCGCAGTCTCTTCCCGATAGAGCTGTAACGCCTCCATCACCGGCCGGTCATTCAGTGAAAAAAGGATCGCCTCGTCGTTACCGAGGTTCTCATGGCAGTGCCATTGCCAAAGCGGGATCACGAAGCTGTCACCCTTCTGCCATTCTAAATACCCTTCACCGACCTTCGTGCGTCCCTGGCCTTTGAAGCAATGATAGAGCGAAGTGCTCGTGTGCCGGTGCGCCTTCGTCGATTCTTTCGAATTGAATAGCTGAATCTCGCACGACATCGTCGGGTAGGTGTAACCGCCGGTGGCGGGATTGATGTAGCGCAAAAGAATGCCGTCGTATGGATCGCGATCGGCCGGGCCCATCGCTTTGAGCGCCTTGTAGGTGTCTTTGAAGGAATAGCGAAACGGTACGCCCCGGCGAAAAATCTCTACTTGCTTCGGCGTACGCGCGAAACCCATGCGGCTCAACGACTCGCCGGTCTGCCGGGTAATTTCTTGTTCGGGCATTTGCGAATCTTCGAAGAACAAAACGTTGAGCGATTGGATGAGCGGTCCGTCCAACCCATCGAGCCAGATGATCGGATCTTCCGAATCGTTATGATGATCATGCCAAGTCCAGTTGGGCGTCAAAATCAGATCGCCCTCTTCCATATAGAATTTCTCGCCGTCCACCGCAGTGTACGCGCCTTTGCCTTGCACGACGAAGCGGATCGCCGCCATGTTGTGCCGATGCGCCCTGGCGACTTCGCCTGGATTGACGATTGAAAACGTAATTTGCAGCGTGTGCGACGTGGATTTGATCGGCAAATGCGGGCTGACCAGACGAATCGCGCGCCGCTCCGCTTGATCGATGCCGATGGTCTCGCTCGCCTTGAGCAAGCCATCGAGCAGCGGCTCCCACTTCCATAAGTAAGGCGCCTCGGCGCAATGCGACGGCACCCGCGTGCGCCAGAATCCAGAAAGCTGATTCTTTTCTAGCTGGCTGTCGAGTTCCTCAAGTTTCATCGCCGCTCCCCTTAATGATTGGTTCTTCAGATTTTCGTGTGGTTCACCGCGGAGGCGCGGAGGGCGCGGAGTAAAGAGTTTTTGATTAAAAAATACTCCGAACTCTGCGAACTCTGTGTCTCTGTGGTGAATGTCTCTTCATAGTAAACCTGGAAGAACCAAACTATTTAGGATGCTTTCGCCATCGCCTGCGCCATGCCGCCAAAGTAAGCGCGATGGATCTCCATCGACTCTTTCGCGGTCGTGAGCACTTCTTGCTCTCGATCCGGCGCGACGTATTTTTCCAGCACGTCGATGAACATGTCGGAGTGCTTCACGTCGGCCTTGCTATGCGCCGTGAAGTTCGGCATCTGCGCGTCGGAGAAGTTCAGATCCCGTTTCCAGTTCTTGTACAGCCGGGTGCAGTTTCCCCCGCCAAGATCGCCGAGCAAGCGATCGTCGTTAGTCCATTCGGCGATGGTTGACGCCGCAATCGCCTCTTGCCAACTGCGATTGCGCGCGATCCACCACCACGCGTAGATCGCCGCGGTCGTCGTCGGCAGCGGCCGAGCGGCAAGAATATCCTCGACGCTCAAACCGACTTCCTTGCCTTGGCGAAAGATCAGATCCAAGTGGCCGTGCTTTGAGTGCTCGTCTTCGATCAACTCTTCATATTCGTGAGACATAATACGCTGCTTGACGTCGAACTCCGGACAGTTCGCCGCCACCTGGGGCCAAAAATCGCGCCGTTTCCTGACGTAGAGACCTAGCTGCAAGAGATAAATCTGCGCCCGCTTCCGGGTCATTTTCACCGAGTAAAATTGCTCCATCTCCGGCGATTGAAACAAATCCCGCACGCAATCGCCCAATTTTTGCCGCCACTCTTGTGGATTCATAATTCGTCCTCCTACAAATAATCTTTGACATGCTCCATGCGGCCCTCGCCGCACCCGCAAATCAAGCGCGGCAGCCGCAGTCTCCACCGAGGTCTTTTAGAACTAGCCGATCGATCGAAGGGTTGTCAAGGCGCGGTGGTTTCTCTAACTACCCTTAACCGAAAGTCTTCTGGGTGTCCGACAAGTTAGAAATTTTGCCAAAGCCGCGCTCGAACAATCCTGTCGTTCAGGCGAACGATTCTGTTGTCTCCAATCGGTGATTTGTCCCATGGCCCATCGCCGCAAAAAGTCCAAGCACGCGAAATGACTTAAAACCGGCTCAACTATACTAGATTTGGTCACTGGCATATTGATTGCTCATAATATCCTTGAAATGCCTCTCGATCGTTATCCTCGATTCTCGCAGCCTAGCCTCGCCAAATTCTTGCTAAGCCGCTACAACGTCATTCAGACATTGGCGGCTATCGTTCTCCTGTTCCTGGCCTTAGGCGCATTACCGGCAGCGGCGGCGACCAATTTACTGCCAGGTTTTGAAGACATCACGGTGGTCACCGGCCTAACCTCTGCGACCGCCATGCAGTTTGCACCCGACGGCAGGCTCTTCGTCGCCGAGCAGGGGGGTAGACTTCGCGTGATCAAGAACGGCGTATTGCTCGCGACACCATTTGTCGCGCTGTCGGTGAATTCGTCAGGCGAGCGGGGATTGTTGGGCATCGCTTTCGATCCCAACTTCCAGAGCAACCAGTATGTCTACTTATTTTATACAGCGACAACCCCAGCGATTCATAATCGCGTGAGCCGCTTCAAGGCCAATGGCGACATCGCCGACACCACGCACGGCGAGATTGTGCTCCTCGATTTTGACAACCTGAGTAGCGCCACCAACCACAATAGTGGTGCAATGCATTTTGGCGTGGATGGGAAACTTTATGTGGCCCATGGCGAGAACGCCACAGGTTCCAACTCTCAGACGCTCGCCAACCTTTTGGGCAAAATCATCCGCATGAATCCTGTCCCAGATCCGACAGCCCAGATTCCAACTGACAATCCCTTCTACAGCACTGCCACGGGGAAGAACCGGCTGATCTGGACATTGGGACTACGCAACCCTTTTACCTTCAGCATTCAACCGGGCAGCGGACGGGTGTTTATCAACGATGTCGGGCAAAGCACCTGGGAAGAGATCAATGAGGGGCAGCCGGGGCGGAATTTCGGTTGGCCGACCACCGAAGGAGCTTTCGCGAGCGCGAGCTTTCCGCAATTCACCAACCCCGTTTATGCCTATGCGCATAGCGGCACAATCCCCTCGGGCTGCGCCATTACGGGCGGCACGTTCTACAACCCGTCCAGCCCGGTCTTTCCGCCATCCTACGTCGGCAAATACTTTTTCGCCGATTACTGCGGTGGCTGGCTCTATTACATCGATCCGGCAAACCCGAGCACAGCAAGCCAATTCGCCGCGGCGTTGTCTTCGCCGGTGGATCTCAAAGTCGGCCCGGATGGGGCTCTCTATTATCTGTCGCGCGGAAGTAGCCGCGTCGGCAAAATTCAACCGAGCTCGTCAAACACCGCGCCGCTGATCGCACAACATCCGACCAACCAAACCGTTCCAGTCGGCGCCACCGCAACCTTTTCGGTCTCGGCAACCGGCACGGCGCCGCTCTCCTATCAGTGGCAAAAAAATAGCGTCAATGTCGCCGGCGCGACCGCGGCAACCTACCAGACCCTGGCAACCACGCTGCCCGACAGCGGCGCAGCTTATCGCGCCGTAGTCACCAACGCATTCGGGACGGCGACCAGCAATGCCGCTACATTGAGCGTCAGCACCAACACACCGCCAGTAGCAACCATACTCACTCCTTCTGCGGGCACTAAATACTCCGCCGGCACGTCGCTCTCGTTCTCTGGCAGCGGCACTGATGCCGAGAACGGGACGCTGCCGGCGAGCGCCTTTAAGTGGCGCATCGACTTCCACCACGATACGCACACCCATCCCGCCATGGCTGACACAATCGGAATTAGCAGTGGCACTTTTGCGATTCCGAACAGCGGCGAGACTTCGGCTAACGTGTGGCATCGCGTCTATCTCACAGTCACCGACCTAGCCGGGCTTTCGACGACGACTTACGTTGACGTGCTACCCAACACCTCAGGACTCTCCCTTGCTACGGCACCGGCAGGGCTTCAAGTAACGCTGGACGGACAGCCCACGACTACGCCTATAAACGTCACCAGCGTAGTCGGGATCAACCGGACCCTCGGCGTGGTAACTCCACAAACCTCCGGCAACAATACTTATCAGTTTGTCTCATGGTCCGACGGCGGAGCCGCCACGCATAACATCCAAACCCCGGCTACCAACACAGCTTACACCGCCACCTATCAGCTCGTCTCAGTTCCAGCGCCGACAAACCTAACGATTCAATTGATTCCTTAGTCCGGCTCGTCTAACCCTCGCATCATCGAGCCATGAAATGAGAGCGCCCCGCTCGCCGGTGTCGATGTAAAGTTGACGAAGTGTAATCGAACAACACAGGACAGATTTCAGTCTTGCTCACTCATGGACGGTCTCACCGTTGATGTTGAGCGCGTGCTGTTGGGGCCAAAAGTTATCTCGCGGCACAAGCCGCGCTTTCTTGTATATTCAGCTCCACAAGCCTAGTAAGAAACTGTGGCATCTGTTCGTCCCCATTTTGTGCCGATACCGACCCAGGACTCGCCGGAATCCGGCCGGTTGATCTTGCGCGACGGAACATCGGCGTCAATTCGCATAGCAAAGCCGACGGACAAAGTGGCGATGGCGAGTTTTTTTGCCGCGCTCTCTCAAGAATCGCGTCTGCGCCGTTTTTTTTCGCACGCCGTCCCCGAAAATGAACTGATCAGCAAACTGATCAGCTCATTTTGCGACGACAGTAATCCCCGCCACCAAGTCACCCTGATCGTCACACAATTGGCCGGAAGCGTGGAAACGATCATCGCCTTGGGCTCCTACGTTGCTCGTGACGAGACGGCGGCGGAGATTGGCCTTGCGGTTGCCGACGCGTGCCAAGGCAAAGGTATTGGCACGTTGATGCTCGAGCGCTTGGCACTGCTGGCTGTTGCCAATGGCATCCGTCATTTCTGGGCGATGACCATGTTCGAAAATACTTCGATGCTCGACGTGTTTCGCGGCTCAGGTTTTGAGTGCCGGAGCAAAACCGAAAATGGCGTGGTCGAAATTGATCTGTCGGTAATTCCGAATGAACTGAGCGTCGCGCGCGCCGAACTGCGCGACCGGGTTGCCACCGCAGCCTCCCTACGACCGTTCTTTCATCCCAATGCCGTCGCCGTGGTCGGTGCGTCGCGCAATCCGGCGAATATCGGCACAAGACTTTTAAACGCAGTCATCGGCGCCGGTTTTCGCGGCGCTGTCTATCCGGTCAATCCCAAGGCGACTACCATCGGTTCTGTACGCGCCTATGCTTCGCTTGCTGACCTGCCCGAAACGCCGAATCTCGCGGTCATTGCCGTGCCGCGCGATGCGGTCATGGAAGTCATCGATGACTGCGCGGCGCGCGGAGTGCGCGCCGTCGTCGTCATCACCGCAGGATTTGCCGAGACCGGCGCCGAGGGACGTGAGCTGCAAAGCCGACTCGTCGAAAAGGTGCGCGGCCACGGCATGCGCATGATCGGACCCAACTGTTTGGGATTGTTGAATACCGATCCGGCGGTGCGTTTGAACGCTTCCTTCGCTCCCGACTTTCCACCGCCCGGCCGCATCGCCTTCTCGTCCCAAAGCGGTGCGCTTGGGTTGGCGATCATTTCGCTGGCACGTCAACGCGGACTCGGCTTATCGAAGTTCGTCAGCGTCGGCAACAAAGCGGATGTTTCCGGCAACGACCTGCTGCAATATTGGGAGCAAGATGCTCAAACCGATGTGATCCTTCTTTATCTGGAATCCTTCGGCAATCCGCGACGCTTCGGGCCCATCGCCAAGCGCGTCAGCCGTCATAAACCGATCATTGCGGTCAAAGCCGGCCGGACCAGCGCCGGCAAACGCGCCGCCAGTTCGCACACCGCCGCCTTGGCCGCCAGTGATGTCGCGGTCGACGCGCTGTTCCATCAGACCGGCGTCATCCGCGCGGAATCTCTGGATGAAATGTTCGATCTCGCCGCGGCATTGAGCGCGCAGCCGCTACCCCAAGGCCGCCGTGTCGCGATACTCACCAACGCCGGTGGATTGGGTATTCTCTGCGCCGACACTTGCGAAGCGAACGGTCTGCTCGTGCAAGAACTGAGCGACGCAATCAGAAATCTTCTCAAGGAGTTCCTGCCGCCCACGGCGAGCGTGATGAACCCCATCGACATGATCGCTTCGGCTAGCGCTGATAATTTCGCCAAAGCGACGGATATCTTACTCTGCGACGATCAAGTGGATTCACTGATCGTGCTGACGATCCACGTCGGCCTCGCCGACATCCTAGCCATCGCCCGTGGCATCGCCGCTGGCGTTACAGCCGCTCGCAGTAAGAGCGGCAAAGGCAAGCCGGTCCTCACCTGCATTATGGATGGCGACAAGCTTAAGCCATCGGGTCAATCCAATGGCGAGCAGCTGCCCAATTATTCATTCCCGGAAAACGCCGCGCGGGTGCTGGGCAAATTGGCAAACTACGCAGAATGGCGTAAACAGCCACCGGGAGTGATTCCCGATTTCGATGATATTGAACCGCAGCTCGCCCGCTCGCTTTGTCAAACTATTCTAAAGGACCGCGGCGCAGGATGGCTCAGCGCTGAAGAGGCACGAAAAGTCCTCAGCGCACTCGCCTTGCCGCTGCCGCGCGGCGGTGTTTGCCGCACCAGCGACCAAGCCGCGGAACTCGCGCGGGCGCTCGGCTTTCCCGTCGCGCTCAAGCTGGCATCGCGCCAGATCGTCCACAAAACCGAATTCGGCGGCGTCCAATTGAATCTGCAAGATGAAATGGGCGTGAGACAAGCCTTCGCCACGATTTATGACCGGCTCGCCAAAGAAAATAGACTCGATGCTTTCGACGGCGTGTTGATCCAACCGATGATCGCTGGCGGCGTTGAACTTATGGTTGGCGTCACCCAAGACCCGTCATTCGGCCCGTTGATCGGCTTCGGTCTCGGCGGGATTCATGTCGAGATTCTCAAAGATGTTTGCTTCCGAGTCACACCGATCACCGACCACGACGCCAGCGAAATGGTGCGCAGCATTCGCGGCTTTCGTCTGCTGGAAGGCTACCGCGGCCACCCGCCGGCCGATGTTTCTGCCATAGAAGATCTGCTGCTGCGCGTGGCGCGGCTCGTCGAAGAGGTGCCGGCGATCGCTGAACTAGATTTGAATCCGGTCATCGCCCTGCCGCCGGGTCAGGGCTGTTTGATTGTTGACGCACGCATCCGAGTAGAACTGCATGTGTAGGGGCGACCGGCCGGTCGTCCCTACTTCACTTTACGATCAGCACCGGGCAACTGGCATAGCGTAAGGTTCTCTCCGCCACGCTGCCCAAAAGAAACCGGCTGAGACCGGTCCTGCCATGACTGCCCATGATGATCATCGCGACTCGCAACTTCTTCGCCTGCCGGACGATCACGTCTGCGAAGTCCGTGCCGCGCGCCAACACTAACTCGCACTCGCCCGCTTTCACGCCTTTGCGCTTGGTCAGCTTGGCGAATCGAGCGCGCGCATCGCGCTCCATCAGACTGTAGAAATCAAAGCGTCCGCCGGTCGGCGGATAGATTAGTTCCGCCGGCACGACATGGAGCGCGTAAAGCTTGGCCTGCCGCTCGCGGGTCAATTTCACGGCGTGGTCGAAGGCTTTGTCCGCGCCACCTGAATAATCGATCGGCACTAGATAGATTTCTTTTTTCGCCATGACGTCACCTCTAGAAATGTTGGGAAATGGAAATTCGGCCATACTCAGCCCCGCGCGCGCCGCCAGAAGTAGCGGCAACCGCGCACCAAATCCGCTGCCGTGAAGAGCGGTACGAAATAACCGCCGTCATTGACCACAACCATCGGCCCGAGCCGAGGATTGGGCAAAGCACCGATCCATGGCAACGGCGCCTGAGAGCGATGCTCTTTGGAACGTTCGTCGCCGGTGATTGACTCTTCCGCTGCCTGGACGTGACCCACATCAACTCGCTCTTCTGTCTCGATCGCTAACCCACCACCATCGATCGTTGCCGTCATGCTCCACCTCCGAGCTTCCCACCACCGACTCTTTTCATCGCAATGTGGATGCCAGCAAAGACCGAGCAAATGTCGGAAAAATACTGGCGAGTTCTGTCAGCTTTGAGAAGCGCGACAAGCTCCCATCGCAAGACTGCGAATCACAACGAAGCGCAAGAAAAAGAAATGGCACTCGTGCCGGGTTGCGTTGAGTTACCTTTGGGCAGGTGAGGCTAGAGCACGACGATGATCCGTCAAAAAATCGAGTCTAAAATAGAGTCCAGGCTGAAATAGTAGCGGAGACGAAACTCCACGCGAAAGTCGTTCTGCTTTTCGCCATACTCTGTTCCCTTCCCGCCAATGAGAACCGGGGTCCGAAGCCGAAGCTCGAGATTGGTTACGGGACTGTAGGCCAGCTCCGGAATCACGACCAGACTGCCATCCTGCAAGTTGATAGTGGAAGTGATAGCGGGCGTAAAATAGAGAATATCAAACGGCTCTTTCTGGCTCGCGCGGAAGTAGAGATAGTCGAGCATGGGGTTCGGCTTGCCATAAACTGATTCAGCCAACTGTGACGCGCGCGTAAGACCGCTCATATTTCCGCTTTGGCGAAACGTCGCATAACTGTTGTCCACGAAAGCAACGTAATCTTCGAATTGAGATGGGTTTACCCCTGTGCCGTTATGGTAATATTCCAAGATGTAGGTGGTTTCCTGTGCCGTCAAATATCGCAGGCCTAAAAGATAGCTGATGGCATCCCATTGGCGGCTGGACGCGACCCCCTGAGCATTAATCGTTTTTAACTTAAAATTGTTGATTCTCGCCCATTCGCCGTGGACCTCAAGATTCGTTGATAGGTTTCTTGAAAAGTCAAAACCGTATCGGGTTGGGCGACTTGATCCGGTAAGAAACGTAACATCGATATCCGTATCGTAAAATAGCAGATAGAGCTTGGACGCAAAATTCATGTGGTTGAGGGTGCCAAACTGTGTATTGACATGCTCGTAAACAGGAACGGCGGTCGCGCTTAGCGCCGCATTATTAAGAGTTCCCACAAAGCTCTGGTTCCAAGCTGCGGTGAAAACCGTAAACCCTTGGCGCAATTCTTCCGGGTCTTCCGGGTTTTTCGGTCGATCGACAAAGGCGACTGGACTCCAGGCATAGCCTTTACCCCACTTGAAGACTTTGTTACCGGCCTCCAGGCTGAAGTTGGGGCTGGGTCTAAGGGAGAGCAGGCCTTGCAATAATTTAGTGCTTTCCTGCCAGCCGACATATTGGTTTTGAACCAGTGTATCGGTCTGGAAAAAAACCGAAAATATATCCTTTTTGTAACTTCCCTCAAGACGCAGGCCTAAATTGTATTGCTCGAAGAAAGTGCCGCTGCGTACAAGGTCGAACTTCAACTTGGAAAAGGCGTGGTCCCGATTAACCCCAAAGGTGATCGGCTGGAACTCTAGGAAACCTCCGAGGCTATAGGGTTTACTGGCTGCTTTTTCGACTTCCTTCTCAATCTCTGATAGGTCAATCTGATATTTGTCTTGGCAATAAACGGGCTGAACATTGAAAAAAAGCAGCGCTAAAATGACACCGGCTGCAAGCATGTCTGCTACCGAAGCGTATCGATCTTAGCGAGAAATTCCAGCGTAAATACTTCATCCGGAACGATCCGCTTTTTGACCTTGGCGTAAACCATGATCGACTGATAGCCTTTGTAAAGCGGGCTGTCGGTCTCGAACACCGAGGGGCGCACTGTGCCTTCGTCAAAGGGTTTGTTCTCTTTGAGATAGAGCGTCTTGATCAACAGGCCGGTGGCGGCGTAGCATTCGATTTTGCTCGGCACCAAGCTTTTTTTGTCCACCCACATTTTCACCTGATCGTAGGCCACGGTCGCGCTCTTGGCTTTCAAGTCGAGAACATATTCGTTCGGTTTTTGTTCCACGTTCTTGACGTTGTATTCCGCGTTGTAGTCCAGGCGCATGATGTCGGCGTTGTTAAACACGCCGCCGACCACGGATTGTAAACTGGTGATACGCACCGGTTTGCCGACGCTCGGTATGTAGAGCCACATATTCTCGCCAAGCCTGAGCGTCGCCCGTCCCTTTTCACTCGCCGGCGACATGAAGAGCGAGACGATCTTGTCGTGGCCCTTTTTCAACGTGTAAAGCAGAAACTCGCGCTTGGCGCCGTTGGGCTCGATGTTGATCAACTTGCGGTAAGATTCGAAAGATTCCGGCTGGAGATTGGCGTCGACTTTTTTGAGAATCTCGTTGCCGTCCAGAGCATAAGTCGGCAAGACAAAACCAAACAGAGCGAGCAGCGTGAGCGTATGTAGGTTTATCGCGCGCATCTTCATACATGCCTCAACGCGTCAATCGGTTCCATGCGCGAAGCTTTGAAAGCCGGCTGCAAGCTAGCCACGATCGACACGCCGATCACCATGGCGCTGGCGATCGCGATCTGGCCTGGATCGATGCTCGGCTCTAAGATCAGTCCGGTCGCCTGGCCAAAATTAAACGAGAACTTCCAGAGGTAGAGGCCAAGGACAATTCCCAGCGACGCGATCAAGCCGACCAGCGTCCCGGCGACACCGAGAAACAATCCTTCGACCAAAAACAACGAGCGAATTTTGCCTGGCAGCGTGCCGATGGCAGCCATCGTGCCGATCTCCCGGACTCGCTCGTACACCGCCATGATCATCACGTTGAGAATGCTGATCAGCACGATCGCAATCAGCATCACCTTGACGAACACCGTCATCAAGTCGACCATGCGCGCGATGTTGGCGAAGGGCGATAGCTCGGCCCAAGTGTGAACCTGAAACGGCGCCTTTTTCGGATCCTTGACGATCGCTGCGAGCCGCGCCGTCACCGCCGCGGCCACAGCGTCGACGCGCTCGGGATTTTTGACACTGATGGCGAACTCGCTGATTTCTCTTTGTCCCATGCGCAGGATTTCCACGGCATCGTCGATATGGATATAGCCGTCGCGCCCGCCGGGGCCGGTGGCGCTTTCGAGAATGCCGCTGACTACCAGTGTCTTGCCGTTCACCGAGCCATCTTTGTTAGTCGCGATGATGACCACGGTGTCGCCGACCTTTGAGCCCATGCCGCGGGCAAGCAACGCCGGCACGAGAATTTTTCCTTTCTTTAGCGCATCGACGCTCTTGTCGCCGTCGCTGATTCGCGCGCTCATCTGCGGACAAGTGGCGAACTCATTTTCGGGCACCACACCGTTGATGCGGATATTGGTCGTCTCGGTGAAATTGCTAAACATCGCGCCGAACTTGATCCGCTCCGAGAAGGACGCGATCTCCGAATTCTCCTTTAAGACTTTGGCGGCGTTGGTGGCCTGCTGGGGCGCTAAATTCAGGTTTAGCGGCAGGGTTTCAATCGATGCCACGTAACCGCGCCGGTGAATCTGCAAGTCGCCCAGATAGGAATCGGTGATTTGCCGGATCATCAGGTCTTTGAAGGACGCACTCACGGCGACGAACACCAGCACGAACACCACTCCGAACGCAATCAGTGAAATCGTCAGCAAGCTGCGCCGCCGGTAGCGGCGAATGTTACGAACCGCGATTTTGACGAGATTAGACATTGGCCGCCCGCCTTTCTTCATGCTGCACCAGCCGTCCGTCTTCCAGTGTGTAGATCAGTTCCGCCTCGCCGATGATGCGCGTGTCATGGGTCGAGAAGATAAACGTAGTGCCGAAATCGTCCCGCATGGCCTTCATCAAGCGGAGGATCATATACGCCGTCTCATGATCCAGATTGGCCGTCGGCTCATCGGCTAACACCAACTTCGGCCGGGTCACCAGCGCCCGGGCGATGGCGACGCGCTGCTTTTGTCCGCCGGAAAGCTGCTCGGGAAGCTGGTTCTTTTGTTCCAGCATGCCGACGGCTTTTAGAATTTTCAGCACTCGCTCGTGTCGCTCCGCCACCGGCCAGTCTTGCACCATGACCAGCGGGTACTCGACGTTTTCAAAAGCCGTGAGCACGGGGATGAGATTGAAATTCTGAAAGATGAAACCTATATGTTCGCCGCGAAACGCCGCGGCCCTTTGGCGCTCCAGCTGAGAGACGTCCACGCCCGCCACTTCGATCTGTCCACCGGTCGGCCGGTCCAAGCAGCCGATGAGATTGAGCAAGGTGGTTTTGCCGCTTCCCGAAGGGCCGACGAAGGCGACGAAGGAGCGCGCTTCGATGCCGAAACTAACGCCTTGCAACGCCCTCACTTCGATCGCTTCGGATTGATAGGTCTTGACCAGATTACTTGCTGTGATCAGGGCCATGATCGCTCTCCCTATTGATTCAAGAGCTTTTCGGACATTATTTCCCGCTCCATTTTTAGATGACGGGAATAGTAATCGGGTACCGTTTCCAAGTGGTCCATCGCCATTTCCAGAGCGAGCAAATTATCGTCCGTATGCTCGCGCTCGAATTTTATCCCTTCCAACAGCTCCTTCAGGTCATAATTGGTGATCGGCTTGCCGTCGGCGCGGCCGCCTTTTAACCGATCTTTGAAGTTGGCGATGTCGACGCGATAAGCGTCTTTTATCGCCTTGCGAAAATCTTCTATGGACCTGCGGTATTCCGGCACCTTCTTCTCGATCGCCGGACGACGTTGATCTTGCGCCACCGTGCGATCGGAATTGGCAACCAGCAAGAGCACCATTCCTGTAAACAAAACAGCGGCGATTGGAAAAAATACCCGAGTTTTCATTTTGCCCTCCTTCTCAATGGGTAAACTGCACTGCTCTCTGGATCGGCATCGCGGCCTCAAAATAAGCTCCGAGCAGAATTCGTGCCGAGGACAATTTGCGCGATTGCGGGGAAGTTTCGAAGCGACGTTTTCAGAAATGACAAGAATAGACCACTTAATTCGCAGGAATGGGAGACGTGTAGGTAATGAGATCTTCCAGCTCTTTGTCCACAAGCGCTGGCGTGTCGCGCGCCGGGGGCAACCTGGTGCCGTTTAGCCCTGGTCCACGAGCTCTTTTTGTTTCAATTCTAGCAGGCCAGCTAGCTCCTGCATCCCACCCCTGTCGAGGTGGATTTTCGCAAGTGAATGATCGAGAGGGTTAAAAGACGGCTCATTCAGCGCTTTGAAAGGAAATTGGGCAATTTTGATATACAGTTTGTCTGGTGAACGATCGCTTTGTCCGCTACTAAGGATCAACAGCGTCGCAGTCGTTTCACCTGCTAGCCGATCGCTTGGATCGTAAGTCTGATAGTAAAAGCACTCTCGGCAATCTGGCACCGAGGGAGAACGAAGGTGGAAATCCCTCAATCGTAAAGTCTCTATCGGCCTAAACATCGCCTCGCGCTTCGTAGGCAGCGGCATCAGCTTCTCTGCGTTCGAGAATAGCAGGCGAGCCAGGTCAAGGAGTTGCCGTTTGGTCAAAGTAAGATATCCGCAGGACTCAGCTAGCGGGTTAAACGCCTCGGATTCGAGGGCCTCAGCTTCGATAGTAAAAATTTGAAAGGTGACAACTCCCAGTTGGTGTTTACTCCTGAGGAAGGCCAAGAACGGCCATGGACCATCGGTATCTTGTGGGTGATGGGCGGTAGCGAAAAAACTATTCTCCTCCCGCGTCGCCAACTCCAACGGCACATGGTAGGACCGATGGACTTTGTCTTTCGGCAGTTCAATCCAAGTTGTCACCGGCGTTACTCGATTTCGACGATGATCATCGATTTACCGGACGGATACAACAACGGAACGTAAACGCTGGCGCTACCTGCGCCTGCATCTCGGGGCGTCGGGGTGATGGAAAATCCGCCGGTCGTAGTTGTAAACTTCCACCGCTGGTCTCTTACGATATTCAAATCCGCCCACTCTACGGGAATCGATTTTCTTGCTGCTCGCCTGTACGCTATCAGTCTTCGATGGTCGAGCGTATAGATCTCTCCGTTGATAAGATTTTTTGGATCACCGGTGTAACCGAATCTGGTCATCGGGCCCCATTCATCCATGAATGCTGCTTTTTGGAATACCCTGATCGGTCCACTCCAAGGAAAATCTTGATCGGGGTGCTGCCTCAGCCACTGAGCATTCTCTTCAACAGTATATTCATCTCCGTCGAGGGTTTTTCCTGTTTCAGAGAACGTGGACTGGGAAAATCTAATCCTTTCAGGATCAAGGCGCGCAATCCGGTTAGGGCTATCGACAGACTCAGCGCCACAGGACTCCGCACTGTGGCGCCGCGCCTCGGTTGCTGGGACATCTCCTTCTACAGCTCCTAGAGCGACAGTGGCCTGGCCTGCTACTGTAGTCGCTATAAATAGGATTAAAACGCCGCTTATGAACGATAGAAAATTCCTCGTGCGGTATGAAAATTGAGATCCCATAGAGGAACTATTTGTGTTCGTGATCATGTCATCGGGAAAAGGATTTTCTAATCCGGCCCATCCTTGCTCTCTCGACCAGACATGGGAGCAAGACTCGCGCCAGCGAAAATTCGGATTTTATTGGACTGGGTGGGATTAATCTTCTCAGAATTAACAAGAAAAATCAGCGGAATCGCAGAAATAAGAAGCGGCCCGCAAGCGCTACAAATTATTTCGAAACTGGCTATGAAAAAACCCTCTCGTCGGTCAAACAACAGTCGTGAAGGTCACCGGCCCTCGCGGATGATTCGGCAGAGCGCGCGGAAGACGGACTGGACCAAATCGTAGTCGGCCGAAAGCATGTCATGAAAATCCTGTGCGTTGAGCTTGAGCGCATGCACCTGATCGAGAGCGCTAACGGTGTGTACCGCCGGCCCCTGGTCGAGGGCGGCGATGATGGCAAAGACTTCCTTTTCTCCGACCTCGCGAATTCTCACGCCGTTTCTATCCACGGCCACCCGTCCCGTCACGATAAAGTAGATCGCGTCGACGGGCTCGCCTTCGCGAAAGATCGTCTCACCCGCACTGAAGCGAACCTCCGCCGTCAACGCCGCGACACGGCCGAGATCTTCGATCGCTGTCTGGGCGAATAGATTGACCGATTTGAGAAATAAAACCTTCTCGATCGTGCTCAGCTTTTTTTCCTGGTTCACTAAAGACCGCTCCCTTCCAGCACCCGATTCGCCGTCTCCCGTAGCAAAGAGTCGTCCGAATTGGCGAGCCGCACAACGTCGCCGCGATATTCACGCAAGCTCCTTTGGCCGATCTCCCAAATGGCCGCGGCTTTTAGCCATCGGTCATCCTGTTCGAGCAAAGCCCTGATAGCGGCGTCGCTGTCGATGGAAGCGAGGCCGAGAAGATTCAGCGCCGCGCGTAGCCGCTGATCCGGCTGGCTGTCGCTGAAAATCGGAAATACGTAGCTCTTAACATTTCCCGTGAGCAAATTGTCGAGCAACTCGATCCCATGGGCGCGGGAAACCGGATCGTTGGAACCCAGGCCGGCCCATGCGTGCCGAATATCTTGGCGCGGATAGATTAGCGACAAAAGCCACATAATTCTTTCAGTGACGCGCTCCATGCTGTCGGTGAGGGCGTGGTATAAGAGCGACTCGCGGTGATTCGAAGCTTTTTCTGGTTGGCCGAACAGCGCGGAGAACATCACCAGCCTGCGAAAATAAAGCAGCGCGTCAGACATGATCGCGCTCTCGACGATCTCTCGGTCTAGCCTGAGATCGCTAAAGCGGCGCGCCATCTCTTCGATGGCAAGAATGACTTGGAAACGGATCGCGCGGTCTTCTTCGAGCAAGCCGGCCTGGAGCGCATTCATCGCCGTCTGCGTACCGATCTTGCTGAGCGTCCGCGGTATGTGGAGCCGCACTTCTCGTGCAACACGACTATCGAATAGTGCGGCTCGCAATCCTTTGACCGCCATCTCGCCGTATAGGATCAAGGCATCACGCGCCGCCGCGTTGGTGACGCTGGAAGCGAGGCGCGCGATGATCTCACCAATCGCCGCGGGGTTCTTTCGTCGCGCCGAGGCCGCCATTGCTTCCCGGATCACCGTCGGCGCAGGGTCGCCACTGATGAGTCTACGCAGATAGCTCGAAAACTCCGGATCGTCGATCTCACCCATGAGCCGGGCCGCTTCGATGCGGTTGTTTTCACCGCCGGGGCTACTATCCGTCACCAAATCGCGAAACGCTGCCATTGCTTCTCGGCGGTTCTCGGCATCGCCGCTTTGAAGCATCAACTTAATCGCCACTCTGCGGGTTTGAATTTCAGAACTATTCAGAAATGGCCGGATGACGGGAATCGCGGCTTCTTTCAGAACCTTGGCGACCGTGTTGATCGCTTCCGCTCGCACCTCGGCGTTTTCCGCGGCCAGGAGTTCAAAAACCATCGCCAAAGTATTTGGTTCCATAGAAGATGCCACTAGCGTTAGGGCGCGCCGGCGCACCTCAGCAGATCCATGACTAAGCAAACCTCGCGGCAAGCGCGCCACGACAAACTGTGGCTCCATTCTCTCGGCCAGAGATAATGCGAATAGAATCGATGGCTCGTCCTTGCCGTCTAAATTGCTCAACACTGCGTCCACTGTCGCCTTATCCGTGAAATCGATCGGCACGGATTCCAAGGAAACTTCTCGGTAGGCTAGACTCCGGCGCAGAGTATCGACGTAACCTTTGTGCGCGGTGAGGACAATGGCGAACCAGATGACAATGAGACCCATGGAAATATAACTCAGGAACTTGACCTCGCTCCATCCTAATAGGAGCGCGAAAAACAATATGATCAGTGCGGCCAAGCCGTCACCCAGCCGCTCCACCGTTACATCCATGAAGACCTTGACTTTTTTCTTTATGGCATCAGGCACGGGAAGATAAAGGATTTGCACGCCGCTTTGGTTGATGCTCGTGCGCAGCGAAGCCTCGGCCATTCGGGTCGCGGTTGCCGCGAAAAGACCGGGCCACGCTAACAGTCCGATCGATCCTGCAAGCAGCGCCAAGGGAAGAATGAGCAGACTCGGAGTTAGACCTAAACCCAACAATACTTTGCCGGTCAACCATAGTTGCGCCAGCATGGTGACGACACTCAGCCACGCATAGTAAGAACCGAAAAAGCCCGCGAGCGCGTCCGCCGACGGATACGCTTCCTTCGCCGTCGCTTTGAATTGATAGTCGATCAATGTCGACACGACGACCGAAACAAAAATCACCGCGCCGATCGTCTGAAGATAGCGGGAACCGAGCACAGTACCGGCGACGCCGCTCATATCCTGGATCGCGTTTGCTCTTCCTGATCTGTCTTGCCGAGGGTTGTATGAGACTCGTCCAGCTTGTTTCTTAAGCGCCAGATGGGCCATACCGTAGGCACCGGCGAACAGAGCGACAACGAACCATAGGAGTTGATTTGTCCCGAACAAATAAGTCACCGCCCAATTCGCCATGACCCCACCCGCCATGCCTCCAAGAGTGCCACCGGCAGTGATGAGGCCGAACAATCGCTTGCCATCCCGCAGCGTAAACATCTCGTTGGCCAAGATCCAAAACTGCGCGACTAAAATTAGTCCGACGATCGCCGACCACATGTAATATGCGTAAAGCACCCAACCGGCGTCGTAAAAAGTGACCAACAGCCAAAAGATCATAACGTTCGAAATGGAGACCGCGAGAGACATAAGGACGACCCGCGAAAAGGGCAGCTTTGAAGTGAAACGCGAATAAACCAAAATAACCGCGGCCGCGACCAGCGCGGCTAGAAGATAAACATAAGGCAGCTGCGTGATCGGAAACCGGCTGAGAAAGAGCGAATCTCTGACGATTTTGATAACGTTGTTGGCGGCCAGCAAGAAAAAAAGCAATGCCGCCATGAGGGTGATTCGCCCTGCTTCGCCAGGGCGAATATCGAGGAACTGCCGAATATTAGTCGTCATAGAGCGAAGGGTCACGGCTCAGCCATTTTGTTGACGGCAACGAGAACAGAATTCCACCCTCGAATGTATAGCCGTAAGTACGACAAGTCTAACGGTGTCAGATCTTCACGAAGTGGTGGGCCTCGCAATGAAGTGTTTTCAGGTTTCACCACTGGATTCCCGCTAAGGACATGCGGGAATGACGGACTTTGAAAAGACCGCCAATCGCGTTGACGCAGCGAGCTGTGGGGAATTAGACCCGCAGGGATTTAAAAAGCGTGAAACAACCCGTAGGTCGTCACGCAACGACAATCGACGAACGACGAACCTGCTTCACGCGCCCTTCGCCTCGACGCGATAGTTGCGCATCATTCCCATGTCCTCATGCTCCAGGATGTGGCAGTGATAGAGGTAAAGCCCGGCATGGTCCTCGAACTTCATGAGAACCTTGACGCGCTCGCCGGGCAGGACCAGCACCACATCCTTAAGACCCTCGTCGGTAAATCCAGCGCTAAGGCCATTCGGATCGCCCGCCGTGCCCGTGGCGCCGCTGCGTTCGATCACTCTGAACTGAAGATTGTGGACGTGCATCGGGTGGGCCATGGGCGAGTCGTTGACGAATTCCCAGGCCTCGGTCGTGCCAAGCCTCACACGTTCGTCATCAGCCACCGCCTCCATGTCGAAGGTCCGCCCGTTAAGAAACATTTGGCCGCCGCCCATCGACATTTGGATTCTCCGAGGCCGCTCGCGGTTGACGGCTTCGCGCAGATTCAGCGCGGGGAACTTCGACAGACGCGCAGGCGAGGACGACTTCGCGGCGGCGCCACTGCCGATCCGGAAGCGCGCAATAGCCCGCGGCCCCGTGTTGGCCGGCCGCCGCATCATCGGCATACCTCCACCGCCCAACATCATTGGCGCAAAAGATTGCGCGACCAGCGCGACCTCTTCACCGAACTGTGCCGCGCCGAAATCCACCCAGACATCGGCCCGCTCTCCGACGCCGAGCGTGAGCGTCCGGCGCGTCATGGCCTGTTCTAGCAATCCGCCGTCAGTGCCAATGACCAAAAATGGCTGGCCGTTGCTGAGGGAGAGCCGGTAGGCCGTCGCGTTCGAGCCGTTGAAAAACCGCACCCGGTAAGCATTGCGCTCGACTGGTCTCGTGTAGTCCGGCGTGGCGTTCACCAGGACGCGCTCGCCCATGAACCCCATCATCCGCTCCATCATGTTCTGCAAATAAACGAGCTGGTTGCGGCTGTCGAAGGTCCGGTCCTGGATGACGAGGGGGAGATCGAACGTTCCCTGCGGCAATTTCAGCGCATCTTCTTCGTCGTCACCTACCAGGAAGAATCCCGCGAGGCCGCGATAGACCTGATATCCGGTACGCTCGTGCGGGTGGGGGTGAAACCAGTAGGTGCCGGCGCGATTGTCGACGATGAATTCGTAGACGTAGTGCTTGCCGGTGCCGATCGCGTACATGGGATGACCGTCCATGCGCTGCACGACATGAAGCCCATGCCAATGCACGATCGATTGTTCGGGGAGCCGATTGGTGAAAAAGATACGGACCTTCTGACCTCGCCGTGTGCGTATGACGGGAACGAAACTCGGTCCGTCATCCGAACTCTTCAGAAAGGTCAAGGCGTCGGCGCTGCCACGAAGCACCTTGCCGGTGAATCGCCAAACGGCCGTCGGCGCGCCAGGGAGCAAGCCGACATCGTCTACGACCGCCGCAAGTTCCATCTCGACATCCGGATTGAAGTCAGGTATCGCTTCGGCGGGCAGCATGGCGCGCGTCGCACTTGCCAGCGCCTTGCCCCCGAACAGGAGCCCGCCCAGTGCAGCCGCGCCCGTCTGTTTCAGAAAACTTCGGCGTCCGCCATCCGGGCGTCTGGCATCGTTGTTGTCGTTCATCGTTCCTCCGCTTCGTGCGCCCAAGCTACGTCCCACAGGACCGCCGAAGGGCGTCAAGTCAGGTACCTCCGGCAAAACCGGAGACCTGGGGTTTGCTGGCCCCTCGAAGGCGCCTTTTCACGAGCAGACCAAGTCATGATTTAGCCAAAACGGATTCTGTAATGTCCGTTCGCCTACCTATTGCCGATGACTTCAAAGCGCCGACGTTGCAATACGGCTTATTACTGCTATTCGCAAATTCACGACTCCTGGAAAAGTCAAACCTTGGGAGCTCCCCCGGCAAAGCCGTGGGTTTATCTACGATTGTTTACGGCAGACGATACGCGGTATGACAACCGACGCAGCGCGCCGTGATGCCGGTGAAATCACGCAGCACCGTTGCTTGGTCCGCGCCGCGGGCGATGGTATCGGCAAGCGCGTCAAAATCACGGTGCACGCTCATGCCTTGCTGCTTAAACGCGAGAGGCAGTTTGGCCACCAGGATCGGATTGACATCGGCGGCCATGGCCATTCCCGAGGCGCGCGCCGCTTGCTCCATGATCTTCGGATCGCCGGCCGACAACCCCGTAACTAAATTATGCACCGAGTGCAGCATCTGACGCATCTCACCGAGCACGAGATCCCGCTCCGCCGGCGCCAAGTGAATCGCGATTCGCTGGTCGGTTGTTTCGCTCGTCCAGCCACGCACGAAGAAAAAGCCGAGCACAGCGACGGTCATCAGCCAAAGCGCAATGGCTATGGAAGCAAGTTTGTTCTTCATAACCTAATCCGGTTCACCGTTTTTGTCTTTCAGGTTTTTCCGGGTTTCCTGTGAAGAAGTACTCACCACAGAGGCACAGAGTTCGCTGAGTTCGGACAATATCTTAATCAAGAAATCGTTACTCCGCGCCTCGGCGGTGCAATCTCCGAGCCCTGCTTCACGGGGAGCCCGGAAGACCCATCTTTCAAAAAGGCTGTCGAATCTTCGCCGTCATCAAAAGCTAACTTGGACCGCGGTTATTTCAGCCGCAGACAAATTACCTCCGCCGCCAAGCGATCCACATTGGAAACCCCGCGTCATCGCGCAATTTCAACACTTCGTCGCCCTTCTTAACCTCCGCGGCAATGATCGCCGGCTTTCCAGCGAAGCTAATCTTCGAGCCTTTTACTTCGACTTTATCTTTCGCTGCGATCTTCACGTCTTGGTTCTCGAGGTACCACGACGGACCGAGATGAACCGAAACGGTCTCTTTATCGGTCTTCACGTTCATGTGAACGCCGCCCGTCATTCCTTTATTCGGTGTAATCCGATCAACACTGGTAACCTCGCCGTTGATCGTTTCCACCGTCTTCGGATCGTACATTCGGTTGTACTGCGTCCCCGGCCCCCATCCGCCGCTGCCGCGCCACATCATCGCCGGTCCCCGTTGCGCGAACGATTCCCCCGCCACAAAGAATATGCCCAACACTAGCAATCCAAACATGCCGATAATCTTCCTCATTTCATTTCACCTCCCTTCTCCGCGTAATTGGCCGTTTCGGCCGACGCTGAAATTCATACGAGCAACAGCTATGCCACTCCGGAATCTGAAAATTTTCATTCGATCGGGATAAAGCGCGATTGATCGCACCCATTGAGCTGAAAAAATCGCGCATCGGAATTGAGCGAGCAATACCACTTCGCAATTACGCGAAGGAATAACTCTTGGGTTGCCGGTAATGAGAAATGAACCGTCTTCGACCCGTGTTATGACCGCGAAATGCTGGCATAAGCGTTGCGTCGACAAATTCGTGAAGGTTTCCCAACCTGATTCACAGGTTTATGGACATCGCTCAATCAAAGGGAAGCTCTGGTCTCCCGGAACGTTGCCTAAACGTTGTTTTCTACAAGCTCACTTCAGCGCAATTTCTCGTCTCGCTATTCTTGCTCGTGGTATTTGCGTACCTGGTCGTTGGGCCTCTGTTGGACCTCATTTGGCGAACCATTAGTTGGGCTGAAAGCGATTGGCGCATTACGCGAGCGGCCAAGCCGGGGGAGTTCACGCTCTTTCATTGGCAATATCTGCTATTCGGACCATCGACCAAAGCAATCCTCATTGACCCATTAGTCAATACTATACTCACAGGTACGGTGAGCGCCGCATTGGCCTTAATCCTGGGTAGCGGCGTCGCGTGGCTTATCGTGCGCACTGATTTGCCTGGGCGGATGATGCTTCGACCGATATTTACGTTGCCTTACGTCGTGCCCTCTTTCGCGTTGGCGCTGGTCTGGGAAACGCTATTTCGTGGCTCCGCGTTTGGCGGAGTGGCAGGCTTCCTGGAAAATTTGATCGGCACTTCGCCGCCGGCGTGGCTGATATTCGGTCCAGTACCGATCATTATCACGCTAACCATTCACTACTATCCCTTCGCCTTTCTTTTGGTTTCTGGCGCGCTGGCAACCATCGACACGCAACTCGTGGAAAGCGCTGAACTGCTCGGTGCGTCGCGTTGGACCATACTACGCAGAATCACATTTCCGCTGGTTAAACCCGCGATCTGGGGCGCCTTTGTCCTGACTTTCGGCAGGACTATCGGCACCTTCGCCCTACCCTTTCTATTGGGCGCTCCGGTTCACTTTTACACTCTCTCCACCATGCTTTTTTCCAGTTTGAAACTTGGTTTAGAAGGGCGCGGCTATAGCATCGCGCTAATCTTAATCGTCCTGACTGCCATCGTCATCTACATCAACTCGCGCTTCATCGAACGCCAGTCGAAGCGTTTCGAAACGATTGGCGGAAAAGGCTTTAAGGGTAATCCAACCTTGCTGGGGCGCTGGCGCTGGCCTTGTTTTGCCCTGGCCGTGAGCATCGCTCTGACAACGGCGATCCTACCGATGTTGCTGATGATCTACCGAACCTTGATGTTGATTGATGGCCGTTACGGGTTGGAGAATCTAACCTTACATTACTGGATCGGCGGCTCCAATCCCGGGATTGCCCACGGCCAGTCAGGAGTGCTTCAAAACGAGGTGGTTGTCGGCGCCGCATGGAACAGCATTCGGCTGGCGGCACTGAGTTCGATTCTCTGCGGACTTCTTGGCTTGTTGATAGGCTATATAGTCGTTCGCAGCCGGGGCGGCTGGCTGGCGAAACTCCTAGATCAAGTCTGCACCATACCTTTTCTGTTTCCCGCCATCGCTCTCGGCGCGATGTATCTCAGCTTGTTCGCGGTTCAACGCGGACCGGTTCCTGCTCTATACGGCACCTTTGCGATCTTGGTTTTAATCTCGGTCGTTAACAAACTCCCCTATACCACCCGCACTGGTTCCAGCGCCGTAACCCAGATCGGCCAAGAATTGGAAGAAGCGGCCGAAATTCAAGGCGCCTCGTGGTTTCGCCGCTTCTGGAAAATCGTACTTCCGTTGGCAACATCCGGGCTGGTGGCGGGCATGATGGTTAGCTTCGTAAGTATGATGCGCGAATTGTCGCTGATCATATTTTTGATCACTCCCGCCACCGGAGTTTTGATGACCGTCGGATTTCGCTTTGCGGAGGAAGGCCAACCGCAGTTTGCCAATGCTCTAGTGCTGCTGGTCACGGTGATTACTATTTTTGGCGAGTTGATGGTCTGGTGGTTGGGCAAGGACAGGCTGGCTCAACTGCATGAACGTTAAGGGACGGCAAAGGGGCTTCGGGTGCCATGAGTGTATATATCGAGATTCGCGATCTCCAGAAGAGCTTCGGCGCCGTAACGGCTCTGGATCGCGTGAGCTTCACCATTGAAAAGGGCGACTTCACGGTTCTCCTCGGGCCTTCCGGCTGTGGCAAGACTACCCTACTGCGTTCCATCGCCGGATTTGAAAAGCCGGACGCCGGTGAAATTGTCATCGATGGAAAAACGGTCTTCTCCTCCCAACGCGGCATTATGGTACCGCCCGGCGTCCGCCACGTGGGCATGGTTTTCCAAAGTTACGCTCTCTGGCCGCATATGAATGTCTACGACAACATCGGTTTCGGCTTAGAGCTCCAGAACGTCTGGCAAAACGACATTCACGCCATCGTCGACAAATTGCTCGCCGAGCTAGCGATGCCGGGACTTGGCAATCGTTATCCGTCTGAACTATCCGGCGGCCAGCAACAGAGAGTCGCTTTAGCGCGTCTCCTGGCAACCAAACCAGCGGTGTTTCTGATGGACGAGCCGCTTTCCAATCTCGATGCGCGCTTGCGCATGGATATGCGCTCCGAGCTCAAGCGCATTCACCATGAACTCGGGGTAACGACAGTTTATGTCACCCATGATCAGACCGAAGCGATGACCATGGCGAGTCACATCGTAGTCATGAAAGAGGGCAAGATTCTACAAATTGGCACTCCCCATGAGACTTATGCGCAACCCGCCAACCTATTTGTCGCGGATTTTATCGGCATGCCGCGAATGAATTTACTGCCCGCCACAGTGATTCATGAAGACGGTCGCTCATATTTGCTGACCGCGGAGTTCAAGATTCCGGCTCCAGGAAGCTTGACTCAGTCCGCCATCGTGATCGCGGCGCGACCCGAAGATTTCTCGATACGGCTAAGACCGGAACCCGAGCTTGCGGAATTTAAAGTTTATGCGGTGTTGCCCGCCGGGCCGGAAACCTTCGTCCAATTGCGCCGCGACGATCGAACCCTGGTGGTTCGCGAATCTGGCCATATCGATCTACGCATGGACCAAAGCGTCTGGCTCAAAATCAATTCTGCGGCGGTCAATCTCTACGATGAAAAGACCGGTCAGTTGATACCGCGCGAGCTAAGCATAATGACGGCGCAAACCGGATCTCGTTAACGTCGGCAAATTTGTGACTAAATCGATTTGCACGGAAATTGCTTCGAGTAAACGTAGAGGCTAATCATAAGGAGGGTAATCGAATGAAGCTACGAATCTTTT
>CAYZJE010000322.1:0-6832 GCA_964478485.1 uncultured Syntrophobacter sp. | reverse complement strand
CCGAACATGAGTGGCATGACGCAGCCGTTGAGCATGGCGACCCGCGCGCGGCGTGGGCCGATGGCGGGCAGAACATTGGCTTCGGGCTGAAAGAATTTTTTCGGGATCGCCGGCAACAGGGCGTCCATGTCGCGCAGTTTTTTCGGTAGCAAGACGCGTAGAATTCGCTGCAGGCCGGTGCGTTGGTACAGGCGCAAGAGCGTAAACGCCAGTTTGAGCCGTCCCGCATAAGGCAACATTTGCGTAAAGACAAAATTTAGAATTTTTCGAGCAGAGTCCGAGCCTGGTGGCCCGATATGTTCGCGCGCGGTTTCAGCGATGCGGCCATATTGGACGCCGGATGGGCAGGCGCTCTCGCAGGCCCGGCAGAGCAAACAGAGATAGAGATGTTCCTTGAATAGGTCGCTAAGTTCGATGCGTCCATCGGCAGCGGCTTTGACCAGATGAATTCGCCCGCGCGGCGATTCCGGTTCGAGGCGCGTAGCGCGATAGGTGGGACACTGATTCAGACATAAGCCGCAATGCACACACTGGTAGAGCTCGGGGAGATCGAGGCTCGCGATGCGCGGCTTATCCCCGGTTTCGGCGGTATGGTGGATGTGTTCCAATGGTGAGCTTTCTTTAGGTCAGGGTCTAGTGTCTGGTGTCTAGGGTCTGGAGTTATTGGAATTGTTTCTGAACGCTAGACGCTAGACTCCAGACTCTAAACGAATTTCAGATCCACATCCCCGCCGGAATTTGCGCGGGCTGCATGCGTATCTCGCCGCAGCTGATTGGCGTCGGAAAGAGCTTCGCGGGATTGAAGCGGCCGTCTGGATCGAAGGCTTGACGCACGCGCGTCATTGCGGCAAGATCGGCTTCATTGAACAGCAGGCCGATGTAGGCTTTCTTCTCCAAGCCGACGCCATGTTCGCCGGTGATGCTGCCGCCGAGCTCGACGCAAGCGCGCAAAGTGGCGGCGCCGGCTTCGATAACGCGATCGAACTCGCCCGGAGTGCGCATATCGAAAAGAATATTCGGATGCAGGTTGCCGTCGCCGGCGTGAAAGACGTTGGCGATGCGGAGATTAAATTGCTTACCGATCGCGGCGACGCGGCGCATCATTTCCGGCAGTTGGCTGCGCGGCACGACGCCGTCTTGCACGTAATAGTTCGGCGCCAGCGCGCCCATGGCGCCGAATGCGCCTTTTCTGCCTTTCCATAACAATTGGCGCTCGGTTTCGTCTTTGGCCACTCTCACTTCGCGGGCGCCGTCACGTTGGCAGATATCGCTCGCCAGGATTATCGATCGATCGGTGTGCTCGCTAAGCCCTTCTACCTCGACGATTAACACGGCCTCGGCGTCGCGCGGGAAACCGACGGGCGCGCCGCGCTCGACAGCTTCGATAGCAGTGCGGTCCATGATTTCTAAGGCAGCGGGAATAATTCCCGCTGATGTAATGTCGACCACGGTCAGTGTGGCGCTGTCCATGTCGTCAAAAATCGCCAGCAGCGTGCGCACCGACTCGCGGGTTTGCAGCAGCTTCACGGCGATCTTCGTGACGATGCCCATCGTCCCTTCGGAGCCGACGAATACGCCGCAGAGATCGTAGCCGGGAGTGTCGGGGACTTCGCCGCCGAGCCAGACGATTCGACCGTCGTCGAGAACGACTTCGACACCGAGCACGTGATTGGTCGTCACTCCGTAGGCGAGCGTGTGCGGTCCGCCGGAATTGTTCGCGACGTTGCCGCCGATGGAGCAGGCGGCTTGGCTGCTCGGGTCGGGTGCGTAAAAGAAATCGTCTTTAGCCACCGCCTTGGTCACGTCGAGATTGATCACACCGGGCTCGACGACGGCGATGCGATTCTGCAAATCAATTTTCAGTATGCGGTCCAATCGCGCCAATGACAGAACGATACCGCCTTCCGCCGGCACCGCCCCACCGGCAAGACCCGTGCCCGAGCCGCGCGGGACGATTGGCACATTCGCTCGCTTCGCCGCTTTGACCACGGCAGAAACTTCTTCGACGTTCCCCGGCAGGACGACGATTTCCGGCATGACCTGAAAGATCGAACCGTCTTGTTCGTAGACGATCACGTCTTCCTTTTCGATTAAAACAAAACGTTCGCCGACGATGGCGCGCAGCTCATGGATGAGAGTGTTCCGGTCCATCGACGAGCAGCCTATCTGAGGTCGAGATAGGGTGTCAAATAAGGTTTGACCTAAATCCGTTAACTGTAATATAAGTTTACAACGTTTGAATTCATAGGAGGCAGACTATGTCGGAAGAAACTAAAAGCCAGGAGCAAGAAACGAAGAAAATTTCACGTCGAAACGTTTTAAAAGCCGCGATGGCTGCGGGAGGTGCGGCGGTGCTCGGTTTCCCGATGATCGCTAAGGGACAGACGGGGCCGATCACGATGCGCTTTCAGAGCACTTGGCCAGCTAAGGACATCTTCCACGAGTACGCGCTCGACTTCGCCCATAAGGTCAACGACATGACCGGCGGCGACTTGAAGATAGAAGTGCTGCCCGCGGGCGCGGTGGTGCCGGCGTTCGGATTGCTCGACGCCGTGTCGAAAGGCACACTCGACGGCGGCCACGGCGTGGTCGTGTACCACTACGGCAAGCAAAACGGCTTGGCGATGTGGGGATCGAGTCCCGCCTTCGCCATGGATGCCAACATGCTGCTCGCCTGGCACAAGTACGGCGGCGGCAAGGAGCTGCTCACCAGGATCTACGCGTCCATCGGCGCCAACGTCGTCTCCTTCTTGTATGGCCCGATGCCGACCCAACCGTTCGGCTGGTTCAAGAAGCCGATCACCAAGCCCGACGACTTAAAGGGTCTCAAGTTCCGCACCGTGGGGATCTCGATTGACCTCTACACGGGCATGGGGGCGGCGGTGAATGCGCTGCCCGGCGGCGAGATCGTGCCGGCGATGGACCGCGGCCTCCTCGACGCTGCCGAGTTCAACAACGCTAGCTCCGACCGCCTCCTCGGCTTCGCCGACGTGTCGAAAGTGTGCATGCTGCAGAGCTACCATCAGAACGCCGAGCAGTTCGAGATCACCTTCAACAAGACCAAGTTCGACGGCCTGCCGGCGAAAATGAAGGCGCTGATCGAGTACGCCGCGGAGGCGGCTTCGGCCGACATGTCGTGGAAGGCGATCCACCGCTACTCCCAAGACTATATCGAGCTGCAGACCAAGGACAAGGTAAGGTTCTACAAGACCCCGGACCCAGTGTTACAGAAGCAGCTCGACATCTTCGATCAGGTCCTGGTGAAGAAGTCGGCGGAGAACCCGCTTTTCAAGGAAATCGCCGAGTCGCAGCGCAAGTTTGCCGAGCGCGCGGTGAAGTGGCAGCAAGACACGCAGGTGTCTACTCGCATGGCCTATAACCACTATTTTGCGCCGAAGAAACCGGCCGCTAAGCCCGCGGCGCCAGCGGCAAAAGCGGAGCCAAAAAAGGGCTAACCACTTCCTGCCCCGTCCAATTCAATCAGCCAGCCTTCCGGTGGTGGCCTTCCCCCTCACCCTTCCCTCTCCCCCGACGACGGGGGAGAGGGCGAAGGAGAGGGAGCACCGAGGCTGATGGCTGTTTTATTGTGCACCGACCTGTTGTGATCCCTCGACAAGCTCGGAACTAAAGGCGCAGTCGAGGGAGCCTGTCGTGAGCGAAGTCGAACGATCGCACCAATGAACTCTACTCGTCTGCTCCGATTCATCGATCAAATTAGTTATTGGTCGGGCAAGACCTTTGCCTGGCTGATTGTCGCGGCGACGTTCGTGATCGCCGTGGAAGTCTTCAAGCGCTACATCTTGAATGCGCCGACCGCTTGGATCTACGACTTGAACAACATGCTCTACGGCACGCTGTTCATGATGTGCGGCGCTTATACGCTGGCGCTCGCCGGCCATGTGCGCGCCGACTTTGTTTACATTTACTTAAAGCCGCGCGCGCAGGCGGCGCTCGACCTGGCTTTGTACCTGCTGTTCTTCGTCCCGGGCATCCTCGCGCTGATCTACGCGGGTTACGGCTACGCCGCCGAATCCTGGCGCATCGGCGAGCACTCAAACGTGACGGCGGAGGGACCGCCAATCTATCATTTCAAAACCGTCATCCCAGTCGCCGGCGCGCTGGTGATGTTACAAGGACTAGCGGAGATCATTCGCTGCTTCGTCTGCATCCGCACCGGGGCATGGCCGGCGCGCCTCGAAGACGTGGAAGAAATCGACGTCATCGAAACGCAGCTCGCACATAGCGAATTCATCGACGAAGAATCCCGCCTGGCAACCATGAAGTCGGCCCACGCCATCGACGACGCGGCGCGCCATCGCAGCGCCGTTGCCGTGACTGACATCGACGAGCAGAAAAAACCATGAGCGATCCGCTCCTCGGTCTGACCATGCTCGGCCTCATCGTGGTCGCGATCATGATGGGCTTCCCCACCGCGTTCACGCTCATGGGCCTCGGGATGATTTTTGGCGCCATGGCCTTCTGGGACCCGGCCAATCATTGGTGGCAGAACAGAATCTTTGACTTGATGGTCCAACGGACCTACGGCGTGATGGTCAATGACACGCTGCTCTCGGTGCCGTTGTTCGTCTTCATGGGCTACGTCATGGAGCGGGCGGCGCTGGTGGATCGGATGTTTCACAGCGTGCAACTAGCGTTCCGCCGTGTGCCTGCATCGCTCGCGGTTACCACATTACTCGTTTGCGCTTTCTGGGGCATTGCATCCGGTATCGTCGGCGCAGTCGTGGTTTTGATGGGCGTCATCGCTATGCGCCCCATGCTCAATGCCGGCTACGATGTGCGCTTGGCGGCCGGCGCGATTACCGCTGGCGGCACGCTCGGCATTCTCATCCCGCCGTCGGTCATGTTGATCGTCTACGCCGCGGTGGCGGGGCAGTCGATCGTAAAACTTTACGCGGCGGCGATGCTGCCTGGCTTCTTTCTTACCTTTCTCTATCTCGTCTACATTCTCGGCTGGGCGATTATCAATCCGAAGATCGCGCCCAAATTGCCGCCGGATCAGTATCGCCTGAAAGTGCCGGATTGGCTCCAGCGTCTCGAACATGGCGAGTCGAAACGGGTGTTCGGTAATCTCATCGCCCTGCTGTTTCGGCCGGGGTTGCTACGCGATGCCAGGACGGCAGACGGCAAGCCTTTTGGCTACGGTCATATCGTCAATAATTTTACTGTGCTGATGGTGCCGCTGGCGCTGACCGTGGGAATCTTTGCCGGCACCTGGTGGTACGTAGTCATTCATAGCGCGCCCGCGGCGGTTACAGTCGTCAAAACCCAAATAGGGCTGGAGGTCCGATCAGCAGCGCAACCGGCACCGGCGCCGGTCGAGAAACCGCAAGAGCTCGGCGGCTCTATCGACAAGCCGCAAGAATTGGCTGGCGCGGAAGACAAGCCGCAGGAATTGGGCCAGGCCGAAACCGCGGTGGAATCGACCGAACCGTCCACTCCGGTAGATGCTCCGCCGCAAGAAATGGGCAGCCTCGCGGAACCATCTGCCACCGCGGCTGCAGGCAAGGTGCCGGAAAATTTTTACCCCTGGTTTTGGAGTTTCGCGGTGTTTTCGGCACTATTATTGGCCTGGTATTACCGGCGCATGGACGGCGAGCAGTTCGAGATACTCAAAGAACTTGCTATTTCAGTGGTTCCCCTGGGCGTGCTCACGATCATCGTGCTGGCTGTGATCCTCTTGGGTATCTGCACCGCCACCGAGTCGGCAGCTGTGGGCGCCTTGGGCGCGCTCTATCTGGCGGTGCTGGTGAAATATCCACGGAGTTGCGGCTGGTGGAGCCTGGCCGGGGGAATCGTCGGCATCGCCCTCGGCATTCCACGGGGCGAAATCGCGACGCTGATCGTCTCGTGTTCGTTAGGGGCGGTTTTTCTCGGCACCACGGTACCTCTTGCGTGGTACTTGCCGAAGTCTGCCGAGTTGCGCCGCAATCTTCAAGAAGCGGTATTTCTCACCGCCAAAACCACGGCGATGGTGTGCTGGCTGTTCATCGGTTCGGCGCTTTTCTCTGCCGTGTTCGCGTTGCACGGCGGCCAAGGCTTGATCGAACGCTGGGTGCTCGGCATGAACCTCTCACCCCTCGGCTTTTTGTTTGTCTCTCAGATGATTATTTTTCTGCTCGGTTGGCCGCTCGAGTGGACCGAGATCATCGTTATTTTCTGTCCGATATTTATTCCCTTGCTGACCCATTTCAACGTCGATCCGATTTTGTTTGGCACCATGGTCGCAGTGAATCTTCAGGCCGCTTTCTTGTCGCCGCCGGTGGCGATGTCGGCATTTTACTTGAAAGGCGTATCGCCCAAGCACGTCACACTCAACCAAATTTTCGCCGGCATGATGCCGTACATGATCATCGTCTGTCTTTGTCTAGTGTGCATGTACATCTGGCCGGGGATGACCTTGTGGTTGCCGGAGTTTTTGTATGGAAACTGATGCCGCGACGATAAGCGTCGCATCCCTGCGTTCTCGGTCGTCGGGCATCCTCAACGTACCGACCGCGTACGTTTCCGGTGCCCTCCTCCCTCGGGCCTTGGGCTGCTCGCTTCTCGCCACGGCATCTGTCCAGACGGTCTAACGCGCCGCTTGATCCGCGATGAGAATCCCACTAACTTCTCCTCAATGGACTTAAGCAATCTTTACCTTATTACTGCTTCAGAGGCGGCGCGGCTGATTCGCGACGGCGTGATCAGCTCGGCGCAACTCGTCGAGGCTTGCTTGGCGCGCGTGCGAGAAGTTGATCCGCAGGTTCAAGCCTGGGCTTTTCTAGATGTTGATTACGCGCTCCAACAAGCGCGCGCGCTGGATCAGTTGCGG
>CAYZJE010000321.1:0-3894 GCA_964478485.1 uncultured Syntrophobacter sp. | reverse complement strand
TGGGACCCCAGCGTCAAGTCGCTGGTCAATTTTCCTCAGGTGCTGACGATGATGAACGAGAAGCTCGACTGGACGCAAAAACTCGGCGATGCTTTCTTGGCCGACCAAAAAGCGGTTTTGGACGCCATCCAACGCCTTCGGGCGAAGGCACAAGCGGCGGGAAATCTAAAGACGACGAAAGAGCAAACCGTCATCGTCGAGGAAAAGATCATCAAGATCGAGCCGGCCAGCCCGCAAATCATTTATGTGCCGACCTATAATCCAACCGTGGTGTATGGCGCATGGCCCTATCCAGCCTATCCGCCCTATTACTACTACCCTCCCGGTTATGTCGCCACCACCGCGATGTTTTCCTTTGCGGCAGGTGTCGCCATGGGCGCGGCATGGGGCTATGCCTGGGGTAATACCAATTGGCGGGGCGGTAACGTCGATGTCAATGTCAACCGCAACACTACTATCAATAACAATATCAACCGCACCAACATACAAAACCGGCCGGCGGGCGGTCAGGGTAATTGGCAGCACAACGCCGAACATCGCAAAGGCGTGGCCTATCGGGATCAAGGAACAGCGCAAAAATTTAATCGAGCCAGCAGCTCCGACGCGGTTAAGTCACGCGATGATTTTCGCGGCCGCGCTGACGCCGGCCGGCAGGACCTCGCGCGCGGCGGCGCCGGTGATCGCGGCGGTGTCGGAGACCGTGGGGGAGTAGGGGATCGGGGTGGAGCAAGCAAGGGAGGCGCTGGCGATCGTGGCGGCGCAGGTCAAATAAGCGATCGAGGCGGTGCAGGCAATCGCGGGGGCGCAAGCCAGTTTGGTGGCGGGGCCGATCGGGGCGCATCGGGAAATCGCGGCGGCGCATTCTCAGGCGTCGATCGCGGCGGCAGTTCTGCGAAGGCTTCAAGCCAACGCGGCAGCGCGAGCCGAGCGAGCAGCGGTGGCGGCCGGTCTGGAGGTGGCGGTGGCGGAAGATCGGGCGGCGGTGGAGGCGGTGGACGCTCGGGTGGCGGCGGTGGCGGACGAGGCGGTGGCGGTGGTGGTCGCAGATAAAGATGCAAACAAAAGGTTTCAGGTGTCAGGTTTCAGGCGTTAGGAGGAAGAAAATGATGCGTGTAAACGAAAACAGAGAGCCGAGAGAAAAGTCACGCTGGTTTAGGTTTCGGATGATCGTTGGCGCTATGGTTGGCGTCCTTGCGGTTGCTCAAGTGGCTAGCGCTGCGGCGGCGCCGCAAAAAACATTTGCGTCTGCTGAAAACGCCGTCAAAGCGCTTGTTGCAGCGGCAAAAAACAACGATAGCAAGGAGCTCACGGCGATCTTCGGCGCCGGCTCAAAGGAGTTGATTTTCTCGGGAGACGCGGTTGCCGACAAGCAGAGGCATGAGCGCTTTGCTAAATCCTATGAGGAAAATAACCGGCTGGTTCAACAAGGCAACGACATGGTCCTGGTGATCGGCAAAGGGGACTGGCCCTTTCCTATTCCCTTGGTGAAAAAAGCCGACGGCTGGGTTTTTGACACCGCCGCAGGGAAGGAAGAGATTCTTAATCGCCGCATTGGCGAAAACGAGTTGAATACCATTCAGGTCATGCTCGCCATCGTCGATGCCCAGCGCGAGTACGCGATAAAGGACCGCAACCGAGATGGACTTCTGGAATACGCTCAAAAGTTCGTTAGCGACTCGGGTAAGAAAAACGGCTTGTACTGGGATGCCAAACAAGGCGAGCTGCAAAGCCCTCTCGGTCCCATCATGGTTCAGGCAAGGCGCGAAGGTTATCAGGGTAAGCCTTCCGGCTCGCCTTCTCCCTATCACGGCTACTACTTCAGACTTCTAAACGCGCAAGGGAAAGACGCGTCGGGCGGTGCTTACAGCTACATGTGGAGAGGGAAAATGATCGGCGGTTTTGCGCTGGTCGCTTACCCGGCAGAGTACGACAACTCCGGCGTCATGAGTTTCATCGTCAATCATGACGGCAAAGTGTCTCAAAAGGATCTGGGCAAGAACACGGTCGCTGTTGCCAAGGGCATGACTGTCTACAATCCCGACAAAACTTGGACGGAGGTCAAGCAGTAACGAGTATCGAGGGACGAGGGTCGAGGGGCCGGAGAGGGAAGAGGGTCGGGGGAACGAGTGAAGAGGGTCGAATGACGGGGGAAAAATCGTCGGTGCCGTTCTTCTCCACTCGACACCCGACCCTCGACACTCTCCGACGCCCGACACGTGACGTTTCGCTAACAGAGACAAGCCAATGAAAAATGCCAAGCCGGAGAGAGCAGTGGGTCTGACGGTGATCGCCGTGCTGGCGCTGATTCAAAGTCTTGCCGGCGTCTTGCGCGCTTTGCGCTGGATCGATATCGGCACCGATTTGTTGGGGCAGGGATTGCTGCTGCTTCCGGCCATCGGTTTGGTGGCGATTTTTCGCGGTACGCTGGTCGGTGCGATTGCGCTGCTTTACGTGGTTTTCGCCTGTGGAGCACTCTTGCGCAGCGGCTGGGCCTGGTGGCTTGGGCTATTCGTTGCGTTGATAAATCTGCTGCTCGCGTTAAGTGTCATGATCCAAGGAGAGTCGCCGGCGAGAGCAGTTCTCTGGACTATTGTCCCAATGATCATGATCTGCTATCTGATTTCGTCGGCGGGACGCCAAGTGTTGAGCGCCGACTCTAAAACGAAATAAACCTATCGAGAAGGAGGAGAAATCAAGATGAAAAGAGGTATTTGGACAAAATGTTTAGGCGTTCTAATCGCGGCAGCGCTGGCAAGTGTCGCCAGTCCTGCTTGGCCACAGGACAAACCGGCCAACAACCTGGAGATCATCCATGAGAAGCTCAAGACGGACAAAAAATTGATCGTCTCGAAGTATATGGAATTGACGGAATCTGAAGCGAAGCAATTTTGGCCGGTATACGAGGACTATCAAAAAGACTTGGTGAAGCACTATGAGCGCTTGGGCGCGTTGCTCAAAAGCTATGCGGCGGACTACCGCGGCAAGTCACTCACCGATGAAAAAGCCAAGAAGCTGCTCGATGAATGGATCGCCCTCGAACAAGACGACGTCAAACAGCGCCGCGCGTTTGTGCCGAAGGTGACCAAAGCGTTGCCGGCGAAGAAGGCGGCGCGCTATTTGCAGATCGAAAGCGAGTTCCGCATGTTGCTCAAGTACGATCTAGCGGCCACGGTGCCGTTGGCGCAGTAAGAACGAGTGTCGAGGGGCGAGTGTCGAGTGAAAACCAAGGGACACGGAGCAGAAAGCAGAGAAGGGAAGCTGCGGTTCTCTTCCCCTCGACCCCCGACCCCCGACACTCGGTTCCCGACACCACAAACCTGAAGGAGAAATAACTATGAGAATGGAATTGGTGAAAAAAACGTTGGCCGTTGCAATCGCGGTGATCACCGTCGGTTTCAATGTCTTGAGTCCGGCTGTAGCACTGGCGGCGAGCGCGAGCGCGATCAACCGCGACGCTCGAGCGGCGCTGGCTGATCTCTATAGACATACGCCGGGCGCAAAAGCGTTAGGCGACAAGGCTGTGGCAGTGCTGGTATTCCCGAGCATCGTCAAGGGAGGATTTATTTTCGCCGGACAATTCGGCGACGGCGCTTTGCTTAAAGGCGGCAAGACCGTTGCCTATTACCGCTCGCTGGCGGTGTCCTATGGATTTCAAGCTGGAGCCCAAGCCTTTGGCTACGTGCTGTTTTTCATGGACGACGCCTCGCTGCAGTATCTCGACAACAGCGCCGGCTTTGAGTTGGGCGTCGGGCCGAGTCTGGTCGTGTTGGACGCGGGCTTCGGCAAGAATTTGTCAACCACAACCCTGCAAAAAGGTGTGTATGCGTTCATCTTCGATCAGAAGGGACTGATGGGCGGCGCCGGTATCCAGGGAACCAAGATTACCCGGATCAA
>CAYZJE010000320.1:0-3007 GCA_964478485.1 uncultured Syntrophobacter sp. | reverse complement strand
TCGGAGACTTTGAAGCCAAGCACTTTGGTGTAGAACTCCGTGGCGCGCTCGAGATCGCTGACCTGCAAGACTACATGGCCGACTTTGGCGATGTGGAATTCCATACCTTTGGGAGGCGCCATATTTTTTAGCTTTTCGATATTGACGGCCATAATCGTTGCTCCTGGCGAATTCAAACCGCGGAATTGAACAACTCTAATTTGCCACTTCCGTCATTCCCGCGAAAGCGGGAATCCAGGCGAGGGCGGGTCGCGACCCGCCCCTACGGTAAATTACCTGGTTGCCTACCGGTCTGCGCGACTCGCTCAACTCGGCGAGTTTGGCATGAGTTTGTTGGCACGCAGAAATTCGATCACCAATTCGTCGAAGCCCGCGGGATCTTCAATGTTACAGGCGTGGCCGGTCTTGGGCAAAGTCTTGTGCACAGCGCCAGGAATCAAAGAAGCGGTTTTCTTGCCGCCGGCGAGCGAGTTGTCGTATTCGCCGTTGATCACTAGCGTCGGCACTTTCATCGTGCCCAGTCTCGGCGTCATGTCGAGGCCGCCGCGGGCGCGGAAGATTTGGCCGATGGATTCACCCGACAGCCAGGGGTCGCGCTCGACGAAGGTGCCCAGCAAATATTTGCCAAGTTTTGTCTCGGGAAAATCCGGCGCGACCAATTCGCGCAAATGTCGAATATGATATTTCTCGATGCCGTCTTTGGTGTAGCCGCGTATCCGTTCGTCGATGGAGCCGCCGGGACCGCTGCTGCCGCCGACGAGAAGGATCGCTTTGAACATTTCCGGATGATCGAGGCCGAGTAGGATCGCCATGCCCGAGCCGACACTGACGCCACCGAGAATCGCTTCCTTCACGCCTTCGTCGCGGCAGACGCCGAGCACGTCATCGGCCATGTCTTTCAAACTAAACGGCGTTTCCGGCTTGTCCGAGCGGCCGTAGCCGCGGATGTCGATGGCGATCACTTTGAAGTAAGTTGAGAAATGGGCGATCTGGTACATCCACAAGTTATGGTCGAACGGATTGGCGTGCACCATGACGAAGGGAAGGCCTTCGCCGGAGACTTCATAGTAAATTTTAACGCCGTTCGAATGGCTATAGGACATGGAATTGTTCGGAGTTCAAAACGTTCAACCGCTTACCTTCGCTGCGCTCAGGCTGGCGCTCCGTTCAAGCCGTTCAAACCGTTTCGGAGGTTTTCCGGAGTCCGACGGCTTGAACGACTTGAACGGTTTGAACTGCTTGAACGAGTTTATGGTTTAATCCGTGGCCGCTCTTGTTTGATCTTTTCTTTCACTTCTTCGAGCTTCATCACGTCGGTGTACTTGTGGTGCATGTCGAAGAGATTAACCTTGTGCGACAGGATGCTGCGGTCAAAGACGCATTCCTCGACGATCGACACATGATAGCCGAGCGAATAGCCGTCGACGCAGCTGGCGCGCACGCAGCCGCTGGTGCTTTCGCCGCAGACAATCAGGCTATCGCAGCCCAGTTGCGTCAGGTGCGCCACGAGCGGCGTGCCGAAAAAGCCGCTGGCGCGTTCTTTGAAAATCACCACGTCGCCTTGCTGCGGCTTGAACTCTTCCTTTATTTCAAACGCTTCGGGATCGATCTTTACGCGCTGGCGATTGGTGGCGTAAATGTAGTCCGGCTTGGCTTCTTTTCTGGTTTCCGTGGTGGTGTAGAAAACCGGAATCTTGAGCGAGCGCGCCAGCGCGAATAATTCCTCGGTCGGTTTGATCGCGTTGTGGGCGTAGACGCCGCAGGAACTTTTGTGAGTGTCGATCAGTTCGTGGGGATATTTCGCGCCGCCCTCATAGGCGAGATTGTAAAGATCGATGGCCAACAGCGCCGGTCTTTGGCCGATGTAAGTTTCCCGGTGATAGGGTGTGTAGGTTTTTAAAATTTCCGGCGAGACGATGTCTTGCCAACAATGATCTTCGAAATCGGTAGCCATGATGGGCCTCCTATAGATTTTTCGCTTTTCATGTAACTGGAGCCTTGCACTGTTGTCAAGGATGGAAGCCAGCTGGTGGCATCGGGGAGGGGCCTTGCAGTCTATGGGTGTAGGTCTGCTGGGCCCCTGCATGAATTTTGCCAAGCAAGAGTGTCCCAACCAAAACGAAAAGGCAGGACTTAGAGCCCTGCCTTTTTTCTTTTGGGAAGTGCACTGTCAATTTACCAGCTCATTTAACGACTCCGGGAGGAGCTACCATCGACGCAACTACCAGACCGAAACCAACAATCACAGCTGCTAGGATGATTGCCACCCCAAGATTTCCTTTTTTCAACTCCTCCCACTCATCTATCGGTGTGAGCCAGGTGAAAACCTTTAGCAATATCCACAGGGACACGGCCATTGTAATGGCACCCACTATTCCCCAGCCAAAGGTCTTTAGATATTCAATTAATAGTTCCATGGGTTTCCTCTTTTGAATACCACTATCCTATCATCACCTGGGGTGCAATTGACTCGTTTGCCGGGCGCCGCCGGCCAATTACCCTCTAAGGGAAGGTCTGTGCCTACGTGACCTGCCGGCTAATGGGTGACACCAATCCTATGACCAATCCTACCAATCCCTAACAAGAATTAAATAATTAAATGTCTGACACCCTCCTGCTTTTGTAGGTTTTTAGAATTTCCGGCGAGACGATGTCCTGCCAACAATGATCTTCAAATTCCGCTGCCATATTTCACTCCTCCATTTGTACTATTGAGATCGAGATCTGCGCACGTGCCTCTCATCTACATATAGCTTGGCGCGGATGTCAAGAAAGCCAGAGATCGGCCGAAATAAGACGTTGCGCGCCGGTTTTGGCGGTGATAGCGTTTCGCCGGGTTAAGTTTCGATCGTGGGGTAAATCGAGATGGACTATTCCAAAGAGTGCGTCGCCCAGCTCACCGATGACCAACTCCAAGCCGAGTGGGGAAAATATCTCGCCTATTCATACGAACGACAGAAGTTTCGCGGTTTGGTTCAGCGCATACTTAGAAAAAAATCGCCTGAGC
>CAYZJE010000319.1:0-6050 GCA_964478485.1 uncultured Syntrophobacter sp. | reverse complement strand
AAAGCGTCGATCTTGCGGTCTTTGAGAGCGCCGGCGGATTCCGCGGCGCTAAGCCGATCTTGGCTCTTAAAATCTTTCGGCGTGATTCCGTAGGCCTCGAGCACGCGCAAACCCTTCACTTCAGTGCCCGAACCGGGCGACCCGGTAGACACGCGTTTGCCCTTGAGATCGGCCACCGATTTGATACCGCTGCCGTCGGCGGCGACGATATGCATGAAATTTGAATAGAGCGCCATGAGCGCGCGAATGTTGGCCTTTTCCTTGAAACCCCTGATCTGGCCGGTGTAGCCGTCCCAAGCGGTATCGGGAAGGCAGAGCGCGAGGCCGATCCGATTGCCGTGCAGCAGTTTAACGTTGTCAACCGATGCCGTGGTTACCTCCGCGGTGGCTTCTGTGTGGGGAATATTTTTGGAGATCAGCGCCGCCATGCCGCCGCCCAGCGGATAGTAAACCCCGCCGGTGCCGCCGGTGGCGATCGACAGGCGGGTTTTGACTTGCGCGCTTGCGACGAACGGAGACAGCGCGAGTACGGTGATGAACCCGGCCGATAGCAGCGAGAGGTGCTGGTTCATTTTTTAAAATCTCCCTACATACTGGCTGAGAATCGACCCGATACCCAGGGTTAGGCGTAATTTACAGTGAACGGGCTGGAGGCGTCAAGGAAGCTACGAACACGATCATGGATTCATGGCGCTAAAAACGCACAACGCCCAAGCCGCGGGGCTTGGGCGTTGCGTGGGAGGCAACGAACGTGAGCCTATCTCACGCCGCCGCGGGGTAAACGGGTGCAGATTTTTTCCACCACTTGAGGTCGCCAGCATCGGCGCTGCGCAGGTTCATGTGACCGCGGATGTCAGCGAGCTTCCAGTCCATGCGCGTGGCGAAAACATCGCGAGCGCCGCCCATCGGAGGCACGATGGGACGGCGACCGCGACCCGGGACCAATTCAGGAGGCGTCTCATTTAGCCAGAAGACGCCCAGGCTGCGAAGCTCTTCAAGCGAAAGCGGATCGGCGGCGCAGGGATCACACCAATTCATATCCCAAGCGTATTCGGTGAATACCGCGCGCATATCGGCTTTCTTGACCTGTTGTTCAAACATGTCCCGGTAGAAATCTTTGATTCTATTATTCACTAGTCTAATTAGACTATCCCGTTGATATTTTGTTCCAGGAAATAGTTGGTCGAGCAGCGGCGTTAATTAATAAGGATAAGATCGCCAGCGACCAGAGCAAACCGTTGGTGCGATAGAGCCCGAATTGGATGTAGGCGGCGCCGGCGGCGACGTGGAAAGAGCACAGAATCCCCCTGCACACGAATCCGGCGTGGTCTTGGGGTCCGAAATCATGAAAAAGGTGAACAATAACAGGGCACCGCTTTGGAGCTGCTTTAGCGGGATCGCCCAAGGGCAATCCGCGCCGGGGGCCAATTCCCCGGCCGCGAAGTCGCTTGGGTTATTCGACGAGGCCACGGTTAAAAGGTTCTGGCGTTTGTCTTGACGAGGTGGCGACACCTTCAGTAGAGTGAGCGGCAAAGCTATTGAGGGATCGCCCGGTAAATTCTAAAAATAGTTCGCTAAACTCGAAAGGAGGCAAGTCATGTTTGTATGTCTATCGCCCGCAGGTCAGTCGCTGACCAGCGGTGAAACGCAAAAGGATAAATTGCTGGTCGGCACGGTCGGCGGGATTTTTTCGTTCCAAAAAAACGGCGCCGTATGGGCCCAGCAGGAAACCATGGTGCCGGGAAAACATTTCAGCTCGATTATCTTCGAGCCGACCACCAAGACGCTGTTCGGCGGCACCTATAGTTGTGAAATCTACGCCAGCTCGGATCTCGGCAGGACTTGGGAGCGGCGCGACAACGGTATCGGTGAAAAAGAAATCTACTCGCTGGCGAGCCAGATTGTTAACGGCAAGCCGCGCATTTACGCTGGCACGCAGCCGGCGCATTTATTTTACAGCGACGATCTCGGCAAGAGCTGGACGGAATTACCTGGTTTACGCCAAGTGCCCGGCGTTGAGAAGTGGACTTTTCCCGGTGAACCGCATTTGGCGCACGCCAAGAGCATCACCTTTCATCCTAAAGACCCGAACATCATCTATGTCGCCGTCGAAGTCGGCGGCTTTCTGCGCAGCACCGACGGCGGTCAAACTTGGACCACCGTTGATAATATCAATCCCGACGCACACCGGGTGTTGGTGCCGACCAACGACCCGAGCAAACTCTACGGCACGGCGCCGACGACCAACTGCGGGCCGGAAACACCGGCTGGTTTCTGCGTCAGCAGCGACGGCGGCGCAAGCTGGCAGAGCATGACGCCGCGTGATTTTCGCATCGGCTACGTCGACCCGTTTTTCGTTCATCCGAAAGATCCTAATCTCTTGTTCGTTGCCGGCGCCAAGACCGGCCCCGGCACCTGGCGTAAGTTGCACACCGCGGACGCGCGGGTGGCGCGCAGCCGCGACGGCGGCAAGACTTGGGATATTCTCGCCAACGGCTTGCCCGAACATATCCGCGCCAACATCGAAGGCATGGCGATGGATGTCTGGAACGGCGGCTACGCGATCTTCGCCGGCACCACCGACGGCGATGTTTTCTATAGCGACGATGAAGGCGAGCACTGGCAGACGATCATCAAAGGCATCGGGGCGGTGTCCAAATCGCACCACTACGTCAATTTGTCACTAGACGAACAGGCGGCGCATCACTAAAAGAAGTCGCGCGTAGCTGGAATACAAAAGGGGCACGGCAATCCGTGCCCCTTTTTTATTTGTGGCGGCTTGGCGGGAGATAACCTGGGTCTGGGAAAGGAATATTCCCCCGCAAAGGCGCAAAGGCGCTAAGTTTCGTACGAACTTATACGATGATTGGTGGTAGGCCCTCACCGCTAAGACCGTAACGCTCGAAAATCTTGTCGTGCGAGACGACGCGCAACTCCTCGACACTGGCTTGGGCGATGAGCATACGGTCGAACGGATCGCGGTGTATTTTCGGCAAACGACCGGCGGTTAACGCATGGCGATAATTGATGGGTAGTGAGCGGAAGCCATTAGCGGCAACATTTTGTTCGAGATCGTCCAGTTCGACCTCAAGCCGGCCTAACGCAACTTTGATGGCAATCTCCCAAAGCGACACTGCGCTGACGAGCACATCATTGTCCGGATTGGCGATGATGGTGCGGGCGCTTTTTGCGAGCTTACGATCATCCGCCAACCACCAGATCAGAATGTGAGTGTCGATCAGTAGCCGCACAGTCTAGTCTTTGCCCTCGAAGGCCGCTTGCAGTTCTTTCGGGAGCGGAGCATCGAAGTTTTTCTTAATGCGGATCTTACCACGCATGCTTCCGGGACGACGGACCAAGCCTTTGGGAGTGTAGGAAACCAGCCGGGCCACCGGCTTGCCAGACTTTGCGATCACGACTTCTTCGCCGCTCGCGGCGAGCTCTATAAGCCGCGAGAACTGGGTCTTTGCCTGGTGAATGTTTACCTTAGTCATAGTGGACTAAGGTTAGTCCGCTGATCAGGGTTAGTCAAGCCGTAAGGGGGACCTGACTTGGTGTCTTTGCCCCTTGGCGCGAGAATAGTTTATCTGAATTCGGATTATCTCCCGCAAAGACGCGAAGGCGCTAAGTTTAGGAAAACGAAATCGATTTTGCACACTTCTCTCGTCGCTTGCCGGCATGGCGCCTAGCTTGTTTTGCTCCGACCACCTTTTGAGAATCCTAAAATTGCACTTTAGGATTCGCAAACATGAATTATGTCCTAAGATAGCTCGAAGGGGAGTTGGGCCGAGCTGTAGAAAAATAACGGCTTGGACGTGTTCTTACGAGTTCGCGACATGAATCAGGCGCGATGAATCTTAATGTTTTGTATGTGCCGCGGCGCGATCGAGCGCTGAACCATTGGTTCCTTTTATCATGAATATCGGAAGCGTCACCGCCGATATTCAGAGTGCCTGTGACTCGACTCCGATTCTTATGAAATGTGTTGTTTGTTCCATGGGCCTTTTAACTTTGCGCCTTTGCGCCTTTGCGGGAGAACCTCTTTTCCGATTCGCCTGACCCCTGACCCTTCACCCCTCACGCGCTTACGGTAGTCCAAACCTTTCCTTGACGCCGGGTATGTACCTGGCTTAGAAGTCAGCTCAGGCGCATTGCGGCAGTGATCGCGGAGGGGCAAAGGGGGCGGCGGTAGGAAATCGAAAAAAGCACTCTGGGGACTCGGTGTCGCTGTGGTACCGGCTTCGCTTACAACTTATTCGGATACATGGCTAAGGCCGTGCTGCGCGGTGGCCAAAATGAGGGCTAGATGTGGACATTGAAGATATCAAGCGGAAGGTTGGAGAGGGAAGGTACACGATCTCTTTTACTCACACTGAAAAACTACGATTGAGAAGGATCAAAGCGGCGGACATTGAGCAGGCGGTCAAATCGGGTAATATCATCGAAGACTATTCCAACGATCCGAGAGGACCCAGTTGCTTAATCCTTGGCCGTGTCGGGAACAGAAATTTGCATATTCTATTGGCCCGATTGGAAGCGGCAGAGCTTCTCGTCGTTACTGCGTATGAGCCTGATCCGGAAGAGTGGGAAAACGATTGGCAAACAAGGAAGGCCAGGTGATTCCATGATTACTGAATGTTACTTCTGCAAGGGTAAAGTGATCGAGGCCAAGACCGAGGTCGATTTTCGCTGGGGTAAAAAGCTAAAGGTTCTAAAAGACGTTCCGGCGCGCGTTTGCCAACAATGTGGAGAGAGATATTTTCAAGCCGCTGTTTACAAGGCAATGGAAAAGCTCGTTATGGGGCGAGTCAAACCATCTTCCCGTCTGAGTGTGGATGTCGTTCAATTCAAGAAAGCTGTGTAAGGTTAGCGGCGCAAGAGTTAGCCCCAAAATTCCCCGCTTGACGCTGACCCACGATCTGCAATACGTATTGCCAACGATCGCGCTCATTAAAGCCGACGGGGTCATGAGATCGGGTCAGAGCTGATTCTGAAGACTATGCCCGGACTGGGTTTCTCCAGCTGGGCTTTTTGCTTGATGAAAACTCCCACCAAAAAAGCAGCGAAGAATCCCAAGGCAAAGCCGCACCTTGGTGTGACCAAGAAGTCCCCGCCCAAAAAGACCAATTCAAATCAGGCGCTACAGCGCGAGCTCGCGGAAGCTTTGGAGCAGCAAGCCGCTACCAGCGATATTCTGCGCATGATCGCTAAGGCGCCAGGCGATCTGCGGACGGTGCTCGATGCGCTTGCAGAGAGCGCCGCGCGATTGTGCGAAGCCAAGGATGCGCAGATTTTTCGCCTAGAGAACGATCTGATTCATCGCGTGGCGGCCTATGGTGATTTGCCAGTCGCGCTCGAACACTTGCCTTACAGTCGGGAGTCGCCTATCGGTCGCGCGATGGTCGATCGCCAGAGGATTCATATTCGCGACCTTGCGGCTGTTGTCGATAGCGAATTCCCGGTCATCAAAGCCTATGCGCGGCGTATCGGACACCGGACCACACTGGCAGTTCCGTTGCTGCGCGACGGGCTTTCCATCGGCGCGATACTGATTCGCCGCTTGGAAGTTCGCCCCTTCAGGGATGCGCAGATCAAGCTGCTGGAAACCTTCGCCGATCAGGCTGTGATCGCGATCGAGAACGTCCGGTTGTTCCAAGATCTCAAGGAGGCGCTGGAGCAGCAGACGGCGACGGCTGAGATTCTCGGCGTCATCGCCAGCTCGCCGACCGACTTAAAACCAGTGCTGGAAACCATTACCGAACGCGCTGCGCGCGTGTGCGGCGCGGAAGATGGCGTGTTGCGGCTTGTTGACGGGAATGTCATGCGCTTGGCGGCGCATTACGGACCGGTGCCCGATGTCGCGGTGGCGCGTCCGATCAATCGCCAATCGCCGCCTGGCCGAGCCGTGGTGGACCGGGAAGTTGTCCACATCGAGAATGTTGATCTTGTGTTAGCTACGGAATACCCCGAGGTCGTCGAGTCTAATAGACGCATCGGCGTCAAAACTGTTTTAGCTGTGCCGCTGATGCGAGAAGGAGTCGCCCTCGGTG
>CAYZJE010000318.1:0-2836 GCA_964478485.1 uncultured Syntrophobacter sp. | reverse complement strand
CACCGGTTGGAGCCGCTCGATATTCCGTTTCACTGCATCGGTCTGAGATATTTCCGCCCACGCTTCCTGAACCAAGGCTTGGTCGATCATGCTCGCGACATCGGCGCGCGTGATCGATTTCGGCAGCACACCGCCGTCGATGTGTTCATCGAGAATGCGCCAGACACCTTCTTCGGTGAGTTGTCCATCGAGCGGAAAAAAATGGCTCTCCATCATCGCCATCGGCGTCAAGTCGCGCAGGCACTCGGCTTGGTCGGGATTGTCCGTGCGCAACTTGGCTTCAACGTAACGTTGGAAGGCAAAATTCTCCGGCACGATGCGCATGAAATGATAACCGCGGATCGCCGCTTTCCAAAAGCGCTTGATCAATTCGGGATTGCGCGCGATGAAGGATCGGCGCGCCACCGTGACGCGATCGGGCCGGCCATAGGGTTTGGTCTCTTGGTCGAAATCGTAGAGCTTGTTGTAACCTTGTTCGAGCAGCATCGGCACCCAAGGATTTTGCACGATCGCCGCGTCGGTCTCGCCGCGCTGCAGAGGTTTCCAGGCTTCGCGCATGGAGCCATAGAGATAGCCGATTTTCCACTCGACATCTCGTTCCGGACTGAGGCCGGCTAGACGCAGCTGGCGCTCCCACCACATCGTGTGGATGCCGCCTTTGTACCAGTCGCCGATGCGCTTGCCCTGCAAATCGCCGATGGATTTAACGCCCGGCGCGCCCATCGCCGTGCCGCCGTAGTGATTGCGCCAACCGCCGATGATACACACATCATCGTTGCCCAAAACCCGCTCGGCGAAGGGCGTGCGCACGTGCACGTCAGGAATAATATCGATGCCGTAGGCGATCATGTCGCGCAGCACGGTGCCGACTTCGTCATAACGCTCGCCCCCCGGCCGGCTCGACTCGATCGCCTTGGGATTGATCTTGGCGTGGACGATCTCAACGTCGATCCCCTCTTGCGCGTAGAATCCCGCCTCGCGGCAGAGCAGAGCGTGTTGCACGTGGAAAGCATGCCAACAGGCGTTACCGACACGGAGTTTCATCGCTGACCTCCCATCGACGGAAAGAAACTTCCGGCTCAGAACTCAATATCTACGCACGGAGCAAAAAACCGTGGATACCGCGGTGAACGCATTCTTCCGAACGTATTGCCGGATTACTACTGTTGCCTACGGACTGTCAAGCAACTGTCGAGAGCGCTCCTGGACCGCGCGGAGTCACGCTGCCGACGGTTAGCGTCCTTGACAGTCCAAGCCAAAGAGCGATAGCTTCCCCGCGAGAGGAGATCTATCATGGAAAAGTTCGTCGTCGTCGATGGCCTAAAAACCCGTTACATCGAAGCTGGCAGCGGCATGACCGTCATCCTGTTACACGGTCTCGCCCTTGGTTCCTCGCTCGAAGTGTACGAGAAAAGCGTTCCCGTGTTAGCTCGAGCGGGATTGCGCGCGATCGCTTTTGATTTGCCCGCCTTCGGTCTGACCGAACAGCCAACGAACTATAGCGACGAATATCGTACCGAGTTTATTCTGAAATTCATGGACGCGCTGGCGATCGATAAAACTTATATCGTCGGCCACTCCAACGCTGGCACCGGCCCGGCGCTGCTCGCTTTGAATCATCCGAACCGGTTTCATGGCGTGATCGCGCTGGCGGTTTTCCCGCTGCTCCCCCTGCTCGCGGAACAAAAAGCTGGCGGTGCCGAATTGCCGAAGAACCCGCCGACGGTAGAAGAGGCGCGCCAATCATTGGAACGAGACTTTTTCAATAAGTCGCTCATCACCGAGGAATTCGTCCAGTTGCGCCACCGCATGAGCACGGGGGCAAACTTTGCGGCTTTTCTCAAAGCCAGAGCCGCGGAGCCGGACTGGTATGACGGCAACGCGCCTTTGTGGCAACGCTTTGCGCGTTGCACGGTACCCAAGCTTTATCTTTATGCCAAGGACGACCGCGGCAATGCGGCCAAGCGCTTCGCTCAGCTCGCGGTGATGGAGCCAGGCTTGGACATGCATCTGATCGATCACTGCAGCCATCTGGCGATGCTGGATCAAGCCGACGAATTTAACCGCAAAGTGATAGAGTTTGTGAAACGATAATTTGCACCGGCAGACTTTCCACGCGCTACTGCGGCTTGTCGCCTCGTAGTTATCAGCTCCAGACTGTTTGCGTACGGCAACAACTATTTCCCGAAGGGAGAGGTTAGAATGAGAACACCGGGTCCAACACGGAACACCGGGTCGGACCTGCGCAAGATATTAATTTAGCGACATAAGATCGCAGAATAGGAGTGGCTCAGGCGCTTAGCCGCGCCTTTTTGACGGTGAAACGCACACTCTAAGAGACAAGCAATGCCCCGCGCCAACCGCTATTTTCTGCCCGGTCACGTCTGGCACATCACTCACCGCTGCCATCAAAGGCAATTTTTACTGAAGTTTGCGCGCGACCGCCGCCGTTACCTGCGCTGGCTGTTCGAGGCCAAGAAGCGCTTCGGCCTTTCGGTGCTCAACTATATCGTGACATCCAACCACGTTCATCTTTTGGTAAAGGACACGGGCGAGCACGTGATTCCGCAGAGCATGCAGTTGATCGCCGGACGCACCGCGCAGGAATACAACCAGCGCAAAGGGCGGCAAGGCGCGTTCTGGGAAGACCGTTACCATGCTACGGCTATCGAAATCGACGAACACCTGCATCGCTGTCTGGTCTACATCGATTTGAACATGGTCCGCGCAGGTGTGGTCAATCACCCTGCTGAATGGGCACACAGCGGCTATCGTGAGATTCAGCAGCCGCCCGAGCGTTATGCGGTGATCGATCTACCGGGATTAAGCGCATCAT
>CAYZJE010000317.1:0-7365 GCA_964478485.1 uncultured Syntrophobacter sp. | reverse complement strand
TGTCGACGCGCTCGCTCATCCAACACTGCAACCAGCGATCGATACTTCGAATCGATCTGCTTTATTGCGGACCCAACCTGCATGCCTCCATAAAACACAGCTCCAAAACTTAATCAAGTTATTTTTGCGCGATGCCTTAGTGGTGAGAGTGTGTGAAAAAATCGCCGATCGCCCTTCGACAAGCTCTGGACGAACGGCTAAGTGCTCGAACTTCCATCGATGTAATTCCGTTCGTGGTGAGCTTGTCGAACCATGAACGAACTTTTTCACACACTCTGAGAGATCAAATCGCCGCGCATTTACCCGTGGTGAGATGGGCCTCGAAGTCGGCTGGGAAAAGTTTGAGCGCGCTTTCGATTGGCGGACCGGGCATGGCGATCAAATTGCAAAACCCTTTGCCCTTGTTAAACGCGAGAATCTTGCTGAACTGTTCGAGGATTGGCTGGCCGCCCTGGCCGGCTTGAACTTTTTTCATCATCATCGACAGCGCATTGGTTTCCATGCGGCAGGCCGGGCACTGGCCGCAGGATTCCGCAGTGAAGAAGTCGGCGATGCGCAGGACTTCCTCGACGATGCAGGTGTCTTCGCTGACGAGCTTCACGACGCCGCAGCCGAGGGCGGAGCCGGCGTCACGCATGGAGTTATGGTCAAGCGGTGTGTCGATTTTTTCCGGCGGCAAGAATGCCGAAGACGGCGCGGCGGGCATGATCGCTTTGAGTGACTTACCGCTTTTAAGACCACCGCCGCATTGTTCGATTAAATATCTAAGCGGTGTGCCGAACGGCAGCTCGTAGACGCCGGGCCGATTGACGTCATCGTTGAGCGAGAAAATCATTGTGCCGGGGCTGTCGGCGGTGCCGAACTTGCGGTACCACTCGGCGCCTTTGAGAACGATCGGCGCGACGTTGGCGAGCGTTTCAACGTTATTCACAGAGGTCGGTTTACCGAAAAGGCCGACAGTGACGGGGAACGGCGGTTTTTGCCGTGGCAAAGGCTTTTTGCCTTCAATCACTTCCAGCACCGCGGTGTCTTCACCCGCGACATAGTTGTGCGGCGCAGGAATGATTTCTATATCGAGATTGAAATCGCTGCCAAGAATTTTTCCACCCCAATAGCCGGCGGCTTTCGCCTCGGCCAAGGCATCGATGATGCTTTGGATGGCGACGTCGTATCTTGCGTTGATGTAGAGATAAGCTTTGTTTGCGCCGATGGCGTAGGCTGAGAGAATTACGCCTTCAGTGACTAGGTGCGGCAATTTCTCCAGCAGCACACGGTCTTTTTTGCTGCCTGGTTCGTCCTCGCCGCCGTTCATGACGAGGTAGCGCGGTGTTTCCAGCGCTGCGCGGGTAAATTGCCACTTTTTTCCGGTTGGGAATCCCGCGCCGCCGCGACCGCGCAGGCCGGCGTCCGAGATGATTCTTACGATGTCTTCGGGAGTGCCTTTGACGGCATTGGCGAGCGCTTCGTAACCGCCGCGGGCGCGGTATTCCGTCAATCCCTCGCGTCGTTCAGGAACAGCGCGGGGGAAAAGGATCCCTTCCATGACTTAGAAAATCCCCGTGTCGAGAAGTTGGTAGATCAGCTCCTTTAGCGACGAATCGATCGTGTCCAAACGTTTGACATGCGGTCCGCCGGCGAGATGTTCGACGATCTCGTCGAGGTCTTCCGGCTTCACGCGCGCATACCAATTCTTTTCCGGATAGATCACGATGTTGGGACCTTCCTGGCACGCGCCGAAGCACATGTAGGACTTCACTTCGACATCGGTCAGCCCTTTGGCGGTGATTTTTTGTTGGAGTGCCGCCATCAGCGGCTCCGACCCGCGCGACTTACAATCGATATTTTGACAAACCAGACAGGCTTGGCTCACCGGCTTCTCCTTGATCGCTACTTACTAGCCTGGAAATCGATATGCAACAGGCAGAAGTGCGGCTTAGTTAAGCTGCATCTGCGCGACCCAGTCCTTGCGCTTGATGATTTCAGCCAAGATTTGTTCGTCTTGCGGCGTCGGCAGGGCTTCGAGCCGGTGTTGCTCAAACGCCGCGGCGGAGAGCAACTCGCCCGTGACACTGTAAGTTTTACCCGCATGCTCGCCGATGGACCGGTTAAACTTCAAGTCGGGCGCTTTGAGCTTCGCTTGCCCTTCCGGAATCAGCTGATTGAGTTGATCGATCAACTTTTGCGATTCCGCCATGTAATGTTCGCGGGCGAGATCGTTCAGCTTATCCTTTTCAGCTGGAACCTTGGCATCGTGTTCGTCATAGCGCCCCTTCAGGCCCCAGGTATAGGCCCAATGTGCCGAAGAAGAATGATCGGTGCCGAACAGATCGTAAGCGGTCGATAGCCATTTGTTAAAATACTTTTGCACGATTGGAAGGGGAATCTTACCAGCTCTGATGATGCGAGTTAGGCCCGTGTGGCCGGTAAACATGTGGAAGAATTCTTCTTTAAGCATCGCTGTCACGCTCTCGGCCAGGGGAGCGAATGACGAGTGGGAAAGCATGGTCAACTGATATTTGCCGTCGCGGTCAACGAACTCGGTGTAAGTGAAGAAGTCGAGCCAGTTGTTCACTGGAGCATTGAAAGAGCCCAGCAAACGGTCACCGCGGAAGGCGCGTCGCTCCAAAAGTTTGCGCGCTTCGAGTTTGCCTGAATCACCAAAATAGTTGACCAACAGGTAACACATCTGCCAGCCATGGCGCATCTCTTCGCTGTTGACGCGGATGAGGGCTTGGCGGTCGTACTCCGTCGGCGCGGTGTCGAGCAAATTTTTCTGCTGTTCCACCGAAGCAAATTCTGTATCTCCCTGGTAGACGATCAGGTTCATCAAGGCATCGCGGATGGATTGATTGGGAATTTGCGTGACCCGCTGCCACTTCTGCTGGCCTTTAAAGTCGCCAAACTCGATCTCCGGGGCATGAATCTCGCCCAGTTTGGTTTCGAATTTGTAGTTGCCCAGCAGTGCGGGGTCGTAACCAATATCTTTTTGCCACTGACGGAAACAATCAACCCAGTCATCAAAGGTAGAAATCTTGATCATGAGAAATCCTTTCGGAATATTCGAACGATCGTTCGAATATTTTTACCCTTTTGAGTTTCCGAAATCAAGCACCCGGCATAACCTGGGATAGGAACGTGGACCAGACTTTTGTGTCAGGCTCAGGTCCGTCAGCGATACATCTCCAATAGCTCGACCATGCCGAGTTGGCGAATCTGTTCGAACAGGTAGCGCTTAATCTCGCCCACAGTATCCATCTCGAGGACAATATGCGCGGCGGTTTTAGCAGCTTGGTAACTGGTGGAGCGCAGGGCTTTCTTGATCACCGGGATATAAAGCGATCCCATGCTAAACTCCTCGAGGCCCATGCCCAAAAGCACCAGTGCGCAGAGCGGATCGGCGGCCATTTCACCGCACATGCCGACGCGCTTTCCTGCTCTTTTGCCGGCTTCAATGGTGCTGTTCAGTGCTGCCAAAACCGCAGGATGAAGGGGTTCGTAGAGACTAGCCACCTTGCGATTGCTGCGGTCGACGGCTAGCAGATACTGAATCAGATCGTTGGTTCCGATGCTCAGAAAATCGACTTCACGTAAAAACCGCTCGGCGAGCTGAACCGCAGCGGGCACTTCGACCATGATCCCCAGTTCCATTTGCCGATCAAAAGGCGTGCCTTCACCTTGCAATTCATTCTTCGCTTCGACGAGGAGTTCTTTGACCTTTTGAATTTCCTCAAGGCTCGAAATCATTGGCACGAGCATGCGTACTCGGCCTAAGTCGCCAACCCGCAAAATTGCCCGCAACTGGGTCTTGAAAATTTCTTCGACCTCGAGGGAAATTCGGATCGAGCGCCAGCCCAAGAACGGATTGGGCTCGATGGCGACGCTGCGCATGTAAGTCGGATATTTGTCGGCACCGATGTCCAAAGTGCGAATGGTCACGGGCTTTCCAGCCATGCCTTCGACAACGCGTTTGTAAAGCGCGTATTGTTCCTCTTCGCTAGGAAAATCGCGATGGGATAGGAACGGAATCTCGGTTCGGTACAGTCCGATCCCCTGAGCACCGTGCAGATTGGCGAAAGCCACGTCGCCGAGAAGACCGATATTGGCGTAGAGTGATACACGGTGACCGTCGGTGGTTTCAGCGGGCAAATCTTTCAATTCGCCGAGCTCGCGATTCAATTCGGCGTAATCGTGTTCCAAGCGGTCGTACTCGCGAACGACTTCCGAGTTTGGATTCACATGTACGCCGCCCGAATTGCCGTCGACAATCAAGAGATCGCCTTGATGGACGTTGTCCATTAAACCATCCACCGCGACAACGCTTGGGATCTCGAAGGACTTGGCGAGGATTGACGCGTGGGAAGTGACGCCGCCGGTGGACAACACGATACCTTTGAATTTGTCCCCCTCGAGCATGCTCAGGTCGGCGGGCGAAAGGTCCTGAGCGACCAAGACCGCGTCGTCGGGAATGTCGTACTGCTGGCCATCGCTGCCGGAAAGATTTTCCAACAGTCTTTGAGCGGCGTCTTTGACGTCGGTGGTGCGTTCGCGCAGATAGCTATCATCGATTTTCGCGATGGTTTGCAAATACCGTTCGAAGACTAGTTTCACCGCATACTCGGCGGTGTAACTTTCTTTGAGAATCTGATGTTCGATCTGGTGAATGATGGCGGGATCTTCGAGGATCAAACGGTAGACATCGAAGATCGCCCCTTCCTCCGCCGAGATCAGGTGACTCATGCGATTCTTGACCACGGCGATCTGGTCAATGCCGCGTTCTACCGCGCCGCGGAAGCGCTCCATCTCGTGCGTGGGCTTGCGCGCTTTCTTCTTGGGAATCGCATTCAGATCCATGCGCGGTTCCATGACGAATGCCTTGCCGCGGCCGAACCCCGGTGACGCAGCCAGCCCGTCCAAACGTCCATGCCAGTGCTGTTTGGTTTTGGCCGCCCGCTGGCGCCGGCTGCCTTCGTAGGCACGCAGCTTGCGCATCGCTTCGTTCATGCGTTTTTGAAATTCTTTTTGTTCCTCTTCCTTGTTCTTGAGCGTCTCGGACAGTCGTGCCTGCACGATGATGCTCGATGCCTGGGCCGAGATCGTCGTGAGCAGGCGAATTTCATCGCGTGAAAACCGGCGTCGCCGCGATGTCTGCACGACGAGGACGCCCAACGCCATTTTCTTCTCGATCACCGGCACGCCGAGGAACGAGTGAAAGTGCTCTTCATGGGTTTCAGGAAAATATTTGTAGCGGGGATGCGCTAGCGTATCCTGAACCATGACCGGCTTCATCTGCTCGATGACCAGACCCGTAAGACCTTCGGCGGTACCCATGGAGACTTTGCCGACCGACTCCGGATCGAGGCCCATGGTAGCGCAAAGGGTGAGCCGGTTCTTCTTTTGGTCCAGGATGTAGAGCGAACAAACTTCGGTCTCCATGCGCTCAGCGACGGTGGCGACCAGCCGGTCGAGAGTGTCCTGAAGGTCGTGTGAGTGGGTGATCAGAGTACTGATATCGGCCAGAATGCCGAGGTGGGGATGGGACGTACGACTAATTTTTTTGTTTTTAGCCATGGCGTGGAGCGATTAAATACCGCTTTCTATAGAACACAAATTCCAGTAATTCGCTAGGGAGATGGCCAGAAGACGCTAGCGCGCCGCGCGTCGATTTCGACGGCGCGCGACCGATGACGCTTCTTCGGCGAAGAAACCAGGAATCTCGGCGCCGCAGGAACAGCGGCTGCCGATGATTAGGTATTCGATTACGTCGTGCCAAGAGCGGCGGATGACCGCTTGATGGCAGGCCGGGCAGTAAGTCGTCTGCCCTTCATCATCGTGAACGTTGCCAACGTAGCAATATTTGATTCCAGCCGATTGCGCGATTTGGCGCGCCTGCTGGAGTGTCCCTGCCGGAGTTCTGGGCTTGTCTTTCAGTTTGAAGTCGGGATGAAACGCTGTGAAGTGTAGCGGTACCGAGTCGCCGAGATTTTCCACGATCCAAGCGCACAAGCGCTTGGTCTCATCGACGCCGTCGTTCTCGCCGGGGATAATCAGATTGGTGACCTCAAACCAAATATCGCTCTCGCGCTTGAGCCACTTGAGCGTGTCGAGCACGGGATCGAGATGGGAAAAGGTCAATTTGCGGTAGAACTGCTCGGTGAACGCTTTCAGGTCAACATTGGCTGCGTCGATGTAGCGAAAGACTTCTGGCCGCGCCTCCGGCGTGATGTAGCCGGCGGTGACCATCACACTTTTGATGCCGCGCTCGCGTGCGACCCGGGAAATGTCGATGACGAACTCACCCCAAATCACCGGATCGTTGTAAGTGAACGCGATGCTCGGCACTTTGTGTTTGATGGCCAGCTCGACGACCTGTTCAGGGCTGACATTTAAGCTTTGTGCTTCATCGAGCTTGGCCTTGCTAATGCTCCAGTTCTGACAGAAGCGGCAGCCGAGATTGCAGCCGGCGGTGCCGAAGCTGAGAATCTGGCTGCCGGGAAGAAAATGATTAAGAGGTTTTTTCTCGATGGGATCGATGGCGAAGCCGGTGGAACTGCCATAACCAAGGGAATAAAGTTTGCCGCCGATGTTTTTGCGGATGTAGCAAAAGCCCGGCTGGCCTTCGGCCATGCGGCACAAGCGCGGGCAGAGCGTGCAGAGGATTCTGCCGTCGTCCTCTTGGTACCACCAACGCGCTTCTTTCATGGGGAAAATATCCCGCTTTTGCGCCCACTCCGCAAGGCCGTCTTAGAACTACAAATTGCCGGCACTATGCTATAGTCCCGGCATGAGCCGGATCGCTGGACTGAAGGGCATGCGCCATATCGCGCTCAAAGTGCGTGATGTGGCCCGCGCGAAGAGATTCTATCAAGAGATGCTCGGCATGGAGGTCGTTTGGGAGCCGGATGCGCAGAACGTTTATCTTTCTTCCGGTTGCGACAATATCGCGCTGCATCAAATTTCTCATGAATTTGCCGCAGCCGCTGTCGAGAAACAGCTCGATCATCTCGGTTTTGTCGTCGAATCGATCGAGCGGGTGAAAGAGCTGGAAAGCGAATTCATCGCCCGCGGCGTGACCATCGTCCATCCTTTCAAAATCCACCGCGACGGCAGCGCGTCTTTCTACTGTGCCGATCCCGACGGCATTGTCATTCAACTGCTCTACGAACCGACGCTGAGCCGGCAAGATATTTGTAGTTGACCACGCTGATTTCAGCGTGGAACCATTAAATGGGGTTTCCAAAGGGGGCGAGCATCCCCTTTGGTCGCGAGCGGGGTTCAAAGCCCGCTCGCGAATTAGATTAATTGACTGAGGGCAACATGCTTTACGATGCCGCAGCCGGCGATTTTTCCATGATGCTGCTGGGCGAC
>CAYZJE010000316.1:0-5561 GCA_964478485.1 uncultured Syntrophobacter sp. | reverse complement strand
TAGCTCGATATTTGCGCAGCCGGCGCAAACTCCTGCGCCGCCGATCCCAAGGGCGACCAGCCGGTCGCCCCTACGCCCCTTTTGTGACCTTTGCGTTCTTTGCGGCCAATCTTCTTCAGTTGCGGCTGTGCCGCGCTAGGCCCTTTGTCGTTAATTCTTTTCTTTGCGAACTTTGCGTTCTTTGCGGCCAACTCTCATTTCTTCTTCCCCGCCAGACTCGCACCGAATTTTTGCTTCACTTTTTCCTTCAGCGCCGCACTCGCCCCGGACACCTTTGGGAAATCATTCATCCATTCATACGGTCGGCAGGCGTCGATGATGCCGCGCGATTGAAAACCGCGCTCGCTCGGCGGGATGATCGGGTCGATGGGATTGCTCCAGCAGCGCCGCAGGATATCGATATCTTTGACCGGATCGGTGCGCGTGCACAGCGCCCAGAAGAGCTCGTTGCCGTCCCAGATGTCGATATCGTCGTCGACGACCATGACGTAGCGTGTGAGCAGCGCCGCGGCGCGGCACTGCGAGGCGATCAGCGCCGCTTGCCGGGCGTGGCCCGGATAGCGCTGCTTGATCGACACGGCCACCAGCAGGCGCGTTTGATGATAGGCGACGCTGCGCACGTCCGGGACGCCGGCCTTGTCCAAGTAATGCCAAATATACGCCGCGCGAATCAGATTGTTTTCCGCCCCGGGCGCCGGCTTGAACGGCGGCGCGCCGGTCAAGATCGGATCGTTGCGGTACATCAAGCGCTTCACCTTGAGCATCGGTTCGGAGCGCAGACCGCCAGCGTAGTAGCCGGTGAACTCGCCGAACGGCCCTTCGGGAATTTTCGTGCCGGGAATGACTTCGCCTTCGATGGCGATTTCTGAGTACGCGGGAATCGGCAGTCCGGTATGTTCGCCGACAATCACTTCATAGGCTTCGCCGCGCACGCCGCCGGCGTAATCGAACTCAGACTCTCCGGCGGGGATTTCCATCTGGCCGAAAAACCACAGCAGCGGATCGGGGCCGAAACTGATCGTCACGGGAAACGGCAACCCTTTATCGAAATACTTTTGCCGGTGAATATTGCCGTGATGTCCCGGCGACATGTACAGCGCCAAGGTGTCGCGGTCATGCACCATGACGCGGTAACAGCCGACGTTGATCCAACCGTCATCTAAGTCGCGCGTGATCGTGGCGTTGAGCGAACCGATATACCGTCCGCCGTCGCCCTCGTGCCAATGCGGCGCGGGCAGCGAAAGCAAGTCGATATCTTTGCCTTCGAAAACATTTTCCATCAACGGACCGGAGTCGACGACCCGCGGTGGAATCAGTTTTGGTTTATCGAGCCGCTTTTTCCATGCGTCGATAAACTGATCGCGCGTGTAGTCGAGCGGCAAATGATTGGTCAGACACTGGCGCTTGAGGGTCGGATTGTGGACCCCGGTGAGCACGCGCCGGCCTGCGGGATAATCTTTGATCTTGTCGAACAGCACCGCCGGTGGTGGAACGGCCTGCGAGGCGACTTCAGCAACGGCGCCGATCTCTTGATTCCAGTCGGCGCCTTCTACCACCCGCAACTCACCAAAAGACTCGACGCCCTCTAACCAGCCGCGCAGATCACGATAGTGCATTCCCCGCTCCTCCAGTCGGGGCCGATCTTAGACTGGACAGTTGGCTTGCACAACCCGCTAGTGGGCGCATTTTCTCACAGGTCGTTTTGTTGTATGTTTCTTATCGGTCTGACTATTCCCAAACGATGATTTAGGAGAAAAAACCATGTCCCATCGCGCTCCGCTGATCTCAATGCTGGCTGTCGCTGCCACGCTCGCATGGTCCTGCGCAACGGCAGCCGGCCCTTCCGACGTTTCATACGCACCCGGCACCGGCCCGGCCGATCAGCTCCAACTCCCCGCACCCTTCGCCACCCCATCCGCGCGCAACTCGTCCAAAGTCATCGGCTGGCCGGAGGGAAGAATGCCTAAACCAGCCGCTGGCTTCGAAGTGAGCTTATTCGCCGATAAACTCGACAACCCGCGCCAAGCCTATGTGCTGCCGAACAAAGACGTTGTAGTTGTTGAGGCGATGCGCGAGTGGCCCGGTCGCGCCGATCGGCCAGAAAAATCGGCCAGTCGAATGACTCTTTTTCGCGATTCCAACGGCGACGGCAAGCCCGACTTGCGCGAAGTGTTCTTGACTGGACTGAATATGCCGCATGGCATGTTGCTTTTGGGCGACTGGTTTTACGTCGGCAACACGAACGGAGTCGTGCGTTATCCGTATCGCGCCGGCCAATCGAAAATTGACGGCAAAGGCGAGAAGATTCTCGATCTTCCGGTCGACGGGCATTACACCCGCAACCTTTTGGCCGCTCCCGACGGCAGGAAAATTTACGTCGCCGTCGGCTCTTCCTCTAACGTCGATGAGGATAATTCATGGGAGAAAGATCAGCGGCGCGCCGCCATTTTGGAGATCAACCCGGACGGCAGCGGTATGCGGATTTTCGCCAAAGGGCTGCGTAATCCCGTCGGCATGGACTGGGAGCCAAAAACGAAAACTCTCTGGACCGTGGTGAACGAGCGCGACTTGCTCGGCGACGATCTCGTGCCGGACTACCTCACCAGTGTAAAGGACGGCGCTTTTTACGGCTGGCCCTATTCTTATTTTGGCCAGATCGAAGACCCACGCAAGAAGGGCCAACGCCCCGATCTCATCGCCAAAGCGATCAAGCCCGACTACGCCTTGGGCTCGCACACCGCCGCTCTGGGTTTGGCTTTTTACAATGGCAAGGCATTTCCTGAGCATTACCGAGGCGGCGCATTCATCGGCATGCATGGCTCGTGGAACCGCTCCAAAATGGTCGGATACAAAGTTGCCTTCGTTCTGTTCGCCAATGGCAAGCCGGCGGGACCAATCGAAGATATCCTCACCGGCTTCATCGCTGACGAGAGCAAGTCCGAAGCCTACGGCCGGCCGGTCGGTGTCACCGTCGCAGCCGACGGCGCGCTGCTCGTCGCCGATGACAGCGGCGGCAAAGTCTGGCGCGTCACGGCGAAGAAGTAGGAATCGGATAATAGCCGCACCCTTCGACGGTGCTCAGGGCGATCGGCGGTCGCCCTTTCTCTATGTGACCTATGTGCCCTTTGTGCTTGCTCCCTGTCGCCGGAACTAAACTCTTCCGACTTCGATCAACTGCCCCGATACATAATCGGAATCGCTCGTCGCGAAAAATAAAAACGCCGGCGCGATCGCTTCGGGCGATATGAACTCACGATCGCGCCGGGCGATCCCCAAGTGCTCGCGGCGAAACTCCCGCAGGGACTTCGTCATGCGCGTGTCCGCTACCGGTGAGATACAGTTGACCTGAATGTTGTAAGACTTCAATTCGTTGGCGGCGTTTTTAGTAAAAGCAATAATGCCGCCCTTGGCCGCGGCGTAATCCGCCACGCCGAACGAACCGCGCAGCGCCGACGGCGCGGCAATGTTGATGATCTTGCCTTTACGCTGCTGTTTCATGATCGGCATCACCGCTTGTGTGCAATTGAATGTGCCCTTCAGGTGCACGCCGAGAGTTTCATCCCAACGCTCCTCGGAAATACTTTCCAGCGGCCCCAGACGCAAAATGCCGGCGTTGTTTATCAACACATCGATGCGTCCCCATTTAGCTAACACCGCTTGGACGACTCTCTCGACGTCGCCGCGCCGGGAGACGTCGGCCAGCATGGCGATCGAATCGCCACCAAGCACGGCAATCTCCTTGCCAACGCTCTCGAGCGCCTCTCGATCCTGCCCGGCGCTGATCGCCACACGTGCCCCTTCGCGCGCGAACTCCAGCGCCACCGCCCGCCCAATGCCGCGGCTACCGCCGGTAATAATCGCCACTTGTCCGTCGAGCCTATTCATGAACTGTTCCTACGGTTTCTTAAACGCCAGCGAGTCGATTGCCGGTGAACCGAAATGCTCGAACCCGGGGATTGACTCCCGCAAAGGCGCAAAGCACGCGAAGTTCGGAAAGGAATTTTGTTTCTTAAACCCTTTGCGCCTTAGCGCCTTTGCGGGAGATATTCCGATTTCCCTTCTGCGCCCTTTGCGTTCCGATCGCCCTGAGCACCGTCGAAGGGTGCGGCTAATCCTATTAGCGCGTCTTGACGGTTCCATCGAGAAATCTCACGACCTCGTCGATTGGGAACACGCTGTGGTCGCCAGGAAAGATTTTCAGTGTGACCGGCGCGCCTCGTTGTCGCAGCAGCTCTGCCAACTCGCGGCTCAACTCCGGCGTGACAACCGTATCGTCTCGACCGTGCAGCAATAGGACCGGCATCGTCAAATGTTCCGCTTCGGCGCGCCAGACCGTGCTGACTGCGGCAAATCCTCGCTGAATTCCATACTGCGTCCAGGTGATCCCGCCGTTGACGCTCACCACCGCGGCCAGGTCTGAATTCTTCGCCGCCGCGATCAACGAGACCAGACCGCCGACGGAATGACCGCCGATGGCGATGCGGCGTGCATCGACAAACGGACAATCCGCCAGGTACTCGACGGCGGCTTGAACATCCCGCGCCTCGTCGTACGCGCCGTTGATCACATCTGCAACCCCGTGCGGCGATCCTTGCACCCAGTAGGTCGTCGAGGCGCCCTCAGAGCCAAGATAGCCACGCCGCGCCGGCCGCAGCACAACATACCCGGCCGCCGCAAGCCGCGAGTCAATTTCGCCCGCCACCTTCCACAACGGCCCTGAAGCTTGCTCCCGCGTCACCGCCCCATGATTATGAACATAAACCGGAAACGGCCCCGCTCCTTTTGGCTTGGTAAGAAGCGCTCCAATCTTCAAGCCATCGCTGGCGAAGGCGACCTGCGCGCTTTCGTGAAAACCGCCGTTTGAAAAACTCGTAAGCATCGTACAAGAAAATTGCGGAGACCACGGGACCCGCTGGATGGATGTGCAACTCGTGAAGAATATCGCAAGAAAAACGGCACCGAGTCGCTTCACCGCACCGCACCGGCAGTCCTCCGAACTTGGCGTCTTTGCGCCCCTTCGGCTGAGCTCAGGACATGCTTTGCGGGAGATATGATCTTTTCCTATCTGCTCGTCCCCGGAAAATTGCGAATATGTTTGACTAAACTTCAACGATGTCTTTTTTCAGGCTCAAGACGAACGCCGCCACGTCGTCACATTCGCGCTGGGAAACTTGTAAAGCTTTCATGGTCGCACCGGCATGGCCGAGGAATATCGACCAATCGCTTTCGCTGATCTTCATGCCTTTGTGAGATAATTTCATGTCTCGGCCCGTGTAGTACATGGGCCCGCCGGCACTCGAACATAAATAATCGATCAGCAGTTGCTTTTCTCTGGCCAGACCATCGTCGCCGCGATTCTGCCAAAACCGACCCAACTGAGGATCTGCTTGTAAGCGTGGCAGTAAGTCGCTGGCAAATGCGGTAATACCATCATAACCGCCGAGCCGTTCATAAAGTGATTTCTGATCCATAAATTCCTCCTGTCAGAGTGAAAAACCAAAACTCCATCCAGAATGTTTTTCATGTGTTGATTCCGTACTCCGAAGTTCTTACTGTTGCCT
>CAYZJE010000315.1:0-13202 GCA_964478485.1 uncultured Syntrophobacter sp. | reverse complement strand
GAACCACGAACACGAACTGGAGTTGCCATGGCCGAACCGACGGTTATTTGCCCGCACTGTAAAACGGAAATCAAACTGACCGAATCCCTCGCCGCGCCGCTATTAGATTCCATCCGGCGCGACTACGAGAGGCGCTTGTCGCAAAAAGATGCCGACATGGCTAAGCGCGAGGGTGCGCTGAACGAACGGGCCGCTTCCATCGAGAAAGCGCAAGAAACCCTCGATCAACAAGTGGCGCAAAAACTCCAACAAGAGCGAGTCAAGATCGCCGCCGAAGAACAAAAGAAGGCCAAGCTCGCTCTGGGCAACGATCTCGATCAAAAGGTCAAAGAAATCAGCACGCTCCAGGAAGTCTTGAAACAACGCGATGTAAAACTCGCCGAGGCGCAGAATGCGCAGGCTGAGTTGATCCGCAAGCAGCGTGAATTGGATGACGCCATGCGCGAGTTGGACTTGACGGTTGCAAAGCGCGTCCAAGCCGATCTCGCTAGCGAACGGGAGAAAGCCAAGAAGGAAGCCGAGGACGAACTGAAACTCAAAGTGATGGAGAAAGACCAGACCATCACAGCGATGCAGAGGCAGATCGAAGACTTAAAACGGCGCGCCGAGCAAGGCTCGCAGCAACTTCAAGGAGAAGTTCAGGAGCTGGAGTTAGAAGCGCTGCTTACCGCGAAATTTCCCCGCGATACAATCCAGCCAGTGCCCAAAGGCGAGTTCGGCGGTGATGTCTTGCAACGCGTCGTCGGGCCGCTCAACCAAATATGTGGCACGATTCTGTGGGAATCTAAACGAACAAAAAATTGGAGCGACAGCTGGCTCGCCAAGTTGCGTGAAGACCAACGCGCCGCCAAAGCCGAGATCGCCGTCATCATCAGTCAGGCGCTACCAAAAGAAGTAGATACCTTCGGCTTCGTCGAGGGCGTGTGGGTCGCCGACCCCAAAGTTGCGTTGCCGGTGGCGCTTTCGCTGCGCCAAACTTTAATCGAAGTCGCCGCGGTGCGCCAAGCGAGCGAAGGCCAGCAAAGCAAAATGGAAATGGTTTACGGCTATCTCACAGGTCCGCGTTTTCGCCAGCGAGTTCAGGCGATTGTCGAGGCTTTCTCATCCATGAAGAAAGATTTGGACACGGAGAAAAAAGCCATCACCCGCCAATGGGCCAAACGCGAAGAACAAATCGATCGCGTCATGCAGGCGACAGTCGGCATGTACGGCGACTTACAAGGCATCGCGGGACGGACGCTGCAGGAGATCGAAGGGCTCGAATTCCAGGGAATGCTGGATTTCAAGGCAGAGGAATAGACCGGTCCGGTCATGGACGATACAGTTATTTCACCGCGGGGACGCCGAGGACACAGAGATAAGAAATGCTTTCCCGCTGCGAAATCTGCACAGAGCTTCCGCGGTTTAGTCCAATACGTTTTATCTCCTCGGCGATACTCCGGCGCTGTCAAGCAACTTGATTGCCGCCAAGCTTTAGGGATAAAAGGCTATACGTTGGGCGTCTTCTTCAGCATGCGAGGGTCTAGCGAATTTGTGACAGCCGCGGAGATTTTTCATTGGAAGTTTTGCCCTGGGATTCGAGTCCAGTTCAACTGGAGAAGATTCTTTGTCGAAAATTGGCCTGTTGAAGTGGTAGTGTTGAGAGACAAGCACGGATACGCCGCCATGCGGTTGCCGTGGTACTTGGACAAAAGTAATGAGTTTGTGAATTTCGATGCGCCCGACGCGTCACCTGTTAGGCTTAGCGATGTCGCCAAATGGTTTGATTATTTGCCGAACGACAGGCGGGAAACGATAAAACGATTCGAGGGGGAAATTCGGAGCGGTGTAAGAAATACAGAGTTTGAATTTCCGTTATACGCACTTCCCGAAAACCAGTATCTTGTTCTTGACGGCAACCATAATCTGTCTGCTTTAACTTTTTCCGAGCAGCCGTTCAGTGTCCGAATGTACGTCGTGCGGGGACCGATCGATCCAAATGTATTACCCGATCTTGTACACTTTGCCACGTAGGCAGTGCCAGATTGAGCGCCGAAACGCAAACTTTGAGGAAGATAGTTGATGCGTCCACAAAAGGCCACGGAGCCACACCTGAATGAAAGTGAACTGCTTAGCTATCTCGGTAGCGACCGCATCCGCCCGCTATTTATTCACGGTGAAGCATTAGAAGTACTAAAATCTTTCCCTAGTGAGTCGATTGACTGCTGCATGACCAGTCCACCTTATTGGGGTCAACGACAGTATGTCGTAACTGGCATTGGGTTAGAGGTCGACTACCGCGATTACATCGCCAATCTTGCCATGGTGTTTGCAGAGGTGAAGCGCGCGTTGAGAAATACAGGGTCATTTTGGCTCAACCTTGGAGATACGTATCAAAACAAGCAGCTCTTAGGCATCCCTTGGCGCGTCGCTTTTGAGCTTACGGATAAACAGAATTGGGTTCTCCGAAATGATGTCATCTGGAACAAAGTGAAAGGCGGGCCAGATAATGCACGCGATAAACTTGGCAACGTTCATGAGCATGTTTTTCATTTTGTAAAAAGCGCGAAAAGTTACTACTACGATGTAGATGCAATTCGTTCTAACCCGAAGAGAGCAAAGATCGTAAATGGCGCTGTGGTGTCTGCGACGGGTGTAACTGGCGTCAGGTATCGACGGCAGATCGAGTTGTCGACATCACTAACGCCCAGCGAGAAGAAAAGCGCCCTCTATGAGTTGGAGAAGATGCTCAATCAAATAAGAGAACAAAAGATCGCGGATTTCCGAATGATTATTAGAGGGCAGCAGCGCACCACTCATTCAGATTCTGAGAAGGTATCTGGAAGAGCCAGGGAGCTAGCGGAGAAAGGATACTACTTTCTGCGGTACCACCCTGATGGCAGCAAGCCGCGAGATGTATGGGATATCTTGCCTGAAGACACCCAGAAGCGGGAAGGCCACTTTGCGCCCTACCCGGAAGACCTGTGTAAAACTCCAATCTTAGCGACGTGCCCACAAGACGCGGTTGTGCTTGATCCATTCTGCGGTACTGGCACAACGATGCTAGCGGCTTTAAGGCTCGGGAGAAAATCGATCGGTATCGAGCTTTCAGAAGAATATTTGGGCATCGCGGAACGCCGATGCCATGTATTGCTTTGAATAGGCCAGCAACAATGACAGATAACAAGGTACTTGAACTATTCGGCAACCCGAGTAAGACGACCAAAGGAATCAACTGGCAGAAAGTCATACAGAAGCAGTGGTGTCCATTTGCCAGTAGAAAATGCTTCAAGGTACGAAAGAGTCAGCCGGAAGTCTCGATTGGCACGTGCACTGTTCGTTATGGAACGGACAGTAAAGATTTGATCATTTGTCCTAATCGCCTGTTGGAACGCAAACAAGTCTTTACGGACTGCGTTCATCTCCTCACGCTCCATGAGCCCGGTAATGAATTCCACGTGGTGCCGGAAGTCTCTATTCCGGGTGGAAGTGTCGACTATTTCCTCGTTTCCGCGAAAGGCGGAAAGGTACGCGATTTTGTTGCCGTAGAGTTTCAGACTCTCGACACTACTGGAACGGTATGGCCTGAACGACAACGCGCTCTGAAGTCTCTTGGGCTAACAGTCCGTGCCGCGGATGCTAAGTCGAGGAAGGGTTTTGGCATGAACTGGAAGATGACTGCCAAAACCATCCTTGTGCAACTTCATCACAAAATTCAGACTTTCGAGCACATCAATAAGCACCTCGTGTTAGTCGTCCAGAACCACCTGCTTGATTATATGCGGGCACAGTTTGACTTCGCGCATCTCGAAAATGCCCGCGTCGGTGATGCGATGCATTTCCACTCGTACCGACTGAATGCGGCAGGTGCTACATGGCGTTTAGAACTCGACTCACGAGTCAGGACAGATGCGGAAGGCATTGCGAAGTGCCTTGGTTTACAGGCGGAGGCCAAGGTGGAGCTTGAAGTCGTCGTTGCCGAATTGGAAAAGAAAATGTCGGCTAACACTGTCTTAACCTTAGGATTTAGCTCGGTTGCTCCAATGGAACAAATGCCCGCCGATTGAAAAAGACGCCTAACGAGCGCTTCGAAGCGAACGCGCCAAACGACGGTGCGCTGCTCAAGCCCGGCGGTATCATCCATGAGCCATGACCTTTACCTGAGTGTGTTTTTCTTTTTATTTCCCCGAACCAACCAATCACACGAATCTGGACAATAGCTCTCCCAAAAAAAGAAATGAAAATGCACCGGAGCTATTTCCTCCTTTCGAACAAAGCCGGCGCCAATTTATATTTACATCTGTGATATAGCTTGCGTGCATTCAGATCGTTTTGAACGGAGCGCAGCGGTTGAACGATTTGAACGGCTTGAACGATATTATCTTAGGAGTTTCCCATGTCTGACCATTACGATGTGATCGTTGTTGGCGGCGGTTCGGCGGGCTGCGTTATCGCGGCGCGGCTTTCGGAGGAGTCGAAGCGAAAAGTCCTTCTGCTCGAAGCCGGGCCGGACCCGCAGCCGATTCCTGAGACTGTCGCCGATGCTGAGAAGACCACATACGTGTTGCTTGAAAGTCCGTACATCCAGATGTACCCGACCAAGCGCAATTTCGATGGCAGCGAGTTCTATTCGCTGGCCGGCCGCATTACCGGCGGCGGGTCGTCGGTGAACATGATGGCGATACCGCGGCCGATCAAAGCCGATCTCGATCGCTGGGCGAGCGAGGGCAATCCCGATTGGTCTTGGGAGAAAGTCTTACCGGTATTGCGACGAATGGAGGCCGACCAGGACTTTCCCGACAGCCCGATCCACGGTAACTCGGGACCGATCTATGTGAAGCGCAAGCATCTATATGACACGCAGCTGGGCGACCAAGAACAAGCACTGCTCGAAGCATCGGACAAGCTCGGCATCCCGCGGTTCCTCGATCAAAACATTGCCAATCCCTACGGTGTGGCGCCGACGGCTCGTAATATCAAAGACGGCAAGCGCCAGTCGGCAACCGTCGCGTATCTCAACCCAGCACGTCACCGATCCAATCTTACGGTAATCGACGAAGCCCAGGTCGGCTCGCTCCTGCTCAATGGCAAAACCGCCACCGGCGTTCTGTATAAAAAAGACGGACGTGATTGCAACGCTACCGCGGACAAAGTCGTGCTCAGCGCCGGCGTCTATCACTCGCCACAGATCATGATGCTCTCTGGCATCGGTCCAAGCGCGCAGCTGAAGCAACATGGCATCCCAGTGGTCCGCGATATCGCGGGCGTGGGTGAGAACTATCAGGATCACCCGATGCTGACGATGACTTTTAAAAGCAACCCTGACAATCAAAAACCGCTCATGCGCGGACGCTCGACAGTGAAGCTCTATTTCAAAACCGATCCGGCGCGGGAATACATCAATTTTCATATTATCCCCCGCGAGGCGATTAATCTGTCGGGAATCGGCGATATGCTCGGCTTCTCGTGCAATCTTTTGGAGCAGACCAACCGCGGCAAACTGACTTTGCAGAGCGCCGACCCGAACGATCTGCCAAACATCGATCCGCAGGTCTTGGAACATCCCAAAGACATTGCCGCGATGCTCACCGCCATGAAGTTTGTCCAACGTCTCACCAGTACCGAACCGTTGAGCCAATTCTACGGCGAGCTATTTTCTCCTGGCGTCAACGAAGACTGGGAAAAATTCGCGCGCTCGTCTTATACTAGCTATTACCATGGCGTTGGCACTTGCAAGATGGGCCCCGCCTCGGACCCCATGGCCGTGGTCGACCAACACCTACGCGTGCATGGCTTCGACAATCTGTGGGTTGGCGACGCGTCGGTCATGCCCACCGTCGTCCACGCCAACACCAATCTCACCGTCATGATGATCGCCGAACGGGCCGCGGAGTTTATCAAGGAACGATCGTAAGTTACTGTCGGCGGAGGCGAAATGCGTCGGCCTTTGGCCGAGCATTTCGCGTAGCAGCAATCGTATAAATTTGCTATTGTGTCGACATGCCTGCGGGAACCGCAAGAATATTGGAAACGACCTTTGTTTCAACCGATAAGTTCGACCAACGCGCTTTCAAGCGTTGGCTTGGTACGCGCCCAGCTACTGACATTAATCACTATGAGCTGGCAAGCGGAAGGATCGTTATGACTCCTCCGGCCGGATGGGGACATGGAGAGGTTGGATCCAGGGCGAATCGAAACATCTCTGACTTCGTCGACAAACACAAACTCGGCAAAGTCTTCGACTCAAGCACCGGTTACGATCTACCGACTGGAGACACCCTCGAGCCGGATGTTTCATTTATTTCCTCCGAGCGCTGGGCAAAAGGTCCTCATGTGGGCCGGGGTCAATTTCTAAGAATCGTACCGAACCTCGTTGTCGAGATTTTGTCTGCCAGCACTGAGCGTCGCGACCGAGGCGAGAAGAAGAAGATTTACGAAGCCAATGGCGTCGACGAGCTTTGGCTCGTCGATCCGACACGGCGCGAAGTGAGGTTATTTCTGCTTGCGGGCAGCCGATACGGTCCAGGACGACGTTACAGCATTCGTCAAACAATGCGATCTCGATCCCTGCTAGGTTTCCTCATGCCAGTCCGATTATTGTTTAGCTGACCCTTCGCCGGCAACGATCGCTTTTGGGCGGCGCGAAGTAACTTCGAAAACTGTCGCGCCCAGTGTCTCGGAATTTTTCAAAACTCAAAATCGCTCTTGTAAGCTTCGTGGCAATCTCGCTATGATCGCCGCGGTCAAGTCACACACGGGAGGTAATCATGAAGCGAATTCTGTTCGTTCTCGCTCTCGTCCTCGTTGCATCTTTCAACGCGTCAGCGCAGGCGCCGTTCTACCAAGACAAAACGGTTCGCATCGTCGCCGGCTACGGCGCCGGCAGCGTCGACGATGCCTGGACACGATTGATCGCCCGTTACCTCGCGAAACATATTCCCGGCACTCCGAACATGATCGTGCAGAACATGCCGGGCGCAGGCGCGATGATCGCGGCCAATTACGTTTACAAAGTCGCCAAGCCTGACGGGCTAACTCTCGGCGGGATTCGCAGCGGACTCTATTTCGATCAACTGGTCGGGAGACCACAGGTTCAGTTCGATTGGACGAAGTTTACTTGGCTCGGCACTCCGACGCAGGTCGAACAGCTCATCTACATCCGCGCCAACACTCCCTACAAGTCAATCGCCGACGTGCGCAAAGCCGCCGTTCCGCCGAAATGCGGCGCCACCGGCACGTCTTCGACAGGTTACTACACCGGCAACCTGTTGGAGGAAACCCTCGGCGCGAAATTTAATACGCTCACCGGCTACAAGGACGGTCCGGATATCGAATTGGCCGTAGAGCGAGAAGAGGTGGAGTGCCGGGGTATTTCAATAGAAACCCTATTCGGCCGCGAACCGCTGATCGGCTGGCACAAAACAGGTTTTGTCCGCGTGCTGATTCAAACCGGCAAGAAGCGCGACCCGAGGTTGGCCGACGTGCCGACGATCTGGGAACTGATGAACGAGCACAAAACTCCCGAAGCCGGCAAACGGCTGGCGACAATCATCCTCGCCGTCGGCGGCTTTGGCCGTCCCTATGTCAGCTCACCCGGCTTGCCACCGGAGCGGGCGAAAATAATTCAGACCGCTTTCAAAAAAACCCTCACCGACCCAGATTTTCAGGCCCAAGCCAAAGAGCGAAGACTCGACATCGACCCAGTTGGAGGCGAAGAACTGGCAACGCTAGCCCGTGAAGTGATTGCTCAACCCGCCGACGTTGTCGAAAGGATGAAACGGTTGCTGGAGAAATAAATTTCACGACTTACGTCCCTTGCCCCGCTTTTTGCTAATACCCCACATTGTGAGTTATGACGAGTTGTCCAATTCGTGCTCGATGAGCCGTCGAACGATCAAGTGTTTGCAAGTGGTTGTCGATTTCAATTATCCTATAGACAAATCCTTATGGGCGGCGACTAGGCCATACACCGCATGACAAGTTCTGAACTATCGTTGGAATTGGCGAGATCGGCGGACGCGAGCAACATCGCCGATATGTCGCGAGACCTAATTGAACACGGGCTCCGCTGGCGTTGGACGGCCAAGCGCGTCGCGGCGAGTATTGGCGATCCCAATGTCAACGTGCTGGTCGCGCGGGTTCACCAGGACACCGCGGGGTTTGCGATCATGCGTTACGGTGACCACATCGCGCACTTGGATCTTCTCGGTGTGGCTCCGCCATACCAGCACCTGGGCGTCGGGCGCCAGCTTCTTGAGTGGCTTGAGCGATGCGCAGCGGTGGCCGGCATAATCCGGATCGTCCTGGAAGTGCGCGGGGAGAACAAAGGAGCGCAGCGCTTCTACGAACACATGGGCTATCGCACGCTCGTCCACCTTCCTGGCTACTACCAAGGGATCGAGGCCGCGTTCCGCATGGGCCGAGATTTGGCGCGCAAGCCGCCGGATTACAGCGCCAGGTCCTAGCAAACTTAGCCTGCTGAGTTATCGCCCACCCGCCGACGTTGTCGAGAGGATGAAACGGTTGCTGCAATAATGATAGTTGCCGAAGCATTAACCGCGGACTCGTCGTGAAAGCCAGCGTTTTAACCGACGCCATCCAATGACTCGCATCATCATCGAAACAAAAATCCACGCGCCCATCGAGCTTTGCTTCGACCTCGCGAGAGATGTCAGTGCCCACACCGAATCGGCCGCGTTTTCATCGGAGCGAGTCGTCGCGCCGGGGCGAACGTCGGGCTTGCTCGAACTCGGCGATTTGGTCGCCTTCGAAGGCCGCCACTTTGGCGTCAAGCAACGCTTCATCGCCAGAATTACTTTACTCAACCGGCCCAAGCGTTTTGACGATGAGATGGTCCGGGGCAGTTTCAAATGGCTGCGGCACGTTCACGAATTCGAGTTCAATAACGGCATTACCACCATGCGTGACACCCTGGAATGGGAACCGCCTTTTGGTATGATCGGCCGTCTCGTCGATCAGCTCTGCCTGCGCCGCCACATGCATTGGTTCGTGTCGACGAAACAGAACGCGCTTAAGCGGATCGCCGAGGAACGGGTCGGCTCTAAGATAAACGATCCATGATCACTCTTGAAGTCATCAGCCCAAAGAACGCTCCAAGCTTCAAGGATGGTCGCTTGCGCGCGTTACAAGACTCGCCCAATGCTTTCAGCTCTAGCTACGACGACGAGTCACGGTTCACGGATACTGATTGGCTCAAGCGTGCGACCCAGTGGAGCGGCGCCAAAACCGTCGGTTATCTCGCGATGGACACGGCCACTGCGGTTGGTATCACCGCGGGATCTCTGCATCGAAACCGCTCTCTGATGGCGGACCGTACTTCCATGCGGCTTGCGCATAGCGCTGTACCTGATCAGAAACGACATTACCGCAGCATCTTCCTTTACGCCTCTTGGTTCTCGTGCCATACTCACATGGCGTGCAAAGTCTGAACGGAGCTATTGAGCGAGTAAGAAAAACGAATGACCTGTAAAGGCGCCGAGATCCTAATCGGCGCCGCCGCGTGAACGAGCTGTGCGAACTAATCCGTTAGCACCGCGTCAGAGACAAATCCTCAAATCGTCTTCCAACCGCCAACGGTGTTTCTTTCAAAGCGCCGAAGGAGAAAATCGAATGCCAGGTTATCTGGTCGAGACCACTACGCATCGGATCGGCGCCGAGGATTTTCACATCCGCTCGTTGCGCGATCGCCAGCAATTCTGGGACCCTGACGGCCGCGCCGAGCGCGCCGGGATTTCATCCGCGACATGGCCGATCTTCGGAGTGGTCTGGCCGGCTGGCATCGCCCTGGCTCAAAAGATGAACCGATTCCCATTCGCTGGGATGAAGATACTCGAAGTCGGCTGCGGCATCGGCCTGTGCAGCATGGTGTTACAGCGGCGCGGCGCAAATATTACGGCTAGCGATTATCATCCGTTGGCGGAAGAATTTCTGCGCTTCAATACCGACCTGAACGGCCTACCGCCGATCAAATATCATAGCGCCCCGTGGGCTGGCCCCAACCCCAATCTCGGCCGCTTTGACCTGATCGTCGGCAGCGACCTGCTTTACGAGCGCGGCCACCCTGGCCTGCTTTCGAACTTTCTCGCCTGCCATAGCGAATCCGCCGCGCGAGTTATTTTGGCCGACCCCGGCCGCACCCGTTGCGGCCAGTTTAGCACCAAGATGGCCGCTGAAGGGTACGCGAAGAGCGAACAACGACTTCAATTCACCGACACCGGCGCGGCCACGCCGCGGGGACGCATCATGAGCTTCGTGCGCAGCCCAAGATGACTTTCGACACGGTGGCGCGCGACACGCTTCAAGCCTATCCCAGCACCGATTCGACATTGCTCAGGGCTTGGCCAATGCCAAGAGCGAACTCACGTTTGCTATCCTGTCCACTAGGCACTACAGTGGAAAGCATGAAATTGAATAATGAAGAAAAGTCCCGCTACCGAATCAGCGACTCGCACCGCAACCAGCCCTTTATCGGCGTGCTAAAGCGCGATCGGGATACTTACGGATGGTCATGGAAGGGTGAGATCGACTTTGCCGACGGGCACAATTCTCAATTTGCCAGCCAGCGCAGCTTTAGCACGGCGATGGAAGCTGAAGAATACCTGCGCCGGTTCGCCTGCGACCGCATCGATAACCGGCTAAACTTGAGCCAGTTCTAAATCACCCAAACCCGCTTCCACCACGAAACCCCTCTCGTCCAAGCCAAGGACTCCGCCCGCCAATCGATCGATGCAAAGACGATGGGCGAAACAATGAGACGCTTCCCTTCGGTTAGTCCGGCAAGCTCAATGCGAGTTTGATTGACAGCGCTTTTCACCCGGACATATATTCTTGCCACGCAGCAGCAAAATTTGTCGGCAATTACCGCAAAGCGATATAGGCTCGACTAAAGCGCTGGTTTTCGAAGAAGATCGACGGAATATTTTCCGAAAGGACTGAACAAATGCTCTACAACGATTTACGGGGCTGGATGGAGAAAGTCGACGGGTTCGGCGAATTAAAGAACGTCGACGGCTGTGACTGGAAGTACGAGATGGGCGCGGTGACCGAGGTCTACGCGCGCAATCCGCCCTACTCGGCGATTCTTTTCGACAAAATCAAAGACTATCCCGCCGGCCACCGCGTTCTGGTCGGCGTGCATCATCAGTCGCTCAAGCGCCAGTGCTTGACGACCCATTTGCCGCTCGACTACGACCGCAATCAGTTCATCCAAGCCTGGCGCCAGCGCTTGAACCATCCCGCCTATATTCCGCCGCGGGTGGTCGACAGCGGGCCGGTGCTGGAAAACGTTTACGAGGGTAATGACATCGATCTCTATTCTCTGCCAGTGCCGCACTGGCACCAAGAAGACGGCGGCCGCTACATGGGCACGGCGCACTTAGTCATCACCCGCGACATGGACGAGGGCTGGGTGAACATCGGTTGCTACCGCGTCATGGTGCACGACAAAGACACCTTGGCGCTCTACATTTCGCCCGGCAAGCAAGGCCGCATCATCCGGCAAAAATATTTCGACCAGGGCCGGCCCTGTCCCGTGGCAATTAGTTTTGGCGACGATCCGCTGCTGCTCACCGCCGCGGCGAACAGTTTGCCCTGGGGAAAATCCGAGTACGACTACGCCGGCGGCATCCGCGGTCAAGCCGTCGACGTCGTGCTCGGCAAACACACCGGCCTGCCGATTCCAGCATTTTCCGAAATCTCCATCGAAGGCGAGTGCCTGCCCGACCAGCAGCGGCGCGAAGGCCCCTATGGCGAGTGGACCGGCTACTACGCCAGCGGCGAGCGCACCGAACCGATTATCAAAGTGAAGCGCTTAATGCACCGCAACAATCCAATTCTCACCGGCGCGCCGTCGTCGCGACCGCCCGGCGGCTCAGATGACAATCTCGTGCGCTCCGCGTTCATCTGGGATCACATGGAAAAAGCCGGCGTGCCGGATATTCGCGGCGTCGCTTGCTTCCAAGGAAGATTCTTCACGGCGGTTTCGATCAAGCAGCGCTATCCCGGCCACGCCAAGCAAGCCGGCTTCGTCGCCGCCCAGTGCGGCGCCGGTGCCTATCTCGGCAGATACATCGTCGTCGTCGACGACGACATCGATCCCTACGACATCAACGATGTGATGTGGGCGATGTGCACCCGTTCCGATCCGGCCAACGACACCGACTTCATCCGGCGCGCCTGGAGCGGCCCGCTCGATCCGGTAATCCCGAAAGACCAGAAAGGCTTCAGCACACGGGCCGTCATCGACGCCACCCGCCCCTATGAGTGGATGAAGGATTATCCGCTGGCCTCAGGATCGAGCGCGGAGATGAAAGCACAGGTAGTAAAGAAATACGGAAGATTTTTCTCGTAGAGTACCGGCCTCTGGATCTATGCGATCCGCGCTGAATCGCAGATGAGGCGCGAAAGATGAAGTTCAGCGAGATTGTCAGACTGCTTGAGCAGAACGGATTCCGACGCTTAAAGGAAATAAGACTCTGTCCGTTACTACGCCAAAGCCGGTGTGGACAGGCTCATTCGAGTTGACTATCATGGAGCCAAAGAAATTTCCCCTTATGTCAGGATAGATGTCGCATCAAGAAGAAACGCGAGACCGGGCATGGCCGAATCGACAAACCTGCTGATGTTAGAGTTTCTCACTTGGGTCGCCGACCGCCGGCGCACTTACGATCAGGCGATGGAAGCGTGGCAAAGCCACTGCCCGAGGCAAACCATCTGGGAGGACGCGATCATCGAAGGCTACATTCAATTGGGCAGCGTCGATACAATTCATGATTCCGAAGTGACCCTTACACCACGCGGCCGGGAACTGCTTGAAAAAAAACTCAATCATGATTGACTATGAGCGGTAGTCGATAAGCAAGTCATTGTTCTTTTAGAAAGGGACGCTGATGCAATTTCACCGAATCGTTGCTTGCCATGTTGTTGCGCTCCTAGCCGTGTTAATGAACTTGCCAATTCCGTCGGCTTGGAGCCAGGCGGATTTTTACAACGGCAAAACCATCCGGATCATCGTCGGTCTGAGCACCGGCGGCGGCTACGACCGCGCCGCGCGCATGATGGCACGGCAGATGGGCAAATATATTCCCGGTAATCCGAGTATCGTCGTGCAGAATATGCCGGGGGCAGGGTCAGTGACCGCGGCAAATTACGTTTCGGGCGTCGCCAAACCCGACGGGCTAACGATCTTGGCGCCGCACAATAAT
>CAYZJE010000314.1:0-6044 GCA_964478485.1 uncultured Syntrophobacter sp. | reverse complement strand
TTGTGAAACGTCGTCGCCGCGGTGCGCGATGGCAGCGATGAGCCAAAACGAATTTGCCAACAACGACAAAGCTCCGGCGCCGAGGATGGACACGATGAGATTTCGCCGAAAAAACTTCGGCTCGACCGCCAAGAGCGCCAGCAAGGGCGGCAGAAAGATTAGGATCGCTTGCACATGCAACGGCAGAATGACCAGCGCGAAGATGAGCCAACCGAAATGGGCTGGAGTGAATGCTTTAGCTTCATTAGCGATGCGATAAATCAGCGAGACTCCCCAAATGCTCAGATAAGCCGCCACGGGAAAACCGATCATGCCGTAAAAAAACATCTCGCGCGGCAAAGAGTTCCACCAATAAATCGTGCCCAGCGCCGCCGCCGCAAAAGCTGCTACATCGCTCGATTTGTTCGCGGCGAAGAAATTCCGCGCCGCGAAGTACATCAGCCAGGGCACGCTGGCCATAGTCAGGAAGGCGGTGATCTTAAACCATTGGACCGGCGATAACACGACGGTCGAAAGCCCAAGAGCGGCGAACTCAAAAAACTTGATGCTCAAGTCCTGGATCGTGTTCGATGGATAGCCGGCCATGAAGTAGGGGTTGTAGCCCCAGAGCCGTCGATCCTCCCGCCAAACGGCCTCCATCGATTGAAGATGGTGGAAGTGGAGCCCCCAGTCTTGATCGATCAGCGCGTTGGCGTCGAACAAACCGTTTACCGGCTGGAAAAGCACGACCAGGCCGAGCGTATGAATCGCGAAGATAATCCATGCACCGATGATTGTGTGGCGCGGATGGTTGAACCAAACGCGCAAGAAAGAATTTCCGCCAACGTGATTGTTTTGCCCTGCGCCGGCAGCTTCACTTAGATTTCGGCTTCGACGGCGCGTTGGTTTGCGAGCGGCGAACTGAATGGTGACCGACTCGACGAGTGAAGTGAGAACTATTTTTTCGCCAAGCCTATGAAAATGATCGGAAAGTGGAAACACCGCGATGCCTATAGTAAGAACGTATGGGATAGATAACAGCATCGAGTTTTCTTGCCAATGACCCAAACAGACATTTATCTCTCGGTGATCGTGCCGGCGTATAACGAATCGGCGCGCATCGGCAAAACGTTAGAACGATTGCAGCAATATCTCGCGCGCACGGGATTTAGCTACGAGATCTTAGTCGTCATTGACGGTGCCACGGACGCAACCGTGGAAGTGGTTCGGCAACAGGCCGAGCGAATTACCGGCCTAAGAATGATCGAGCGCGGCGTCAATCGCGGCAAAGGTTTTACCGTGAAAGAGGGAATGCTCAACGCAGTCGGTCAGGTTCGACTCTTCTGCGATGCCGACAACTCCACCGACATCGCCCACTTCGACAAGATGAAACCGCTATTCGATCAAGGCTTCGATGTCGTGATCGCGTCGCGCAATAGTTTAGATGTCGACGGCGCTGAACAGGCGGTTTCGCAGGCGTGGTACAAACGCGCCATCGGCCGGCTTGGCAATCGGATCGTGCAGCGACTCGCCGTGCCCGGCATCTGGGATACCCAGTGCGGCTTCAAAGCCTTTCGCGCCGAAGCGGCGCTGCGGATATTCTCCCAAACCACCATTGAGCGCTGGGGTTTCGACATCGAAGTGCTCGCGCTCGCCCGCGCTTTGAACTTCCGCATCGGCATTATTCCCGCCCATTGGATTAACGATGAGCGAAGCCACGTGCGGTTAACCGATTATTTGCAAGTGCTCGCCGACACCCTTGCGGTGCGGCGCAATTTTCGCGCGGGAAAGTATGAACTGTAGCAGGCGTTGAGAAAGGCCGATCTCAGAATCAATGGTCGAGGATGGAGGATAGAGGATGGAAGTTGGCGATTTCTTCGACTTCGCTCAGGACAGACTTTCGATCCTCGATTCTCAATCCTCGACCATTTCGGAGTTCAGTGGGAAATCCAGGTTCCCATCCAACTGACCGCTAGTCCGATCGCTAAAAAAACCAGCGTCACGGGGTTTCGCTGCTCGATGCGATGAACTTGCGGCAAAATGTCGGCGGTGGCGATGGCCAAGAATGTGCCCGCCGAGATGCCGACGGCGATGGCGACATTCTCGGCTGACAATGAGCGGAACAACAGATAGGCGATGATTGCACCGATGGGAGTGGTTAGGGAAAAAAGCAGATTGAGCCAACCGATTTTGCGCCGCTCCCAACCAGCGGCAAGTAAGATCGATGAGATCGACATGCTGTCGGGCATTTTGTGGATGATCACCGCGAGCAGGACGGCCGGACCGAGTTGCGGCAAAATGAGACCGGCGCCAAGGGCGATGCCGTCTAACAGACTATGCAGGGAGATGCCGAGAAACGCCGGAATGCCCATCTGATGAATGTCGCATTCATATTCTTCACAAGCGTGGACGAAAACGAAACGTTCCATGACGAAGATCAAGAGAAATCCCGCCAAGATCGGCCAACCGGTGGCGTCATTCAATACCCGGCCGATTTCCGGCAACATGTGAAAGAACACCGCGCCGAGCAACACGCCGGCGCTGAAACTCAATAAAAGTGCCAGCGCTCTTTGCGACAAGGCTCTGAGGAGCGGCAAGAAGCCGCCGAGCAGAGAGATGAACATCACCGTCGGTAGATAGAAACCTAAAGTCGCCATAATTTCTTGCCAACGGTGGACGCTAACACACGCTCTTTGGGGTAGCAAATCTGCTCGAAGTGGAGCGTGATTGCGCCGCATTGTCTTGCATGCTAGTTACTTATCGACTCTACATCAGGGAGATTACCAATGATCGAAAAAGTATTTTCGGCAGTTGCCGGACTGAGCTTGATGGTCGGTTGCTCGATGGCGACGCCAGGATCGCGGGCGAGCGCCGAACTGAAAGACAAGGATGGCAAGGTTGTCGCCACGGCGATGCTCAGCGAGCGGCCCGGCGGCGTTCTCGTCCGTGTCGAAGCGAAAGGGCTGGCTCCTGGATTACATGCGATCCACGTTCATGCGGTGGGCAAATGCGAAGGGCCGGCGTTTACCAGTGCGGGTGGTCACTTCAATCCGGCGGGCAAGAAACATGGCCTCAAGAGTCCCGATGGCCCACATGCGGGCGATTTGCCCAATATGCTGGTGGCGAAAGATGGTTCGGGACGATTTGAAGCGTTGACCGACGCGATTACGCTTCGTAGTGGACCGTTGTCAGTGTTCGACGCCGATGGCAGCGCGTTAATGATTCATGCCGGTGTCGATGATAACGTCACCGATCCTACCGGCAATGCCGGCGACCGGGCGGCTTGCGGTCTGATCGTCGTCATTTGAATTTACGATAAATAATGCAGTCTAGCCCGACCCTGGGCTAGGCTTGCTTCGGCCTGCTTGATCCGCTCCACCGTGCCGAGATCTTGCCAAAAACCTTCGAAGCAAAAGCCATAAAGAGGTTCACCGGCGAGCAGCATCCGCGGATAAGTTTGCTTGGTCGTGCTGAATTTTTCCTCGGCATCGGCCCCCCCCATATATTCAAAGATCTTGGGTTCGAGAATCTGCACACCGGTAAACATGAGCTTGCGAGTTGGCCCAGTTGGTTTCGGCTCAATCTCGCTTTTGAGAAAGCGCTGAATTCTACCCGCGCCGTCGATGTCCATCGAGCCGTACTGGTCGGCCTGTTCGTCCGGGCGCAGCACCAGCGTCGCGGTGGCGCTGCGCTGCCGGTGGAAAGCGATCAGCTCGGCCAGGTTCAAGTCGATCAACGCGTCGGTGTTGATCGCGATGAACGTGCCATCTTGGAGAAATGGTTTTGCTTTGAGCAAGCCCCCGCCAGTGTCCAACAGTTCCGGTTCATGGGAGTAACTGATTGTGAGCCCGAGCGTTTTTCCGTTGCCCAGATGATTCTCGATGGCGGCGCCGGAGTGGTGCAGATTGATGACGATGTCCTCGATGCCATAGTGACGCAGCAATAACAGCGCATACTCAATCATCGGCCGGCCGGCGACCGGCACGAGAGCCTTCGGTTTGTTGTCGGTGATCGGCCGCAAGCGCGTGCCTTGGCCGGCGGCGAGCACCATGGCTTTCATGACGGCCCTCGAGTGAGGGAAATGCAAAATGCAAATTGCCGAATGGATAATGCAAAATTAGCATCGGGATTTTTACTTTTGCATTTTGCATTATGCATTCTGCATTGGCTTTTGGCGACCATCGCTTTCACAGCATCGCCTCGAAATGTTCGCTCAGCAACGGCAGAATTTGCTTGGTGTGCGCCACTCGCGCCAGGTTTCGTTGGAGACGGCGCGCCGTCGGCGGCACGAACTTCATGTACCCCGGCTTGCCCTTGACGATGTCGAGATAGTAAAAGCGGCCGACGACTTTGAGATCGCGCTGAATCGCCGAGAGGCGATAGATGTCTTGGAACTCGTCGAAATTCGCCCGACGCTTTTCCAGCTCGCACTTGCGCTCGAAGAAATAGCGCACCAGCTGGGCTTCCATCTCAGGTTGTTTGATCACGCGGTCGGTGATGCGATCGTTGAGCAGCGAAGCCAGGTCGTACTGGGGCGGCGCCAAGAGCGCGTCCTGGAAATCGATGACTCTGACGGTTTCCTCGTGAATCATCAGATTCCAACTATGGTAGTCACGGTGATTCAAATAGGCGGGTTGGCGTTCGAGCAGCGCCGAGATCTCGGCGAAAGCTTTTCTGAGCTGTTCGATGGTTGCCGCTTCAATGTGAGCGCCCGGCCGTTTTACCAAGCCCCATTCGATGAAATGTTCGAACTCCCAAAGATATAACTTGGCGTCGAATCGCTGCTGAAAAGCGATGCAGCGGTCGTCACGCGCTTGGGTACCGCAGAGTTGCAAATTCAACAATTCGTCGATGGCCTTTCGATACCAGGCAATAACTTCGGACTCGTCTACGCCTTGCACGCGGTCCCAGAGCGCGGTGTCGCCGAGATCTTCGAGAAACAACAGGCCATCGCTTTCCCATTGTCCATAGAGCTTTGGCACCTTGGCGCCGATCGAACTGAGAAATCGGTGCAAATTCAAAAACGGCAACTCTTTCGGCTCCTCTTTGAAGATCGCTAACTCTTCGCTGGAAAGCGGCAGAGCGCTGCCCGCCGGCAATTCCATGACAATCATGCTTGGGGGGTTATTTAAGCCGCGCAAGCGGGCGCGGTAGTAGCGCCGGCTGGAAGCATCGCCGGCGAGTGCGGCGAGCGAGCCGAGGGTTGCATTGGCGCCAAATGCCGTGGAAATTTTAGCGACGATGCGTTCGGTGATCGAGTCGGTCAATGTTACCTGCTGTAGAAATTGGCCGGATAGGTCTGATCAGACGGATATTTTTCGGATTGCGATCAATATTTTTTTTGCGCTCTTTGCGTACTTTGCGGCCAATCATCCGAATCCGACCGGCGACCGCCGGCGCATTAGACTTCTCACGAGCCGCCGAAACCGACGGTGATCTTGCCGGCTTCGACGATGACGGGAATCTTGCGGCGCCCCTTGGTTAGCTTGAGCATGCGTTCGAGGCCGGCGTCGTCTTCAAGCACGTTGATGTATTCGAAGGGAACTTTCCGGCGCGCGAAATCCGCCCGCGCCGCCGAAGTGTATTGGCACAAATCCTGTCCAAAGATCAAAACTTTTTCGTCCATGGTTCGACTTACGTTCGACTGTTCTCGTGGCCGCGACAATCTTGCATAGCCCAAAAATAAGCAGCCGGAAGCTAAATTGCAAGTGACTGCGCCGCTATGTTAGTTTCGTGACGGTTAATTCTACCGGATTTACTGAGCACGTCGAGTGGGAGAAGTGAAGATCGCGGGTCGAGGATGGAAAATCGAGGATGGAGGATCGAAAATCGAGGATAGATCGAGAAAGATAGCGAGCGAGTCTCAGGCGATCCTCCATCCTCCATCCTCCATCCTCGACCCGGGTGGGGTGTTTTAGTGGCAGGGTCACTCTACATCGTGCCTACGCCCATCGGCAATCTCGAAGACATCACGCTGCGCGCGTTGCGGGTGCTCAAGGAAGTCGATTTGATCGCCGCCGAGGATACCCGCCACACCCAGCATCTGCTCAACCACTACGGAATTA
>CAYZJE010000313.1:0-7101 GCA_964478485.1 uncultured Syntrophobacter sp. | reverse complement strand
GTGCCGGAAGAGTACCGCGCCAAGATGAAGGCGAAGTTTCCGCAGATCTTTGGCAAATAATGCGTGGAGGAGTCGGAGAAGAAATTGATCCCGCAAAGGCGCAAAGACGCTAAGTTTCGGAGAAAAAGAATTTAAACTTCGCGCCTTGGCGCCTCTGCGGGAGAATCATTCCGAATTGCGCATAACGGTCGTGAAGTAGGAGATTGAGATGGTCTTTACCAGTTGGCGCGGTGTGGTTGGGGTCGTAAAACCGACCCATCGGCCGGGATCGTTGGAAGAATTCATTCGTTTGATGCCTGAAGGCGTCGGTGTGGTGCCGGTGTACCTGAACTTCCAGCGCGGCACGGAAGACGAGTTTCGCGCTGCCCTCAATGCCGTCCATGAAAAGGTCGCGGAGCTGGCTAAGGAAGGTGTCGACTTGATTCATCCAGAAGGCGCGCCGCCGTTCATGGTGCACGGCTTTGCGGGTGAAGCAAAGATCACCAAGGAGTGGGAAGCGGAGTTCAAAATTCCCATCGTCACTGCGGCGCAGACCCAAGTCGAAGCGCTGCGCGCGCTGGGCGTAAAGAAATTCGTCGGCGTGACTTACTTCGTCGGCAGCATCAACGAAATGTTCACCCGCTACTTCCAGGAAGCGGGCTTCGAAGTGCTGGCGATGGAAGGGATGAAAGTCGACTTTGCCGATGTCGGCCGGTTAGCCTCGACGGAAATCTACGCGCACACAAGGCAAGCCTTCCTCAAACATCCTGGCGCCGACGGCATCTACATGCTCGGCACCGGCTGGCGCTGCTTGGATATCATCCACCTGCTCGAAGAAGACTTGCAGGTGCCCGTCGTGCACGCCGTGCCGGCTCGCGTCTGGTCGGTGCAGAAGCGGCTGCACATCCGGCAAAAAGTCAAAGGGTTCGGCAAGCTGCTTGAAGAGATGCCGTAGAAGGCAGAAAAGGCGATGGCTATCGGTTTCCTCAACCCATCCTAGGTGACCGATCACGTTTATGGCATCGCTTGTGTAGGGGCGAAATTTATTGCGCCCGGTGGGGCGGTGGCGGCGACGTTAAGAAGGGCGCGATGAATCGCGCCCCCTACCTGTTGGGTAATTGCCAAGATAGGTTTTAGAACCTTCCTTCTTTTTCCAGCTTCCTGACAAAGCGATCGTCGACTAATTCTTCAGCTTTGAGCTTGCGGATTTTTTCGTTGGTCTGACCGAGAAGACGGATGACATTGCGAACGCCGTCGGCGCGCGGGTAGATCTTGCGTTCGTAAATACTGGCTAGGGTGTCGTAGCCTTCAATAGCTTGCTCAACGTTTTTTAGCCGCAGCCCCTTCATTAAACTTTTCAGCACCGCCGGTTTGTTTTCCGGTTGCGCGATGAAGTTCAGTGAATCGACAACACCGCGAAGCACGTTCTCGATGACCTCGGGGGAGGCATTCATATACCGCCGGGTCGTCAGGACGCCGGTGCTTTGAAATGGAATGGGTAATTTGGCGAGGTCTCCTAGGTTGGTAAAACCCCGGCTCACGAGTGGCGCAGAAAACGTGTAGCCGAGATGGGTTGCCGCGATGGAATCTTGGAGCAGCGCCTGGCTGCGCACCGATTCGTCGCCGAGGATGCGAAACGTGATGCCGTCGCGTTTGGCGTCCAAGCCCCAGTATTCGAGGGCCAGCGTGGTGAACATCCAACTGCCGCCGCTGGCGCTGGTGACGGCGATGACTTTACCTCTCAAATCAGCGGGAGTTTTGATTTTCGGCGATGCCATGATGTTGCCAATCAGTTTGTTGATCATCCCGGCAACGAAAACTAAGTCCATGCCTTCCGCGGCGGAACCGAGCACCGCGCCGGTGGCGGAACCTTCATGCATCTGGGTTTCACCGGAAGCTAGCGCCGCCATGCCGACCGGGCCGTTGCGGACTTGAACGAAGGTTAAGTCGATGCCGTAACGCCGCAGGAATCCATAGTCTTGAGCAACGTACATGCAGGCTTCCCGTTCGCTGAATGAGCCGGTGGTCATTATTACTTTGGTTAAAGCTTGAGCCCCTTGGCTAGCCGACACAATGACCACCAAAAGTAGATTCAGCGATAAAATTAACGCCAATTTGAGCTTCATAAATATCCTCCGCGTGCCGACAGTAAAGAAAAGCAGAGCCAGGGTCAAGACGAAATTCCTTTGTGCCCGCGTCCATGCTATAAATTTAGGTTATACCGGGTTTCCTGTGAAGAAACATTCACCACAGAGGCACAGAGTTCACAGAGTTGGGAGAAATTTTTTAATCAAACAATCTTTACTCTGCGTTCTCCGCGTCTCGGCGGTGCAATCTCCCAGCCCTGCTTTCACACGGAAGCCTGAAGACTCTAAATTTAAGAAAATTCAACGGACAATCTTACGAGTGTGTAGCCATCATGATTCTTGAGGCAGAAAAATTTCGCAATTTCGAGCGTGCCGGCTGGGAGAATATTCCCACCGGCTATCACGAAGCTTTTGGCACTCTGACGATACAGGCGATCGAGCCGCTGCTCGATGCCTTGCGGCTCAAGAAGGGCATGAGCTTTCTCGATATCGCCAGCGGGCCGGGTTACGTCGCTGCGGCGGCGGCGAAACGGGGCGCGACCGTGCTCGGTGTCGACTTTTCTGCCGCCATGGTCGCGCAGGCCAAGCAGCTTCATGACGATGTCGAGTTTCGCGAAGGCGACGCGGAAAAGCTGCCGCTGGGTAACGGCCTGTTCGATGCGGCGGCGATGAATTTCGGGATTCTTCACCTTGGCCAGCCCGAGCTTGCGCTGCTCGAAGCGCATCGCGTGCTGCGCGCCGGCGGACGCTTCGCGTTTTCGGTCTGGTGCAAGTCGGAAGAGACCATCGGCTTCGCCATTGTGCTGCGCGCGGTCGAGCTGCACGGCGAACCGCGAGTCGAACTACCCGAAGGGCCGCCATTTTTTCGCTACAGCGACCCCGACGAATGCACGCGCGGTTTGCTCGTAGCCGGATTCGAATCGCCAAGCGTAACGAAGGTCACGCAAACTTGGCGCTTGCCGGCCGGCAACGGCCTGTTTAACGCGATGAAAGACAGCACGGTGCGCACTGCGGGGTTATTGCGCGCGCAGAAGCCGACGGTGTTGAACAAGATTCGCGAGGAAATGCACGTGGCGTTGGCGCCATACACCAAAGGCGATGTGGTCGAGCTGCCGATGCCGGCGTTGATCGCGTCGGGCGTCAAACCTTAAATTAAACTCGTTCCATCGCTTCGCTCCGTTCAAGTCGTTCAAAACGTTCAAATCGTTTTACGGCGGTGATGCCGTCGATGCGCAGGGGCAGCATCCAATAACGATTTGAACGGCTTGAACGTTTTGAACGATTGGAACAGGGTTTTCCGTTTATGGCCCGTGATGGATCGCCAGTGGGCTCGTGTCGGCCAACTCCATCATCTTTCTTGCTAATTGCTCCATCATCTCGTGGCGCTGACTCTGAGCGCTCGGTTCATTCCACAAATTGTTGATTTCGTGCGGATCATTGGCCAAGTCGTAGATCTCGCCCCAGTCGGCGCCCTCGTAGATCGTCAAGCGATGGTTTTTCGTGATCAGACTGCGCGCTCGGAAGTTGTTTTTGAAACCCATATAGCCGCGCCGCTGGTGCTCTTCGATGACCAGCGCGTCGTGGCCGGTGTCGCCGCCATTGACGGCACTCAAGAGACTTTTTCCTTGCATGCCGTTGTGCCCCGCCAGGCCGGCGCGGTCGAGGATTGTGCTGGCGATGTCCAGGGTGCTGCACAGGCCGTTGTTGACTATGCCGCCATCCCCGACGTTCGCTTCCTGCCAGATAAACGGCACGCGCACCAGGCCGCGATAATGCAGCGCGCCTTTTAACAATAATTGCTGATCGCCCATGAAGTCGCCGTGATCGCTGGTAAAGATCACCACCGTGTCGTGATCGAGACGGAGGGTTCTGAGCCAGCTCAGGAGGCTGCCGATGGCGTCGTCGATCATGGTGATCATGCCGTAGGTCAGAGCGGTGGCCTCGCGCACTTCCCGTTCGCTGATGGCGAAGGTGCGCTGGCCCTCACGGTTGGCTTGGTTAGCCCTGCGTTCGTCGTAGAGTTTTTGCAGGTGCGGCGTGATCGGGCGCTCCCCAGGATTGAAAGATGGCGGTAAGGGAATCTCTTCGGGGGCGTACATGTCCCAGTAGCGGCCCGGCGGTGTAAAGGGATGGTGCGGATCGGGAAAGGAGCACTGGAGAAAAAATGGCTTGGCGCGATCGCTGCGTGAATAGTTTTCTAAATATTTGATCGTGTGCTCGGCGACAAAGGCGGTCGGATAAAGTTCTTCGGGAACCCGGGTGCGCCAAGCTTGCGGCACAATGTAGTTGTTGCCCGGCAACTGGTGCTTCGCCCCGCGCAGCGAATCTGGATCAGCGTGGCGCTGTTTGAGCCAGCGGGAGTAATGGCCGACGATCTCATCGCCGTGGCCGACCGCGAGATCGACATGGCTAAAACCGTAATAGGGCAGTGTCAACTCGAACTCCGGATCGTTTTGCCAGGTCGAGCGCAGCTCCTGGTCGTAGCGGCCGTGGCTTGGCCAAGTTCGGTCGGCCTCGCGCAAGTGAGCCGGCGGCTGAATCTTGTTTGGCTCCGGCTCCGGCATGCCGATGGTCGGCGGATTGCCGCTGATGCTTTGCAGATGGCACTTGCCGATGAGCGCGGTGTCGTAGCCCGCCGCGCGCATGATCTCGACGAAGGTCGTCGCGTTGAGCGAGAGCGGGATGCCGTTTTGGCGCGCGCCGTGCAGCGACGGCATTCGGCCGGTCATGAGTGTGGCGCGGTTGGGCATGCAGATCGGCGTGGCGACATAAAAATTTTCAAAGCGCGCGCCGCTGGCGGCGAGCCGATCGATGTTCGGCGTCTTGACGATCTGGTTGCCGTAGCAGCCGAGGTGATCGGCGCGATGCTGGTCAGTGATGATGAAGAGAAAATTGGGCTGCTTGTCCATGGCCAATCTGCCTTTCAGCAGAGCTTTAGCATAGACAGCGGAGCGATGTAATAGGATTTGTTGCTCGGTGAAAATCCATTGCCGGATCACCGCTCGTGTAGTAAAAGCGGACGAGAGGAAAGAGCGCATGATCGATTCCGCCGTGGTCATCCCGGTCCATCGTAGCAGCGACGGTGAGCTGCATATCGTGATGATTCTCCGTAATCCCGGCGGCGTGCACGGCGGTCAGATCGCATTTCCGGGCGGCAAGCACGACCCGCAAGACGAGACGATGCTCGACACCGCGCTGCGCGAGCTGCGTGAGGAGCTTGGTTTGAGCGTGGCGCGCCAAGACGTGCTCGCCGAGTTACCGATGGAACCGACCCGCACGACCGGCTACCGCGTGTTTCCATATCTAGCGCGAATCACGGTTCCCGATCGGTGGCAAGTCGCCGAGCGCGAGATCGCTGCGCTCTTGGATGTGAAACTGAGCGACCTCATTCGCCCCGGCGCCCATGACAGAATGATCGACCGCTTTCCGACCTGGCAGAAAGCTGAGCAGGTTTCGTTCTATCAAGTCGGCGCGCATCGCTTGTGGGGCCTCTCGTATCGGATCTTGCAGCCGATCATTCCCCGGCTGGTGGCGGGGGAGTGGGACGTTTGAGGGAAGTGAGGAGTGAATAGTTAGGAGTGAGGAGTCCGGAGTTCCCTTCCTAAACTCCTTACTACTTGCTCCTCACTACTTACTTTTGTACGCGCGAGGCTTTGAAACACGCGATGGCAACGGATTAACATCGTTACAACAAAAAGGAGACAAACCAATGGACTTTAGCTTACAACAGGATACGCCGGAGATCAGTGCCTTTCGCAAGGAAGTGCGTGACTGGCTGGCCGAAAACATGAAGGGCAGCGAACACCTGCGCTGGTCAGGGATCTGGTCGACCCGGGAAAATGCCGAGGAGTATAAGTTTCGCCGCGAGTTGGCGAGCAAGTTGGGAAAAAAGCGCTGGTTGTTTCCCACCTATCCGGTGAAATATGGCGGCGCCGGCTTAAGTCTCGATCATCAGTTCGTGCTGGAAACCGAAATCGATCGTTACGGTCTGCCGCTCGGTTCAATCTTCTACACACTAGCGCGTCTGGTCGCACCTGCGCTGATGAAGTTTGGCACGGAAGAGCAAAAGATGGAATTCTTGCCGCCGATGATGCGGGGTGAGTTGGCGGTGTGGCAAGTTTTGACCGAGCCGCAGGGCGGCAGCGATGTGGCCAATTGCCAAACCAAAGCGATTCGCGACGGCGACGATTACATCGTCAATGGTCAGAAGATCATGGTCGGTCATCACTTGCCGCCGGATTTCCTCTGGACGTTCGTCTGCACCAATCCCGCCGGCAAGCGTCACGAAAACTTGGGTTGGCTGTATATCCCGGCCACTCTTCCCGGCATCACGATCCAGCACTTGCATCTGATGATGGGGATCAAGAACGCGGTATTCTTCGATAACGTGCGGGTGCCGGCGAAATATTTGGTCGGCGGTGAAAACAATGGCTGGAAAGTCGCCAACAGTTATCTTGAGCTTGAACATGGCGGCGGCGGCAGCGTGGCAGAAAATCCGTTGTTCAAACGGCTCATTGCGCACTGCCAAAAAACCGAATTCGATGGTGCAAGTCTGATGGAGGATCAGGATATCAGGGACCAACTCGCTGATATGCTGATCGATCTCGATGTCCAGCGGCTCATGGGCTTGCGTAACTTCTGGCATCGTTATGTGCGCGAACCCCATTCCTACGGCGGGCCGCAGTATCTTTACTTTCAGCGCATGGTGCGGTTGCGCAACTCCGCACGGGTGCAGCGAATCCTCGGTTACGACGCGCTGGCGCCGGACGATTCGGTGCATGAGGTGGCCGATTTCGAATACACCGTGCGCAGCGGTCCCGGTTGGCTACACGGCGGCGGCACCCTCGATACCGACCGCTTGATCATCGCCCGCCGCTTGGGTTTGGGCCGTCCGTCGCAAGAAGCCGCGCCAACTACGGTTTAGGAAGAGGGATTGGCCGCATCCTTCGACAAGCTCAGGACGATCGGAAACGCAAAGGGCACACCCCCACCTTCATCCTCCCCCGCTTGCGGGGGAGGAAAGAGGAGGGGGAAT
>CAYZJE010000312.1:0-5289 GCA_964478485.1 uncultured Syntrophobacter sp. | reverse complement strand
GGAGATTGCCGTAATGAAAGTCACCGCGCTAATCGATCCGTAGGTGGCGGCGATGGCGCTGGCGTCATAGACGTTTAGCCGTAAGCGCAGAATAAATTAACTATAGATCGGCACCACCACTGCCATGGTCATGGCAGCCCCTAAGGCGAGGATTACGTCGGCGGACAAGCCGCTATGATTGAGCTCGACACCGCCCTTGAAGCCGATGGCCATTAGCAGATAGAGGGAAAAAAACTTCGGTAACGGTTGCGGAATCTCAAGATCGGAACGGACCAGGGCAGCGATCAACCCGAGGAAAAAGAACAGCACCGGCGGTGATAGGAAGTTTTGTAATATATGGGATTCCGTCATGATGTTCCTAGGGTTTGGGTTAAGGCGGGATGAATCAGGTCAATCCATCCAATCTAGATGCTCGTGCATTACAAAGCGAGCTTGAATATAAGGACAACCGGATCGGGCCGCTAATGGAAAAAATCGCATCCTTGTTTCGTTTCTAGCGATGTCCAGATTTAGGACAAGTCTCGATGCAAAGCAAATGGTGCCGCTCGGGAGTTCTCGCTGGCGCGAGGCATGGTCGTGCTAACTTATTGTGAGCAGCCAGCAGAGGACGAGAATGATAAAAAGCAGGCTGGCGCCGGAAACGTTGGATTGCCTAAGCAGGCGCTCGGCGCTAAGCAGCTTGGGCTGCGCGTGGCCGAGGAGCTTGGCCACCCAGGAGATAGGGTGTGGCGTCGCGGTGGGCTCGTGGTGCGTGGGTTGCGGCGGCAGCAGCAGTTTAGCCACGAGCTTGGCAAGCCATTCAAAGCCGACGATGATGTCGCCGGCGGGCAGCGCTCGATCTTGGCGCGGGCTGATCTTGCTGCTTAAGCGCGCGCCCAGGTAGGCGAGCGCGCCGCCAGCGAGGAGCGGCCAGGTCGCGAGCCAGAGTTTCTCCAGTGTAAATTTCCCCGGCAACCATGCGGCTGTGCCGGGAAGAAACCAAAATAGACTGGCCACGACTAGCACGAGAAAGAGCCAAGGTTGGACTATTCCCGCTACCAAGTTGGCCTCGCGAGATCCGACTGAGGGCCAGGTTAGCCAAAGAAAGCGGAGCATCGTTAACGTTGTGCCGATGGCAGCCAGCGGCAACAGTACGCCAACCCAGGTCGCCCACGAGTCGGGCAAGAGCGCAACGTTACTCTTGAGTGCGAGTTTCGCCAATGCGCCGCTGGTGAAAGGCGCGCCCGCCAGTGCGAGAGCCGGGATCAGGAGGCCGATGCGAACTGCCCATACTTCCCATTTCCTGCTCGCCCCCTGGGCTGGTCCGATGCTAAGAAAAAGCGCTCCTTTAGCAAGGCCGTGATGCGCGCTGTAGAGCAAGATCGCTACGAGCGTGGATGGCCAGATTTCGGGCAGGACCAAGCCGACACCGATACCAGTGGTGATGATACCCATCTGGCTGATACTCGAGTAGGCCAACACGGCTTTGGGATTGCTTTGGGTGACTCCGACAAAGGTACCGAAAAAGGCTGCGCCGAGGCCGCCGACGATGGCGAAGTAGCCAAAGTCTGGCAGACTCGCTGTGCCGAGCGGCAAGAAGCGCAGCCAACCTAACAGCCCGGCTTTGATCATGGCGCCGCTCAACACCGCGCTGGCCGGCACCGGTGCGGCCGGGTGAGCCAGCGGAAGCCAAAAATGCAAGCTCAGGGCGCCGGCTTTTATGCCAAAGGCAGTCAGTATCAAAATCAATACCATGGGAGCGACCGGCTGCTGGTGCAGCGTGGCGATCTTCAAACTGGGGTGATTGAAGGAGAGAAAGGTGAATGCGGCGAACAGTAATACTTCACCGATCATCACCAGGATTAGATATGTGCGCCCGGCGCGCAGCGCCTCTTGATCGCCGCGGTGCACCACTAAGCCGGTGGAGGCAAAACTCATGAGGGCGAAGCCGATGTAGAAACTCGGAATGTCGTTGGCGACAATCACAATGAAATTGCCGGCCATGGCGAGCAGAAACAATAAGTAAAAGCGCGTGCGGTGCCGGTCTTCGGCCAAATATGTATGCGCGTACCAAGCCGCGGCGAGCCAGAGGATACTGGTGAAAAGCAGGAATATCTGGCTGATAGCGTCGAAGCGCAGATTCGCATCTTTGACGACCCAGGAGATTTCCACGGTTGTGCCGAGCGGACCGAAGAGTGCGAGCGTCAACGCCGGCAGCGTCGCCAGTGGGATCAAACGGAGCACCAAGCTGCGCCAGCGCGGCACCGTGAGCGCGAGTGCGTTCAATACGGGAGTCATGACCGCGGCGAGTAGCAGCGATTGGAAGCCGGTCATGCTCATTGTCCGTACTCGCGGGCGGCGATCAGCTTCGCCCAGGTAAGCGGGCTAAACGGAGACTCGGCGAAGAGACCGAACCAGACGACCAAAATAGCCGTGACAATCGGTGGCACGAGCAGCATCCAGTGGGTCTCGGCGCGGCCGAGCTGGCGTTCCTCGGGCCAGCGCTCGGGCGGCGCGAGAAACCAGGCGCGATAGAGAATTGGCAGAAAGTAAGCGGCATTGAGCAAGCTACTGGTGCCGAATACGAGGGTCAGCCAGGTGTCGCCGGCGTCGATGGCGCCGGTTTGCAGATACCATTTGCTGACGTAGCCCGCCAGCGGCGGCACGCCGATCATCGCCAGCGCGGCTACCGTGAACGCTGCGCTGGTGAGCGGCATGCGCCGGCCAACGCCGTTCATTTCACCAATGTGATGGATGCCGAGGGTCTCGGCATAGTTGCCGGCGGCGAAAAACATGGTGATCTTCATTACGCCTTGATGGACGAGGTGAACGATTCCGCCGATGGCGGCCAGCGGACTGACAATGGCCGCGCCGAGAACGATGTAGGAGACTTGGCTCACGGTCGAATAGGCGAGCCGCTTTTTCAGTTCATCCTGCGCCAAAGCGCGCAGCGATCCATAGATGATCGTAATCGACGCGGCGATCGCCAGCGGTTGCAGCAGGCCCAACTCGGCGGCGGTCTTCTCGCCGTAGACGTCGTACACCAAACGAACAATGCCGAATGCGCCCGCTTTGACCACCGCCACCGCGTGGAGCAACGAGCTGACCGGCGCCGGTGCGACCATCGCCTGGGGCAACCAACCATGCAGCGGCACCAAGGCGGTCTTGACGCCAAGGCCGATGATAAACATGGCGAACAGCACGCGCAGTTCCGTCGGATGCGTCTTGGCAACCTCCGCAAGCGCGCCGGTCAAACGAAACTCCACCGGGCCGGCGATCGCCTGCAGCCAGGCCACCGCCACCAATAGCAGGGCTCCGCCGCTCAGTGTGTAGGTAAGATAAATCTTGCCCGAACGCATGCTCGCGGCGGTGCCGCGGTGCACCACTAGCGGGTAAGTCGAGAGCGTCAGCAGTTCATAAAAAGTGAGAAACGTGAACAGATTTCCCGCCAGCGCGACACCGGTGGTAACGCTGACACACATGCTGAAAAAGCCAAAGAAGCGGCTACGGTGCGGCGAGTTTTCCAGATAGCCGACTGCGTACAAGGTGGTGAGCAGCCACAGCACCGTCGACAGCGTTACAAAGAAGACCGAATTGGGGTCGGCCACTAGGCGAAAATCGATGCCTGGCGCCAAGCTGTAACGGTATTCGTAGCTCTGGCCCGCGTGAACACCTTGTAAGAGCGTGATCACGAAAACCAGTTTGATGAACGCACCGAGTAAATTTAGCCAGGTGCGCAGGCTATGCCGTTCTTCGGCAAGAAAAAAAATCACCACGCCGGTAACGAACGAGCTCAATAAGATGCCAAGTAACAATCCGCCGCCGTCCATCACATCCCACCTCCATGCAGCAGCGGCCCGCCAAGCGGCGCGCCGGCGCGCAGCAGTTCGGCCGGCCAATGCGCGGCGAATCCGAGCACGACCGCCAACAACGCCAAGGTGAAGGCGGTCCATTCCATTACTGGTGAAATCGGTTGCAGCGCCGGTGGATCTTTGACCCTGGTAAAGGCATGGCTTAGCACCCGCATCACATAAGCGGCGGCGAGCAGACCGCCGATGACGAGGATCGCCGCCCAAAACCACTCGCCGCGATGGATGGCGGCGTTGAGTAGCAACCACTTACCGATGAAGCCGCCGCTCGGCGGAATGCCAACCAGGCTCATGCCGGCGAGCGCGAAGGCGAACACCGACACCGGCAAGACGTGGGTGATGCCGTCGAGATGGCGAATGCGATCATGGCCGGCAGCCATCATGATGTTGCCGGCGGTTAGAAACATGGCGGTCTTGGCGCAGGCGTGGGCGGCGAGAAAAATCAGCCCGCCGCCCCAGGCGCTGAAGCCGTCCGGCTGTTGCCAGGCCAGCGGGTAGAGAAGGAAGAGGTAGCCCAGCTGGGCCACGGTGGAGTAGGCGACGAGCATTTTCAAGCGGGTTTGCACCAACGCCTGCAGTGATCCCCAAACGATGGCCGCGGCGCCAAAGGCGCCTAGGAGTTGTGCCGCGCTGAGCGTGGCCGTCGCACCGTAAGCTTCGAACCAAACGCGCAGCAGAATGTAGAAGGCGCCTTTGACCACCAGCGCGGAGAGCAGGGCGCTCACCGGCGCCGGCGCATTGGCGTGGGCCGGCGGCAGCCAAAAGTGCATCGGAAAGAGCGCGCTCTTCATCAGCAGACCGGCGGTCATCAACGCCAGTGCGATCCAAGTCACCGGCGCGGGCTTGACCAGAGTCTTGAGCAAGGCCAAGTCCACGGTCGAATAGGCGCCGTAGATCAGTCCGACGCCCATCAGATAGAACAAAGAGCCCGACAGGCTAACGAACAGATAGCGCATGGCGGCTTTGAAGGCAGGCCCTTGACCCGCGAGCGCCACCAGCATGACGGCTGAAAACCCGAGCAGCTCGAGCGTCACATACAGATTGAAAATATCGGCGGAGAGAAACAGCGCGTTGAGCGCGGCCCAGAGAAACATCCAGAGCGGCCAGAAGTAGTTCTGCTGGTGCTTCGACTCCGCGTCGTGGCCATGGGCGCCGGCTGAAAAATAGTAGGGCGCGTAAATCGTGATCGCCAGGCCGATCGTCGCGGCGACAATCAGCATCAGCGCGGCCAAGCCGTCGAAGCGCAGCTCGATGCCGAGCGGCGCCGCCCAGCCGCTGACGTGATGGCGCAGCACGCCGATGTTTAACACGTCGTGGGCCAGCGCTGCCGCTCCGAGCGCGATCGCGGCGCCGGCCGAAAGCGCCAGCCAGCGGCCGGCGCGCGGCCAGGCGAAAGACAGCGCGGCGGCAAACAGCGGCGCCAGGATGCACAACGACATCG
>CAYZJE010000311.1:0-4274 GCA_964478485.1 uncultured Syntrophobacter sp. | reverse complement strand
TAGCGCGGCCCGCTCGGGAGCGACAAGCTCCGCCAAAGTGTTTGCGATTTTTCTGCCACCGACTTCGAACATGGGTCACCTCCAAGAGTTTGATTGATTGAGGTATAGAAAATAGCCAAAGTTGGTGTGCAAGCGCAAGGGGAAAATTCTGCTCACTGGAATAAAAATCCCCCTTCGTCCCCCTTTTACAAAGGGGGAAACCCGATATAAGAATTTTCCCCTCTTTGTAAAAGAGGGGTTAGGGGAGATTTTCTTCGATTAAGTCGCCGCACCGAATTGCCGTAGGAGCAGGTTGTGCCGCGTTCAGCGCGCCAGGGTTGCGATGGCTTTCTGGTAAAATCTTTCGTCGACGTACTTTTCCGGCTTGGGCACGGGCGGTTTCATCAGACCGGCGATTTCGCGGAGTTCAATGACCGTGCGGATGCCGTCCAAGTCGATGCGGCTGCGCGGGGTGAGGCCCATGGTCGGGCTGAGGGTCGCGCGGTACATCGCTTCGGCGCGCGCCTTGTTGTTCTTGGTTTCGCCCAGGAGCAGTTGGATGACTTCGTCCTTCTTGGTCTCGTCTTGCAGCCAATCCGTGGCGCGGATCATGGCGCGGGTGAAGCGCACGACCAGCTCTTCGTTGGCGTTGGCCCATTCTCGGCGCGTAGCGCCGAGGCCGCGAGCGTAATGCTTGACGTGGTCTTTAGCTTCGGTGAGCACCTTGAAGCCGCGCTTTTTGATTTCTTCGTCCGCCATGCTCATCATCGCCCCGGCGGCGTCGCCGCGGCTCATGGCATCGGCGCGGGCGACCGTATTGCCAAAGGATTTAAGCGTGTAGTCGCGGTTCCATTCGAGCCCGTACTTCTTCATGATCGCAACGGCGACGACCGCGTAACCTGTGGTGGTCGCGTCGGTCGCAAAGACTTTGGCTTTGAGATCCTGGTAGTCGTTGATCCCCGGCGCGACGACCAGCTTCTGGTCGACGCCCTGACTACCACCGAGAAATATCACGAAATCGTTTTTCTGCGGATCTTCGCCCTGGCCCTCGGCCCAGGCGATGACGTTGTCCGCGTTGTTCAAGATCAAGTCGTATCTGCCGCTGATCAAGTTGCGCAGCAAGGTCGGCGAGTCGGTGACCGTGTTAATCTCGACGCGAATGTTTTCCTTTTTGAGGAAGCCCTTTTGGTTGGCGGCGATGATCGCCGCGTCTTGATTGAACAGTCCTAATTTGATGACGTCTTCAGCCATAATGCTTACTGGCGGCAGCGGCAAAGCCGGCGCCAATACCCCCTTTGGATTTCGTTTCGTGTCGACCACGCTGCTCGCAGCGTGGAACCATTAAATGGGGTTTCCAAAGGGGGCGAGCATCCCCTTTGCGATATTGCACTTGGCGGCGGGGTCAATACCCCGCCCGCGAAGTGGCTGCGTTTATAAACTCGCCCCCGCGCGAACGCTTTATCGTGAGCGAAAATCAGTTGGACTTGACCGGTTCGGCTAGCTGAACCACCGGTCTTCCCGGTTGCGTCTCCGGTGCGCCGTTGACCGGCAGCACGGCATTAAGCGTTTTTCGCAAGGTGGCGAGTGACTTGTCGAGCTCGCCCTTGATCGCTTCGGTGGTGCGGAACGCTTGTTCGAGGATCTCTTCGTCGTGTTTCTCCTTGAGATCGGCGAGCATGCGGGCGCGCGCCGCCACCATCTGGGTGCGGCGGGTCTTGGCAGCGGAAAGATAAGGCTTGATGCTGGCAATAAGCACCCCGCCGGCGATGCCGGCGCAGAAAATCAGCAAATCGGAAATCCAGTCGTCCATCTTTGATAACAGTCAGTGCGCCAAGCTCACTGCGCTGCGTGAATAGTTGTGCGCCGCCAGCAGGTTGCTAAATAACCCTTTCGGAGTCCTTCGACAGGCTCAGGACGAACGGAGGGGGACGTGAAATGACTGAAATAATTCCGGTCATGCTGAGCGTGTCGAAGCATGTTCCACCTTTTTAAGCAGCTTGCTAAAGCGAAAGCTTGTCCCAATCTGCGCTGGAAGCATCGTTGGCGATGGCGAGGCTGCCGTCGGAACCGGCGAATACCGGATCTTTGACCACAATCGCGCGCCCGCCGCCGAGATCAAGCAAGCTCTTTTGAACCGCGTCGGTTAAGCCGGCAATCAGCGAGCTGCCGCCCGCGAGGATCACGTTGTTGCGCACTTTGTCCTGAAAGTCCGGTTCGACTTTAGACAGTAAGTCTATCATCGTCTCGCATATCGGCGGCAGGATGCTCTCGCAGGCGGCGCGCATCTCGTTGGTGATATCGATTTCGGTCGCTTTGCCTTTCACCGGCGCGATGATGACCACTCGGTCTCGCGGTTCGCCAACAAAACTCCAGCGTTCTTTCCATTGGCGGATCATGTGAATCGAGAACTGCGCCTCGGGATGGCGCTCGCGGATGAGCTTATCGAGCTGCTCATCGATCGAATCGCCGGCATTGGGCACTGTGCGCTGATCTTCCTCCGTGGGATAACGCCCCTGCATGACGCAGAAGTCAGCGGTGCCGGCGCCGATGTCGATCACCAGAGCGTGTAGCAGCGCTTCGAGGCCGTAGGCTACGGCGAAGGGTTCGGAGACCAGCATCACGCTATCGGCGATGCCCTCCATGGTATTGCGCAGGTTTTGCCGGCTGACGCGGAACGCTTCGGCGGGCACGCCGACCACGGCGCGCACGCGCGATTTGCTCTTGCCCTTCTGTTTGATGCCGGCGACGTTGATCAGATGGCGGAGAATTTCCTGCACCGCTTCCTGGTCCTTCTCCGATCCTTCTTTCATGATGCCGCGTTCGAGGGGCCGGCGCAGATCGAGCATGGAGCGGTTGTCGAGGGCTTCGCGGCCGACCAGCACCGATTTTTTCACCACCTTGCGCGCGACCATGTCCACCGGCCAGCCGACGTAGCTGTCGATCACGTGACGCTCGCCGTTGGAGGCGGAGATCGAACTACGTGAAGTGCCGAGATCGATGCCGACGCACAGTGTTTCGTTGGATTCTTCCATGAGTTAGTTACCTTTCCTGTCGGGGCCATTGAGGCTTCTGGCGTAACCGCGGATGCCCTGTAACAGAGCCAGCGCGATACTTTCTCGATAATCTTCTTTTGTCAACAACTTAACCTCGTCATCGTTGGATAGGCAGGAGATCTCCACGAGGATGGCGGGCATTTGTGTGCCGATCAGAACGACGAACGGCGCGCTTTTGACGCCGCGGTCCTCCAGCACCGGATTGACCGGCTTGAGCGCGCGATAGAGGTTTGTTTGAATCGTTTTGGCCAAGGCGCGCGATTCGTCGTGGCGCGCGTCGACATAAATCTTTTCGAGAATTTTTTTGTAATCCGATAGGGAATAGCCGGAGTCCTTATTTTCCATGCTCGCCAGTCTCAGCGTGGCTGGGTCGTCGCTCGGCCCGACGTAATAGGTTTCCAGGGCGCGGATGCTGCTCGGTTCGAGCCAATTGACGTGGATCGAAACAAACAGGTCGGCCTTGTTTTCGTTGGCGAAGGCGACGCGCTTGTCGAGCGAGATCAGGCGGTCGGTTTGGCGCGTGAGCAGAACTTCGTACGGCGCGTCGGCGAGCAAGCGGCGCAGCCGCAGCGCCACGTCCAGGGTTATTTCCTTCTCGGCAACCCCCGAAGCGGAAGTCGCCCCCGGCTCACCGCCATGACCCGGATCGATGACGATGCGCTTGATTGCCAGCGGGATCGTGCCGCGATCGATGGGACGCGGGTTGGCAAGCAGCGCCGCCGCTTCCGGAGTTTGCTCGATATTGATCGCCGCCGTGGCTTGGTTGGCGATCGCCACGGGTGCGCGTGCGGTTGAGACCACCGCCGCGGGCCGCAAGAGATAGGCGAAACCTAGCACCAACAAACCGGTCAACCACCACGGGTTGACGATAAATTTGCGCCGGCGCTGCAGCTTGACCCCTTGCAGCACGTTGATGTTATCCTGCACCACGCCGCGCAGGAGCCGGGACTTGGTTTCGTCGACGGTCGCCATCTTGCTGTTTGTTTTGACTAGAAACGGAAACGCAAAGCTGAAAAAAAGCTATCGGTGATACGCCTTTATGTCAACCTAAATTTCAATAAAAGGTTCTTTGGGAGCGGCAAACGTATTTAACCACAAAGTGCCTAGCGCGGCACAGCCGCAACTGAAGAAGATTGGCCGCAAAGAACGCAAAGGTCACAAAAGGGGCGTAGGGGCGACCGGCTGGTCGCCCTTGGGATCGGCGGCGCAGGAGTTTGCGCAGGCTGCGCAAATATCGAGCTA
>CAYZJE010000310.1:0-1873 GCA_964478485.1 uncultured Syntrophobacter sp. | reverse complement strand
CGTTACAACTCGGCGCGAGATGGCAGATCGGTTGCTGCATCAGCGCTTTGAGAGTTTTGCGTTTTTCACCTGCGGTCATTTCCATGTTCTTGATCCTTTCTGAAACCTAATAACATTGAGTTGTTTGCTGCCTGTCACAAGCGGGCGGGTTTAAAACCCGCCCCTACATCAGGCCCGTTGCGTTCCCGCGCGGGCGAATTCGTCCCGGCGGCCGACGGTGGCTTGCAGTAATTCAAGCGGAATATTCTTGGCGCCGCCGAGGACCTCGGCGAAGATCGCCATCTGCGCCGCTTCCTCGACGATTAAATTGGCGCGGGCCGCGGCGGCCGGGTTGGCGCCGAAGGCGAGCACGCCGTGGTTTTCCAGCAGCACTGCTTTGGTGTTTTTCGTTGCGTTCAAGGCGTCGGCGATATTCGATATCGATTCCGCTGAACCGCGCGGGCCGTATTTGGCGAGCGGCACGCCTGACGCCATGTCGTTTCGCACCAGCGCTTCATAGGCGCAACCGAGTGCGCGACTGGCGAGAGCAAAGCTGGTCGCGTAGGTCGAGTGGGTGTGGACGACGGCGCCGGTCTCCGGCCGCTCTTTGTAGACGATGGCGTGCATGTGAACGATCTCGGCGTTGGTCGGATTGATTTCGCCTTCGATAAGATTCCCGTCGAGGTCGAGCAAGGCGAGATTCTCGGGTTGCAAATTATCAAACGAGCTGGTGGCGGTGAGCAAAATCGTGTCTGTGCCAGGCACTCGCACGCTAAAGTTGCCATGATGGCTCATGGAAATTGCCCCGGCACGGATTAAAGAATTGGCGCCATCGATCACTGCTTGGCGCAACTCGCTATGTTTTAATGCCATAAATTTCTCCTCTATCTCTTTTCGGTGACACACTATCGCGTTAGCGCTGAAGCGCTGTCAAGTCGCGCGCGCTGACTATTCGACCCGGCTGCTAAAATATTCCCAAGCCCGGTTCGATACTTCTTCGCCGGAGACTTGCGGGTAGATGACTGCTAGCTCTTCCGGCGTAAAGAAGCGCGGTTTGCCCGCGGACATGGCGCGCAGCTGATAGTTCGCCGCCTCTTCCATCCAAAGCGTCATGATGCAAACGCGCCGGACATCTTTGTCGGCGATGTTGACGCCGTGGCCGCGCAGCAGCATGGCGCCATGCTGGCCCAAGGTCTTGGCCACCGCGTCGCCGAGCTCGCGGGTGCGAATCAAGGTGATCGGATCGAAAACTTGCACGTCGTTCTTAAAAACCGCGCCGGAGGCGTGCAGCGGCCGGATGGTTTCGCCCAAGGAGCCCAACACGACGCAGCTCGGCGGGTGAACATGGCAGACGGATTGAATATCGGGACGCGCTTTGTAAATGCGCGCATGAATCCAAAATTCGGTATTCGGCCGGCCTGCGCCGGAAAGCTGGTTGCCTTCGACGTCGAGCGTCAACAGATTATCCATTCGTACCAGCGCCGGGCTCATGCGCGGTGGAAAGATGAAAGTGTCCGTACCAGGAATGCGCGCGCTCACATGGCCGAAGGCGGCGGCGATGCCTTGCTGGTGCAGTATGTGGCTGGCGGTGACGATGTCTTGTTTGAGCTGTTCGACTTCCATGGAACGATTTTCCCCTCAGCGTCCGTGTCAAATCACTTATGCTAAGGGAGCGAAAATGTCCACGGCTGGTCTAACAGCACGGATCTCTAAAATGAATGCCAAAAAAAACCGGCTCGGCGGTTTGCGCCGAGCCGGTTGAGTTGCCGCGATGATTTACTGTTGCAGTTTAATTTGCCGTCGCGCTTACGATATTCGAGTAGCCGGAGTTGGTCGAGCCGTTATAGGCGCGTACGCGATAGTAATATTTGCGTCCGGAGCGCAGACCGGTGTT
>CAYZJE010000309.1:0-15813 GCA_964478485.1 uncultured Syntrophobacter sp. | reverse complement strand
GCGTCCGCCCATGGAGTGGCCGCAGAGATGGGCCGACGGAATCTTGAGATGATCGAGCAGGGCGACGATGTCGTTGGCCATCTGATTGATGGTGTAGACTTGCTGCGTTTCGGTGGTGCGCCCGCAGCCGCGCGGGTCATGAATAATAAGCTGCGTGGAGTCGGCCAACGGCAGCTGCGACGGCTTCCAAACTTCGCAGGAGAAAGCGGTCGAAGGGATCAGCACCAAAGGCTCGCCTTGGCCGTGGGTTTCGTAATAGAGATTGACGCCTGTCGGTAAATTTATATTGGGCATGGATCGATAACTCCTTGGCGGATTCGTTCAAGCTGTTCAAGCCGTTCAAAACGTTCAAATCGTTCGGAATGCAAAACCCTCGTTATTCATGACCGCCAGCCCGACTATGATCGAGCATTAACGATTGGAACGACTGGAACATTTGGAACCCGTGGAACTGATTTTTGTTTCTTAGATTCCCATCTGCTTGATCATCGCCTGGGTCAGCGGGTTGGTTTCGTCGAGTAGTTTTTCCGACATGGTGTAGTGGTTGGTCCCCGGCACAACCAGATACTCGGCTTTCATTCCCTGCTCTTTGCAATAATTGAAATAATCCTCCGACATCTGCTGCCAGCCCTTCGGTTCGGCGCCGCCGACGGCGACCACGAGCGGGCAGTTAACCTTTGGCGCATTTAAGAACGGACTGTTTTGCTTGGCAACTGCCGGCGTCATGCGCACTTGCTCTTGGACGCTGATCTTCATCACCATGTCGAGATCGTAGACGCCCGAAGTGGCGACGGCGCCTTTGATGCAATCCTGCGGCAGGCCTTCCCTGGTCCAGTCGTGCGCCAACGCCATCGAGGTCAGGTGGCCGCCCGCGGAGTGGCCGGAAACGTAGATCCTCGACGGATCGCCGCTGTAGCCCGTGATATTTTTGTATACCCAGGCGATGGCGGCGCGGGTTTGCCGGACGATGTCGGTCACCGTGACTTCGGGACAAAGATCGTATTCGACCAACACGACGGTGGCGCCGCGCTTGGTAAAGGTCGGCACGAAGTTGCAGTTGTCTTCTTTGCTGCCGCTGCGCCAGTAGCCGCCGTGGATGTAGACCAGCACCGGCCCGCCGGGCCGGTCGGCGGCGTAGATGTCCAACCGCTCGCGCGGCGAGTTGCCGTAAGCCACGTTGAGCCACGACTTGGCGCTCGTGCGCACTTGCTTGGCTTGGGCGGCGCGGCGTTTTGCCAGCTCCGGATATTCCGGCACCGATTCGCGCGGGTTGTACTGATACTCCATCTCGTCGGGGCGGAAGCCTTTGTAAGCGATGTCATTCATGTTCTTGGTCCTTGTTTGGTTCGATCCCTTTGAGCCTGAGTTTTGCTTATGCTCGAACCTTAATTGAAAGCGCTTTTCAATGTCAACGAGCGGTTGCGTCAATGATTTAAGATACCCGAAGGACGCTCGCGAGGTCGCTTGATTCACTTGCTTTCAAATCATCTCGGGACTATATCCAGGAGCGAGTTAGATCATCGCCGCGATGTCATTCGTGGCGGCTTTGGGGTCGACTCAAACCGCGATAGACGTAAACAAGTTTCCGCGAGATCTACGGTGTCAATGATTTGTTCACAATGCCAAACTCAAAATTCCGACCAAGCGCTTTTCTGCAACGAGTGCGGCGCGCGGCTTGAGAGCGCTTGCTCTCACTGCGGCGAAGCCAATCGTCGAGCGGCGAAGTTTTGCGGCAACTGCGGGCTGGCGATCGGCTCGCCGACGGTTATTCGCGCAACCACGGCGCCGGCGACTATTTCGCTTGAGATCCAGGCGCCGAAACATCTCGCCGAAAAAATTCTCGCTACGCGCCATCTCCTGGAGGGTGAACGCAAACAAATTACCGTGATGTTTGCCGACATCCGAGGTTCCACTAAGATGTTGGAGGGACTCGACCCGGAAGTCGGCCAGAAGCTGATCGATCCCGTTTTACACATCATGATCGAGGCGGTGCATCGATATGAAGGAACCGTCAATCAAGTCTTGGGCGACGGTATCATGGCGCTGTTTGGCGCGCCGTTGGCGCACGAGGATCACGCCCTGCGCGCCTGCTATGCCGCGTTAGCGATGCAGGATGAAATGCGCCGGCACGGCGAGAAACTTGGTCGGGCCGGAGAACTAGGAATACAGATCGGCATCGGCATCAATACCGGAGAGGTTGTCGTTCGCTCCATCGACAACGATCTCAATCTCGACTATTCGGCACTGGGCCACACGACCCATCTGGCGGCGCGAATGCAGGAACTTTCTGGGGGTGGGACCTCGCTGGTGACGGCTTCGACCTTGCGTGAAGTTGAAGGGTTCGTCCAAGTCAAAGCGCTCGGCGCGGTGCAGGCGAAGGGGGTGTCTCGACCCGTAGATGTTTTCGAGATTGTTGCTGCCACTGCGGCTCGGACCCGGGTTCAAGCAGCGGCGGCGCACGGCTTGACTCCTTTTGTCGGTCGCAAGGCGGAAATCGAGCTATTCGAAAAGCTCATCCGGCAAACCATGGCCGGACGCGGTCAGATACTGGCGCTGGTCGGCGAACCGGGCATGGGGAAATCCCGCCTCATTTATGAATTTATTCGTTCCCATTTACCGGCAGGTTGGTTAGTCGCTGAGGGGGCTTCGGTTTCCTACGGCAAAGCAACGCCCTATTTCCCGTTAATCGAGATCTTGCGCCAATATTTTGCGGTTACGGATGGCGATAACGTCGAGAGCATTCAAGCGAAAGTCGTCGCGCAAGTTTTCCAGTTGGACTCAGCGCTGCGAGATACCATACCAACCATTTTATCGCTGCTTGGCGTGTTCCCTGAGACCATTGAGGAACGTTCGCTGGGTCAGCCTGGCTGGTTAAGCCAGTTTCCCGGCGCGCTGCAAGCAGTGAGAAAATTCTCCGCGATGGATCCGCAAGAGCGCCGCCATCAAATCTTAGACGCCTTGAAGCGGCTATTCGTCCGAGAAAGTCAAAAACAGCCAGTGCTATTGGTGCTTGAAGACCTTCATTGGATCGATCATGAAACCCAAGCCTTCCTCGATAGTTTGATCGATAGTCTGGCGCTGGCGCGCATCCTCATGTTGGTCAATTATCGGCCGGGCTACACGCACGGATGGGCGGTTAAAAGCTATTACGCCCAGCTCCGAGTCGAGCCGCTGCGTTCTTTAAGTGCTGAAGAATTGCTCAATCACCTGATCGGAAAAAATCGCGACCTGGCGTCATTGAAGAAACTCCTCATCACGCGCACCGACGGCAATCCTTTTTTTGCCGAAGAGACGGTTCGGTCGCTCGTCGAAACAGGAATCTTGGTTGGCGAGAAAGGAGCTTATCGGCCGGGGATTAAAATCGACGGCATCGCGATACCGAGCACGGTACAAAATGTCGTCGCCGACCGTATCGATCGATTGCCGCTCGAAGAAAAACATCTGCTTCAGACCGCCGCGGTCATTGGCGTGACGGTTCCGCTTTCGCTGCTGCGCGCGGTTACCGAGCTTTCGGATGAAAGTCTTAACCTCTGCCTAGGCCATCTTCAGGCGGCGGAATTTCTCTACGAGACCAGCCTTTTCCCCGACCTGGAATATACTTTCAAGCATGCGCTGATCAATGAGATCGCCTATGGCGCACTGCTGCGCGAGCGCCGCACAGCGCTGCATGCGCGGGTGGTCACGGCGTTGGAGCAAATCGAAGGAACTTCGGCGCACGACCCTCTAGAAAAACTCGCGCGCCACGCTTTTCACGGCGAGCTTTGGAATAAGGCGGTGGATTACTTGGGACGAGCGGCGAGCAAGGCGGCGGCACGTTCGGCGAACCGAGAGGCCGCCGATTTTTACTTTAGCTCACTCGCCGCGCTTCAACACCTGCCGCAGGACGGCGACGCATTGCGGCGCGCCGTGGATGTTCGTTTGGAACTGCGTAACCCGCTTTTTCTTCTCGGTGAATTCGCAGCAGTCCAGCGCGGCCTACGAGAAGCCGAAGCGATTGCCGAGAGTATCGGCGATCATAAAAGACTGGGCCGGGTGCTCAATTTCTTGACTGCCTACTACGACGTCGTTGGGGAACATGGCCGCGCCATTGAATCCGCGGTCCACGGCTTGGATTCTAACAAAGGCGATCTGGAGCTGAACACCGTCACCTATTACTACATGGGCCTAACCTACCACCACATGGGACAATATCGGCAGTCGATCGCGACGTTGAACCAAGTGCTTGACGCGGTTAATGACGAACGCTACAAATTCGAGCGCTTTGGCACTGCCGGGGTCCTTTCGGTGATCTGTCGCGTCTGGTTAACTCAATGCTTCGCGCAACTGGGCGACTTCAAAGACGGGCTTGCCAGCGCCGAGACCGGTATTCGAATCGCTGAAGCAAGCGAGCAGGCGCACAGCCTCGCCTATTCGTACTGCAGCTTGGGATTCTTGTTGCTCGTCAAAGGCGATCTCGAGCCGGCCATCAAGGCATTGGAAAGAAGCCGACAAATCTGCGAGTCGAGTGAGAATCGGGTCCTGATGACTCACGTCGGTTCGTATTTAGGCTACGCCTATGCTTTGGCGGGTCGCCTCGACGACGCCATGCCGCTGATGGAAACGGCGGAAGCGCAATCGAAGTTAATTGGCCGTAAAGCGGCATGGTCGTTACGGCTCGCATGGCTCGGCGAAGCCTGCTTACTAGCGGGCCAGAGAGAGGCGGCCCATGAACATGGGCAGCGCGCTTTGGATCTCGCTAACGACGCAGGGGAACGCGGTTATCAAGCTTGGGCGCTAAAACTGCTTGGCGACGTCGCTCAAGAGCTTTCGCTCGATCATGCCCAATCCCGTTCCTATTACGATCAAAGCATGATGCTCGCGACCCAATTGGAAATACGGCCGCTCCAGGCTCATCTCCAGCTAAGTTACGGGCGTTTGCACCGACGCGCTAACCAATTCAAACGAGCCCGAAGCGAAATTTCTAAGGCCCGGGAAAACTATCAGAGCATGGAGATGTCCATCTGGAAAAGCGCAGCGGAACAAGAACTCCGCCGATTAGTTGATTGATGGCGCTTAAGATAGACAAACCATTCAGCTTGGTTTCCAGCGCTAACCTGGACTTGTCGGGGTGTAGCAGCGATCGAGGTGAAACCCTTCCGGAGCGAAGGCAAAGCGGCTCTGCTTTGAAGCCGCACGGAAGGTGATCAGCTGTGAAATGACCAATGAAAAGATCAAACGTTCTGCCGAGCACCGAGCATGACGATGACAGATTTGGCGCTGATGCCTTCGCTCCTACAGGATTTCGCCTCGATCGACGCTCTGTCACTCGCTTTCCTCGTAGGATGAATAATCCTGGTTAGGGGTCTGCGCGGCAATTCTTTCAGCATGTTTACCAGGAACAACATCGAGCAATCGATCGCCAGCCGGTTTGAACAAATCGTCGACGGCGACCCATCGCGTATTGCGGTCAAGCTGGACGACCAAGGGGTAACCTACGAGACGTTGAATAAGATGGCTAATCGGATTGCCCACGCGCTGCGGTCAAGGAGCGGCGCCGGCAATGAACCGGTTGCCCTGTTGGTCAGGAATGATCTGGGGACCATAGCCGCTATACTAGGAATCAACAAAGCGGGAAAAACTTTTGTCCCTCTCGACCTCTCGTTTTCTCCCGCTTGGGCAAAGTTTATTCTCCAAGACACCGACGCCAAGATCGTGCTCGCCGGAAGTGGCGGGCTAGACTTGGCAAAGTCATGGCTAACTTCAGGGCAAGTTCTAATTGACTTCGAATCCCTCGATACCGGTTGGAGCGAGACCAATCCAGAAAACCGGGTGGCGCCAGACGCGCTTGCACAAATTCTTTATACCTCGGGAACCACCGGCCAGCCGAAGGGAGTGAAGGATAACCATCGCAACATGCTTCACTACGTCATGCGATTGGGCAACGCGTCGCATATTGCACCAGCGGATCGTATGACTCTAGTGCGTCCGCCGAGCAGCGCCGGTGCGTTGAGTAATCTCTACCTGGCACTACTCAGCGGCTCGGCCCTATTCCCGGTGGACCTGAGACAAGTTGGATTGACGGCAATCGCTGCTTGGCTCCAGCGCGAGAAGATTACGATCTTCCATGCGGGCGCAACGGTGTTTCGTCATTTCGCTCAACAACTCACCGGCGCTGAACAATTTCCCGACCTACGCTTGATCCGGTTGGCCAGCGGCCAGGTCTTTGATAAGGACTTGGAGCTTTTCAAGCGCTATTTCCCCAACTCTTTACTGCTCCACGTTCTATCGAGCACTGAAACCAACACTTACCGAGTTCATTTTTTCAATAAGGACTCACAGGTCCCGGGCGGCGCGTTGCCGGTCGGGTACGCGGTCGAGGATATGGAAGTATTGATTCTCGACGATTCGGGCAAGCCGCTCGCAGTGAACCAGGTCGGCGAGATTGCCGTTCAGAGCGATTATATTTCCCCAGGTTATTGGAACAATGCGGCGCTGACCGATTCGGCGTTTGCCGCTCTTCCTGATGCCAATGGTCGGCGAATTTTCCGTACCGGGGATTTGGGCCAGCTCGGGCCGGATGGGTGCCTCGAATATCTGGGGCGCAAAGATTTCCGACTGAAAATACGCGGCCATAGAATTCAAGCCGAGGAAGTTGAACTGGCACTGCTACGAATCCCGGGAATAGCTCAGGCGGCCGTGGCGGCGCAAAAAGATGATTACGGCGATGACCGGCTGGTCGCCTATGTTACACCGACCCATCAGGGGATTCCTGCCATAAGCCAAATCCGCCATGGGTTACATAAATGGCTCCCCGATTACATGATACCCAGCAGGTTTGTGATTTTAGAGAGCCTGCCGCTCAATGCCAACGGCAAAGTCAATCGTCAGGAATTGCCTAGGCCCGACCAGTATCGGCCCGAACTCGGCACGCGACTGAGCGCGCCAACCACGCCGATGGAATCGGTGCTCGCGACGATTTGGTCTGAAGCCTTGGGCATCGACGGCGTCGGCATCCATGATAGTTTTTTCGAGCTTGGCGGCGACTCCTTGATTGCCGGCAGGGTAGTATCGGCGATCGGCCGAATCTTTCCCTGGAATCTAACCTTGGCGGAGTTCTACCAAGCTTGTACCGTAGCACAGGCGGCTCAACTGCTGGTCCGAAAGGCACCGAGCGCAGAACGGGCGGAAAAGGTAGCGACACTGTTTATGCAAGTCGATAGCATGTCTGCCGCTGAAGTCGAAACCAAGCTAGCCGAAGAGCGCAACAAGCGGTGGCGAGAAGAAAAAAATCATAGCTTCAAAAAAAGACCAGTGCCTTGAACCAAAGAGATGAGCTGCTTGCCTACCTTTTAGAACGCGAGGGATTTGAGCCGCAGTCCGACTCCACCATCCCGCGTCGGCATAACGATGACGATCCTCCCCCTCTATCGTTTGCCCAAGAACGATTTTGGTTCTTAGATCAATTCGAGCACACCCGGCCGGTGTATAACGGCTGCAAAGTCGTACGCCTGGTTGGCGAACTAAGGTTCGAGGTTCTGGCGGAATGCCTTAATCTCATCGTGCGCCGCCACGAGGTCCTGCGCACCACCTACCCCGCCCCGGATGGTCGGCCAAGCCAACGGGTCGCGGGGACTTGCTCAATCCAGATTTCGCTCACGGATCTGACGCAGGTTACCGAGTCCGCACTGCCCAGTGCGGTCGAAGATTTAGCTCGCCATGAATGGTTGCAGCCGATCAATCTTGCCGAAGAGTTGCCGATTCGCGCGCGACTGGTTCGCATCGACCATGCCCAGAACCTACTGATTCTGACCCTGCATCAGATTGTATTTGACAGTCAATCCGTGGCGATTTTTTTTCGCGAACTATGGACCGCATACGAGGCCAAGCTAAACGGCAACGAGCCCCAGCTAGCGGCACTGCCTGTGCAATATGCCGACTATGCAAGTTGGCAACGCCGCCGGGTTTCCGGCCAAACGTTCCAGTCGCACCGTGAATATTGGCTTGAGCGACTGAGCGGCACTCTGCCGGTTATGAATTTGCCCACCGACAAGTCTCGACCGGCGGTGCAAGGGTTTGACGGATCAAGGCTACCGATCGAGTTGCCCGAAACATTGCAACTAAAACTAAAAGCGTTGAGTCGAGAAAATGGCGCTACGCTATTTACCACGCTGCTGGCGGCGTTTAAGACCCTGCTTTACCGCTACACCGGAGAGGAAGATCTGATCGTCGGCTGCCCGGTGCTAAACCGCACACTGCCGGAGATTGAAAATTTGCTCGGCTCGTTTGTCAACACTGTGGTGCTACGCACGAGTTGTGCGGGCAGTCCGAGCTTTCGTGAAACGCTTCGACGTGTGCGCGACACTTGTGTCGGCGCCTTTGCCCACCAGGACTTTCCTTTTGAAAAGTTGGTTGAGCAATTACAACCCCAGCGCGACGTGGCCCGTAACCCGATCTTCCAAGTCATGTTTGCTTTCCAAAATACTTCAGTTCCAGCCCTTGAACTGGCGGGACTTCGGGCCGAAGCCGTCGAGCTCGACGGCGGCATGACAAAACTCGATTTGACCTTTTCGCTCATGGATAAGGAACATGGAATCACCGGCCATATCGAGTACAGCACGGACTTGTTTCATCGCGACACGATCGAGAGGATGGCTCGACATTTTCAGACCTTATTGGAAACCATCGCCGTCGATCCAGATCAGTCCATCGCAGCGCTGCCGGTAATGACCGAGCCGGAGCGCCAGCAAATTCTATTCGAATGGAACGACACCCGTGCGGATTATCCGAAAGACAAGTGCATCCACCAAGTGTTCGAGGGTCAAGTCGAGCGAACCCCTGACCTTGTTGCGGTTCAATACGACGGCCGGCAGCTGACCTATCAGGATCTCAATCGCTCAGCCAATCAGCTCGCTCACTATCTGATTAGCTTAGGTGTCGGACCGGAGAAGCTGGTCGGCATCTGTGTCGATCGCTCCATCGAGATGGTGGTGGGGCTGTTAGGAATTCTCAAAGCTGGCGGCGCCTACGTACCACTGGACCCCTCTTATCCCAAAGAGCGGCTGCGCTTCATGCTAGATGATGCGCAAGTGTCGATCCTGCTAACCCAAGCGAAGTCGGCCGAGGATGGAGGATTGATGATGGATGATGGCGATCTTCAATCCCCGAACCGCGATCCTCTATCCTCCATCCTCCATCCTCGACTGAACGTAATTCAACTCGACCGCGACTTGCCTTTGATTGAAAAGCAAAGCAGTGAGAATCCAACAACCCTACACAACTCTGACGATCTCGCTTACGTCATGTTCACTTCCGGTTCGACCGGACAGCCTAAAGGGGTGATGATTACGCACCGGGGTATCGCCAATCGATTGCACTGGATGCAGGATGCTTACCCGTTGGCAGAGTCAGATCGTGTTCTGCACAAGACACCTATCAGTTTTGACGTTTCCGTATGGGAGATCTTCTGGCCGTTGTTGAACGGCGCCAGTTTGGTTGTGGCTCGCCCCGCCGGCCATCAGGACGGGAAATATCTCCTTGATTTGATCACTGACAAAGAGATCACCGTCGTTCATTTTGTTCCTTCGATGCTAAATATCTTTTTGGAGCAAGCCGATGTTGAGAACTGTCGGACCCTGAGGCTCGTGTTCTGCAGCGGCGAAGTATTGCCGTTAAACCTACAAGAGCGGTTCTTTGCGCGGAGCGACGCGGCCCTGCACAATCTATACGGCCCAACTGAGGCTGCCATCGACGTTACCTATTGGGCATGCGTGAAAAATACCAATCTATCTACGGTTCCAATCGGTCGGCCGATCGCCAACACGCAAATTTACATACTGGACGCAAGCGGCGAACCAGTCCCCGCGGGAGTCGCCGGTGAGCTTCATATCGGCGGCGATGGACTGGCACAAGGTTATCTCAACCGCCCCGAACTAACAGCGGAAAAATTTATTGGCAATCCCTTCAGCGACGATCCTCACTCTCGCCTCTACCGGACCGGCGACCTTGCGAGATATCTGGCTGACGGCAATATCGAATTCCTCGGACGTGACGATAATCAGGTAAAAATCCGCGGCCAGCGGATTGAGTTGGGTGAGATCGAGCATGTTCTCAATCAGCATCCCTCGGTGAAACAAGCCGTGATCGTGGCCTCTTCATTTCCTCCCCCATCCCTACGTTCCCCCGTCGAGGGGGAAGGAGTCTCGGAATCGGATCGCAACTTAATCGCTTACCTTGTGTTAGATGCTGAAAAGCCTTTAGCAACCGAGCTGCGAAATTTTCTCAAACAGAAGCTTCCCGACTACATGATTCCATCGCAGTTTGTGTTCCTGGACAGCTTCCCTTTAACTCCGAACGGCAAGCTCGACCTTAATGCGCTGCCGGCGCCGGATGGAGCGCGACCGCAGCTCGATCAAGCTTTGCTTGAGCCGCGCAGCGAAATTGAAGAACTGATCGCTCAGGTCTGGCGCGAGTTATTAAAGCTCGGCAGGATTGGCGTTCACGACAACTTCTTTGAGCTTGGCGGTCACTCGTTGCTCGCCACGCGCGTGATTGCCCGCTTGCGTGACAGTTTTAACGTGGACGTTGCTCTGCGCAAATTATTTGAACTGCCGACCGTAGCCGGGTTGGCGCAGCATATCGATGTGCTGCTGCACAGCGAATTGGGCGCGACCATCGCGCCGATCGTGCCAGTCAATCGAACTCAGCCGCTGCCGCTATCATTTTCCCAACGACGGTTGTGGTACTTGCACAAGGTCGATAGCAATTTGTCGGCCTATAACATTCCGGCGGCCTTCCGCGTCAAAGGCGATCTCGACCACAGAGCGTTACAACAGGCTTTCAATGAAATGATCGCCCGCCATGAAGTGTTGCGGTCCCAGGTAAGAGAAGTCGACGGACAGCCGCGCCAGGAAATCTTGCCGAGCTTGCAAATTTCGCTGCCCGTGATCGACCTTGCGCACTTGCCGGGCGAAGCGGCAAAGAGCGAAGCAAGACGGCTTTGCAGCGCGGACGCGCGTCAACTTTACGATCTGGCAAACGCGCCACTCATGCGGGCGAAGCTGGTGCGGCTCGCCGTAGACGATCATGTCGTGATCCTGAATTTCCATCACATTATCGCCGACGGCTCGTCACTGGCGATCTTTTACAAGGAACTGGCGGTGCTCTACGGCGCTCAGCGGGACAGTAAGACGGCGGCATTGCCGAGTCTGCCGGTACAGTATGCCGATTACGCTGCTTGGCAGCACGATTATCTCAAGTCATCGTCATTCGACAGGCAACTCGATTACTGGAAACGACAACTGGCCGGTTTGCCGGAGTCTTGCGGGCTGCCCATCGATTTTGACCGTCCGATGTTGCCAAGCTACCGCGGCGCCAGATTGGCCATGCGATTATCCGACGAGTTGACCGGGTCGCTGAAAAACTTGAGCCGCCGGCAAAGCGTGACGATGTTCATGACGCTCTTCGCGACGTTTAATATTTTGCTGTCACGGCTGAGCGGTCAGGAAGATATCGTTATCGGTTCGACCATCGCCGGACGCAATCACCCGGAGACCGATGGCTTGATCGGGTTTTTTATCAACGCCTTGCCGCTGCGCTGCGACCTTGCCGGCGCGCCAAGTTTTATCACCTTGCTGCAACGGATCCGTGAACTCTGTCTCGATGGCTACACCAACCAAGACGTGCCTTTCGACAAGATCGTCGAGGAAATCAAACCGCGGCGCGAACCCGGACGCAATCCGATCTTCGATATTCTCTTCAATATCGCCGACGCCTCCGAGCGCAGACTGACTTTGGCCGGGTGCGAAGTAACCAAGCTTGGGCAAGTCGATCCGGCGGCAAAATTCGACATCGTGCTGCACGCCCCCGAAGTTGACGGCAAGATCGAGCTCGCGGTGGTCTACAATGCCGATCTTTATCGCCAGCCTCGGATCGTGACGCTGTTGGAACAATTCGCTTCCCTGCTCGCGCAAGTTGTGGGTAACCCAGAGTTGTCTATCGGCCAATTGTCTTTAGTGACCGGCGCGGCGCGCACAGCGCTGCCGAATCCCAAAGAAACCCTCGACAATAGCTGGGCAGGAGCGATTCACCAGTTGTTGGCTGAACAAGCGCGGCGTTCACCGCAATCGTTGGCGGTGGTCGATCCGGAGCAGAGCTGGACCTATGACGAATTGAATCGATGTGCCAATCGATTAGCCAATTATCTCATCGACTCGGGCATAGAACCGAATAACTTGATCGCGGTCTACGCCTATCGCAGTTCATCGCTCATCGTCGCGCTATTGGGCATCCTCAAAGCCGGCGCGTCATTTCTGATCTTGGATCCGGCCTACCCGGCGGCGCGATCCATCGACTACCTGCGCATTGCTCAACCGAAAGGCTGGCTCCGACTCGAAGGCAGCGTCGAGCCGCCCGAAGAACTCTTGAGTTGTCTGGACAGTTTGCCGATGCGCTGCCGGATGAACCTGCCACAATCGAAAGCAAAGATTTTAGAAAACTTGTCCGCATGCGCCGACAGCGAACCGGCAACGAAAGTCACTAAAGATGACCCGGCTTATGTCGCTTTCACCTCCGGCTCCACCGGTGAACCGAAGGGCGTAGTCTGCCGCCACGGTCCGATCACGCACTTTCTGCCTTGGCAAAAGGAGGCGTTTCAACTGCGCGACGGAGACCGTTTCGCGATGCTCTCCGGCCTCGCTTACAGCCATCTGCATCGCGATGTTTTCACGGCATTATCCCTTGGCGCAACGCTGTATATTCCCAATCCATCCGAAGCTCGCTCTCCAGAACAGTTAGCTCACTGGCTCGAAAGAAAAGCCATTACCGTGCTCCACCTTACGCCAGCTCTCGGTCAGCTGCTGTTAACCAGCGGCGAGGCTCGCTTGCCGTCGGTGCGCCGGCTGTTTTTCGGCGGCGATGTTCTCACTGCCGAATTGGTGGCGAGCGTTCGGCAGCTCGCGCCCAACGCAATAGTGGGGAGCTTTTACGGCGCCACTGAAACTCAGCGCGCGGTCGGCTACTTTGAAATCTCGAACGATTGGGCAGCGGCGCCGATCGACGCTCACAAAGTCGTTCCGCTAGGGCGCGGCATCAAAGACGTACAACTCTTGGTGCTCAATCAAAGCCGGCAGTTAGCCGGCGTTGGCGAGCTCGGCGAGATCTTCGTGCGCAGTCCTCACTTGGCTGAAGGTTATATCGACGAAGAACCACGAACCGAGCAAATGTTTATCGTCAATCCATTCACCAACGATCCGCAAGATCGCCTTTATCGAACCGGCGAGCTAGGTCGATATCGACCGGATGGCAACGTCGAATGGGCCGGCCGCAACGACCGGCGCGTCAATATCCGCGGCTTTCGCGTCGAGCTCGAAGAAATCGAGTTCGCGTTGAAACAACACCCAACAGTCAAAGACGCCGCAGTGGTTCTTCGGGAAGTTGAATTGCCGAATTCCGAAACGCCAGCCTCCCAGGCTTCCGACAATCGAAAATCCAAAATCGAAAATCCAAAATCGGACCAGCGCCTGGTCGCCTACATCGCCGCCGATGAAGAACCACAAAGCCTGGCGGATTTGCTGCAATCGTTCTTGAGCGAACGGCTGCCGGACTATATGGTGCCCGGACATTATTTGATCGTCGACTCGTTGCCGTTGAGTCCCAACGGCAAGGTCGATTACCGCGCGCTGTCTTCGGTGCAAACTCCATCTGGGTCCGCCGGCGGCGCGTCGCCGCGCAATGACATCGAGGTGAAACTTTGCGCGATCTTTGCCACGGTGCTCGGGCGCTCAGACATCGGCATCGACGAAAACTTTTTCCGCATCGGCGGCCATTCGCTTCTGGCCGCCAGCGCGGCGGCGCGGATCGGCGACGCCTTCGGTGTCAACCTCGACCTGTCAACGTTTTTAGAAAACCCAACGGTGATCGGCTTAGCCCAAAAAGTCGACTCCCTCCGCGCCGCTGGACAGACGATCACGGAATCGGATAAAGATCAGCGCGAGGAGTTCGATCTATAAACACCACCGATTTCGTATCCTACTTGGCAGACCTTGGTGTCAGGCTGAGCGCCAACGGCGAACGCCTGCACGTCAATGCGCCCAAGGGCAAGCTGCCAGCCGATCTGCGCGCCGAGATCGCCGAACGCAAAGCGGAGATTCTCACGCTTCTCGGCCAGCGATTTTCGACGCAAAAGATCGCCGCCCCGCCCATCGAGCCACGCGCAAGCAGTGATGCCGCGCCGTTGTCGTTCGCTCAAGAGCGGCTTTGGTTTCTGGAGCAATTCGAGCCGCAAAGCGTAGCCTACAACATCTGCCGCGCATCTCGGCTGTTGGGAAACTTAAACGCCGCCGCTCTCGAAGCGAGCCTCAATGAAATCATCAGGCGCCATGAAACGCTCCGAACCGCGTTTCGCCTCGTCGATGGGCGGCCGGTACAAGTTGTCGAGCCAAGCCAAAGCATCTCTATCGAATTGGCCGACCTGCGCTCGATGTCAATAGAAGAGCGCGACGCCGAAATCCAGCGCCTGATCAAAGCAGAATCAGAACGTCCATTCGATCTATCAGCCGGACAATTACTCCGCGCCTCATTGCTTCGTGTCAGTGACCAAGAACATGTGCTGATTTTACTGACGCACCACAGCGCTGCCGACGCCTGGTCGATGGGTATACTTACGCGTGAACTCTGGACGCTTTACCAAGCGTTTTTGACTGGGAAATCGCCGCTGCTCGAACGGCTGCCGGTGCAGTACTCGGATTACGCGGTGTGGCAGCGCAACTGGCTTCAAGATGGCGTGCTCGACACCCAGCTCGTCTACTGGAAGAAGCAACTCGAAAATCTCTCCGCCGTCAACCTGCCAACCGATCAACCGAGGACAGCGCGTCAAAGTTTTCGCGGCGCGCGGGTGCCGATGACGCTGCCGCAGGCGCTGACAGAAGCAGTCAACGACCTGAGCAATCGGTCAGCAGTCACTCCCTTCATGACTCTGCTGGCGGCATTTCAGCTGCTGCTCTTTCGTTACACTGGACAGGACGACATCGCCATTGGCTCCCCCATCGCCAATCGCCGCCGGCCGGAGATCGAGGGATTGATTGGTTTGTTCGTCAACACGCTGGTTCTGCGCGCCGACATGTCAGGGAATCCGTCGTTTCGCCAATTGCTCTCACGGGTCAAGGATGCTTGTCTTGCCGCCGACGCGAACCAGGATTTGCCATTCGAAAAGTTGGTCCAGGAACTGCAGCCCGAGCGCGATCTTAGCCGTAACCCGCTTTTTCAAGTCATGTTGGTTTTACAAAACGCCACCCGCCCTTTCAGCGGAATCCCTGGCTTACGCGTCGAGCCGATCGAATCGGCAACCAGCCGCTCGCCCTTCGATTTGTCAATGTTCCTACGGGAGCGTGAGGGGAAATATCTCGGCTCTATCGAGTACAGCAGCGATCTCTTCAACCGCGACCGGATCGAGCGCATGGCCGGCCACTATCAGACGCTGCTAGAAGCCATCGTCGCCGATCCAGACCAATCCATCGCTAGCTTGCCGATTCTCACCGAAGCTGAGCGCCACCAAATCCTCGTCGAGTGGAACAACACCGCAGCGGATTACCCCAAAGACAAGTGCATCCACCAACTGTTCGAAGAGCAGGTGGAGCGCACGCCTGAAGCGATCGCCTTGGAGTTTGCGGGCATTGAGATCACCTATCGAGATCTCAATCGGCGGGCGAACCAGTTGGCGCATTATTTAATGAGCCTAGGAATCGGACCGGAGAAGTTGGTCGGCATCTGCGTCGAGCGCTCCATCGAGATGGTGGTCGGTTTGTTAGGAATTCTCAAAGCCGGCGGCGCCTACCTGCC
>CAYZJE010000308.1:0-4773 GCA_964478485.1 uncultured Syntrophobacter sp. | reverse complement strand
GTAAGCGCCGCCGTGCGGCGTGCCGCGGCCGGCCTCGACTTCTTTCAAGATGGCGTAGGCGGCGATGTCGCGGGTGGCGTTGTACTTGCCGAAGTCCGTGCTGCCATAGCGGTCGATGAACTCGTCGAAGTTGCCATTGAGCAACTTACCGCCGAGCTTGTAGCGAAACGGGTCCCACATGATCGGGTCCATGCCGACCAGACGCGGCGCCAGATGGCCGATGGGAAAAAATTGGACAAATTCCATATCGATTAATTCCGCGCCGGCCCAAAGCGCCAATGCGTAGGCCTCGCCGCCCATATTGGCCGAAGCGCTGTTGCGCGCGAACAGTTTGGTCAAGCCGCCGGCCGCGAGTATCACCGCTTTCGCTTCGATCGAAATAAATTGGCCGTCGACGAGATTGAGGGCAATACCGCCCATCGCCCGTCCGTGGCGGACCAGAATCTCGACCACGGCCAGATTGCTGATGCGGCGAATCGCGGCGATCTCGCTCACCTTGCGCCGCAGCGTCGCCGCCACCGCCGGTCCAGTGTTGAGAAAATCGACGTAACAGCAGCGCTTGACGCTATGGCCCGGCGCCATCTCTTGTTTGATGTGGCCATTCTCGCGCGCCCAGCGCGTGCCCCACTGTGCCATTTCGCGGATACGCTTCGGCCCGTCTTCGCAAAGCAGCAGCGACAGTTCTTCATTACAAAGCCCGCGCCCGGCGGTCAAAGTGTCCTTGAAGTGGAGTTCAACTGAATCCGGCTCCTGCTCGCCCAAGGCGACAGCCACGGTCATTTGCGCCATGATCGTCGCGCCGCCGCGGCCGACTTGGCCTTTGTCGAGCAGCAACACTGAAGCACCGTCGCGCGCCGCGGCGATCGCCGCGTACATACCGGCGCCGCCCGCACCGACGATGAGGACATCTGTTGAGAGATGGGCCATGGGGAAGTCGTGGCTCGTGGGTCGTGACTCGAAAATTAAACAACCTTCGGCTCGAAGCCGACAAGAATTTTTCCCTCTCCACCACGTCTTCGTGGGGGAGAGGGTTAGGGTGAGGGGGTGATGCGTCGAGGCGATAATGCCTGCCGGACCCTCACCCATGCCCTCTCCCGCAAAGCGGGCAAGGGTGAATTCGCTTGTTTCCATTGGAAACATCGCGAAACATGCTTCGCCTGAAGCATGTCCGGAGTTTCATCAAAGGAGCGAGGGATTTCAACCATCCCCGAGAAAAACATTATCGCCCTGCCGGTTTTTCGCCGTTGTCTTGCAATTCTTGCAGCGCCAGCTTCGCCGCTTCCTGTTCCGACAGCTTTTTGCTTCGCCCTTCGCCCTTGCCGAGCACTTTGCCACCGACGCTGATTTCGGTCACGAAAAATTTTTTGTGATCCGGCCCGCTTTCGGCGACCACCCGATAGTTCGGCGGCGCGTGAAACAACATCTGGCTGATTTCTTGAAGCCGCGTCTTGTAGTCTTGCAGACCAAGCTGCTTGCCGGATACGTCGGCGAGGAAATAGCGCTCCACCGCGCCGCACGCCGCTAGGTAACCGCCTTCCTGATAAATACCGCCGAGCAGCGCCTCTAACGCGCCGGCCAAGATCGATGGTTTACTGCGACCCTCGCTGCGCTCCTCGCCTTTGCCGAGGCGCAGCAAGGGGCCAAGTTTTAGCTCCGCCGCCTTTTCCGCCAACACGGTGGAATTCACCAATGCCGCGCGCATGCGCGACAGATCGCCTTCGCTCTTTTCCGGATTGTGGCGCATCAGAAGGTCGCTGACCGCCAGATCCAGCACCGCGTCGCCGAGAAACTCCAGCACCTCGTTATGCCCTTCAGATTTTTGCCGGTCATAGGAGACATGGGTTAGACAACGGGTCAGCAGCGCGGGATTTTTGAAATGGTATCCCAGTTCCTTTTGTAGCGATTCGAGTTGTGTATCGGCTTTCACGTAGGGCTCAAACTCTTGCTAGCCTGCTCAGAAAAGGTGGAACATGCTTCGACAAGCTCAGCATGAACGGCATTATTCCAATCATTTCAATATCCTCTCCGTTCGTCCTGAGCCTGTCGAAGGACTCCGACGGTGTTCTTCACAATCTGTTAACCGTGGAGCGTTCGGTAATTAAATCCGCGTGCCGACTGTCGCGGTCAACTTCGCCGGTCAACCAACCATTGCGAAAGCCAGTGAGTCTCACGTCGATTTCATGATTGGCAAACTCAGCGGCGACGGCAACCGGCAAATAATTGCGCGTGAAGCCGCGCCGCAGGCCAGTCACTCCGTCAACTTTACCTTCGACCAATACGGACACGGTCTGGCCGAGGAAGCGTGCATAAAACGCTTGCTTCTTCTGCGCGCCCAGCTCGCGCATGCGCCGCCCGCGCGATTTCTTCTCCGCCGCTGGCACATGATCCGGCAACGACGACGCCACCGTCGTCCGACGCGAGGAATAGGGGAAAACGTGGAAATAGGTTAACGGTAGAGATTCGAAGTACTCCAACGAATTCTCGAACTGCGCATTCGTCTCGCCGGGAAAACCGACGATGATATCGCTTCCCAGCGCCGCTTCCGGCAACCTCTCGCGCACCCGCATCAGCAAATCGCGATAGTACGCCGTGTCGTAATTGCGTCGCATCGCCTTGAGAATCTCGTCGTCGCCCGCCTGGGCGCAGATATGCAAGTGCGGGCAAATGATTTCCGAACTGGCCATCAGATCCAACAAGCGCTCCGGCACCTCGCGCGGATCGAGAGAACTCAAGCGCAGCCGCGCCAGCAAACCGCTGTCCGCGATCATTTCCACCAACGCCGTCAGATCGATTTTCGGATGTAAGTCATGGCCGTAACCGCCGAGATGGATGCCGGTCAAAACGATTTCCTTGTAACCGGCGTCGGCCAGAAGCTTCACCTGCGCCATCACTTCGCGCGGCGTGACACTGCGGCTCAAGCCGCGCGCCGTCGGAATGATGCAGTAGGTGCAAGTGTAGTTGCAGCCTTCTTGGATCTTGAGAAACGCCCGCGTGTGGCCCGGCAGCGCGCGCGTGCCGAGCACCGCCACGCCGCGTTCGCGCTTCACGTCGCTCACCGCGATCTGTGCTTCCGTCGACCGCGGCGCTTCGACAAAGCGTAAGAGATCGTCCAATCGATTGAGACCAACGACGTAATCGACGCCGGAAACCCGCGCCACGTCATCGGGATTGACCTGCGCGTAGCAGCCAGTGACCAGAACCTTCGCCGCTGGATTCAAACGTTTCGCCCGCCGGACCAGTTGGCGCGCTTCCCAATCGGCGCGATCGGTCACCGTGCAAGTGTTGATCACGTAACAGTCCGCCCGCTCCTCGAACGGCACGAACGAGTGACGCCCTTCCAAGCGGTTCTGAATCACCGCGGAATCGTATTGGTTGATCTTGCAACCGAGTGTGGTAATCGCGATTCTCATGAAAAATTTCTCCGACCCAATGCAAATTGGAGAATGGAGATTGCAAATTTTAGAATTTCGGATTCCAGACTCTTACATTCTGCATTCTGCATTCTGCATTCTGCATTCTGCAATCTGCAATCTGCATTTTGCATTCTCATTTAATCGCGCGCTCGATCCACCCTCCGCCTAAAACCTGATTGCCGCGATAAAACACCGCCGCTTGCCCCGGCGTCACCGCCGGAAACGGTTCGGCGAACCGGACTTCGCAGCTTCCGTTTGAGTCCGGTCGAATCCGACAAGCGACCGCGGGCGCGCGGTAGCGAATCTGCACTTCGGCTTCAATCTCCGCTTCAGGCGGCTCCAGCCAATTAACCGAGCGTGCGATCAAACCGTTACAGCCGAGTTCGTCTTTCTTGCCGACGACGACGCGCTTGGATTGCTCGTCGATGTCGACGACATAAAGCGGCTCGGCTGCGGAAATGCCCAAGCCGCGCCGCTGGCCCACCGTAACCGTGTGCACGCCGCCATGCTGGCCAAGCACTTTGCCAGCGCGGTCGACCACTTCGCCGCCGCGAATTTCATCTTCCTTGGCATAGGAAGCCACCAGCGCTTTGTAATCACCGAAGCAAATATCTTGACTCTCCGGCCGCTCCGCCGCCGGTAGTCCGAGCGCGCGGGCTTTCGTGCGCACGTCAATCTTGTGCATCGCGCCGAGCGGAAACAGGGTGTGTGCCAGTTGTTGCTGCGACAAAGCGAACAAAAAATAGGACTGATCCTTGCTCCGATCCGCGCCGCGCCACAGCGCCGCACGCTGGGCGTTCTGGTCATGAATGACATTGGCGTAATGACCGGTGGCAACGTACTCCGCGTCATGCTCCTTGGCCCAGCCGAGCAGCGTGCCGAATTTGAAATCGCGATTGCAGGCGACACAAGGATTGGGCGTGCGGCCGTGCAGATAAGCTTGCGCGAACGGCTTGACCACGGTCTCGGCAAATTGCTCGCGCAAATCGAGCAGCGTGTGGGGAATTTGTAAATGCGCGGCAACTTCCTCGGCACCGCGATGATCCGAGCACACCCGCGGCCCGCGCTCGCCTTCCCACATGCGCAAGGACACGCCGTGCACGTCGTAGCCCTGCTCGACCAGCAACGCCGCGCTCACCGAACTGTCGACACCGCCGCTCATGGCGACGACTATTTTACTCTTGTTGGTCATAACGACGAGTTTGTATTTTGTAGGTCGGGTTAGCGCAGCGTAACCCGACAATTCGTTTGCTCCTTCATGATTCAAGATGTCGGGTTACGCCAGGCTAACCCGACCTACGAGTCGCAATCGGCGGGCGCAGCATGCTGCGCCCCTACGTTTTGTCCGAGCCTATTGCCT
>CAYZJE010000307.1:0-1661 GCA_964478485.1 uncultured Syntrophobacter sp. | reverse complement strand
AATGATGTCGCCCGATACAAACCCCTGGCCGAGCAGAAGGCGGTAAGTCAACAGGAACTGGACAATGCATTGTCGGCTCAAGAGGCGGCTCGGTTTCAGGTGACGGCTTACGATGCACTGGGTGCGAAGGCCAAACTCGATCTCGCGTACACGACTGTTACTTCGCCGGTTGACGGGCTCATCGGCACGACGCAGAAGAAAGTCGGCAGCTTGGTCGGGCGCGGTGAAAACACCCTGCTCAACACCATCTCGCAGGTCAATCCGATCCTCTTCCGCTGCGCTATCGCCGAAGCGGAGTATCTAAGGCTCTCGAGGAGCGGCGGGGGTAGCGATAAAACCCTCGAGAAAAAATTTGGCGTCGAGCTTATTCTTGCGGACGGAACTATCTTTTCGCACAAAGGTCGTCTCGATGCCGTGGAACGCGCCGTGGACTCTGCCACCGGCACCCTGACCGGCCAGTTTAGCTTTCCCAATCCGGAGCGGCTTCTGCGCCCATGCCAAGGTTCTGGTGAATCACGATGCTCATGAACGATGAATCGGAAGAGATGAAATTTAACGAAGCGATTGGAGGAAAATTGATTGCTATAGGAATACGCGAACTTCGGCTGTTATGGTGCACGGTCTTGCTGCTTGTAGCGCTATCCGCGCCAGCAATGGCCCAACAGGACGACAGTGAGCTGGCAAAGCAAACGCAGAATCCAGTGGCGGATTTGATCAGCGTGCCGCTGCAGAGCAACTTCAACTTCGGCGCCGGCAGCAAAGACAAGATGATTTACATCCTCAACGTGCAGCCGGTGATTCCGATGAAGATCGCTGAGGATTGGAACTTGATCACGCGCGTGATCATGCCGATCATCAATCAGCCGTCGTTATTTCCAGGTGTCGATAGTGCTACGGGTTTAGGCGATATCAACCCAACATTTTTTTTCTCACCGTCGAAGCCAAGCAGTTTGATTTGGGGTGTGGGGCCGACGTTTACTTTTCCCACCGCGAGCGATCGATTGTTGGGAAGCGGCAAGTGGAGCATGGGACCCGCTGGAGTGGCGCTGACGATGCAGGGGCCCTGGGTGTTTGGCGCACTGATGAATAATCAGTGGTCGGTTGGCGGCTGGGGCGACAAGGCGGTGAATGCGCTGCTCTTGCAACCGTTCGTGAATTACAACTTGCCCGACGGTTGGTATCTGACCAGCTCACCGGTGCTCACGGCCAATTGGAAAGCCGACAAAGCGGGCGATGTCTGGACCGTGCCGCTGGGCGGCGGGGTGGGAAAACTATTCAGAGTCGGGACGCAGCCGATCAACGTTCAACTCGCGGCTTACGGCAACGTGGCGAAACCAGAGTTCGGTCCGGACTGGCAGTTGCGCTTTCAGATCCAGTTCTTGTTTCCGAAGTGAAGGAAGAGGGAGAAGAGACTTGAACAGGAGGCAACGGAGAGAACAGAGATGGATTTTAAAAGAAACTCGGTTTTCTCTGTTAGCTCCTGTGAGAAGGGGACGAGTGACCTCCCCTCGACACCCGACCCTCGACCCTGGGATGGTTTATGACGTAGATAAACGGATTCAACGAATCGGAATACAAACAGTTTAGCAAACACAAAGGAGCAAAACATGGCACAAAAAGAAGCAAAGAAACCCAACATCCTGATCCTCTGGGGCGACGAC
>CAYZJE010000306.1:0-7873 GCA_964478485.1 uncultured Syntrophobacter sp. | reverse complement strand
TGCCGTAAATATTCGTTTCCACAATTACCTGGTGCGTGATAAGTCTGTTCACGAACGAGGTGAACATGCGTAATAAAATCACTCGCCGAGCTTTTTGCTCGATGCTCTTGGCTCTTCCCGTTGCAGCTCGGGCGCAGCAGGCAACGAAAATTCCCCGGATAGGGTTCCTAGGCGCTACCGATCTACCCGCCACGTCGGCCCGCATCGAGGCATTCCGGCACGGGCTGCGCGAGCTTGGGTACATAGAGGGGAAGAACATTGTCATTGAGTATCGGTGGGCCGAGGGGAAAATAGAGCGGCTTCCCGACCTTGCGGCCGAGCTCGTGCGTCTCAAGGTAGACGTCATCGTCACGAGTAGTGCGGCACCTACCCGTGCCGCCAAGGAAGCAACTTCTACGATTCCCATAGTCATGGCGAACGATAACGATCCGGTTGGAATCGGGCACGTCGCCAGCCTCGCGCGACCTGGCGGGAACGTTACTGGAGTATCAACCTATGCCCCGGAGATCAGCGGCAAACAACTGGAGCTTTTGAAAGAGGTCGTTCCTAAGCTCTCGCGCGTGGCCGTCCTCGGGACTTCAACCAATTCGGGCTACGCACAAGTGTTAAGAGAGATTGAGCTCGCCGCAAAGGCGTTCGGAGTGAAGATTCAAAATCTAGACGTACTAGATCCCAAGGATCTTGAGACTAGATTCCGAGAGGCAAGCAAGGGGCGTGCTGACGCAGTCATCGTGCTGGCGAGCCCCGTCGTTTCTCAGCGAACGCAGTTTGCAGAACTCGCGGTAAAGAACCGGCTCCCGGCGATTTATCCGCAATCGGAATATATGGAAGCCGGCGGCCTCATGTACTATGGCGCGAACACTGCCGACTTGTTCCGGCGCGCCGCGACGTATGTCGATAAAATCCTGAAAGGCAGGACGCCTGCTGACCTTCCGGTGGAGCAGCCGATGAAGTTCGAGTTCATCATCAGCCTGCCGGCTGCTAAGAAGATCGGCCTCACGATTCCGCCGAATGTGCTGGTGCGGGCGGATAAGGTGTTCAAATAGCCCGGCAACGACGCCAGGATTGAATTGTTTTCTCAAACAATTCAATCCTGTGAGACTTGACTGATGCCTGCGATGAATAATGGCTCAGGGAAAGGTCTTAGTAGCGCTTGCTTTCTCCGTTGGTTTTGAATAATTATTCACCGCATGAATGTATACGATCTTACCATCAACCAACTCAAACGCGCCGCCGCGATTAAAGAACAAATCGAGACGCTGAATAGAGAGCTCCACAGTATTCTCAGCGGGGCAGCCCAATCTGGAGCTGCGCCAACGAAAAAGGCGACCATGAGCGATGCTGTGAAAAAGAAGATTGCCGCTGCTCAAAAAGCACGGTGGGCGAACCTTCGACGAGCTAAACCCGCGACGCCAGTCAAACCCGCTGCTAAACCCAAAAAGACGAACGTGAGCGCGGCAACCAGAGCTAAATTGTCGGCCAAATTGAAGGCCTACTGGGCGGCGAAGAGAGCCGGTAAGAAGTAATCCTGGGCAATCTCTGATTCAGCTAAGCCACCTGCTCCCGCGAGGGGAGTGGCGGCTAGTTTATTATGCGGTGAATCGGTCGTTGTTTTCTGAGTTCTTTGCTTGTTCATAAAGCCGAGCGCAGATTCAAAGAAATTCTATCTACCATCACGGCGGCGGTCCGCATCGGGGCGCCGTTCTTTTTAGCTCATTTGAAGCGTAGGATTGAATGGTTTTCTCCACCGAACAAATCCTGCGACAATTGACCGTTGCGTCACGTTCAACCCTACACCGATAACAGAGCTTGACTCTGGTCGTGCAGACGAAATAGGCTGCCGGCCACTGGGGAGCTAGAGAGCAGCGGTAACTTCAAAGGAGAGCGCAATGCGACCGACTCAGCGGCTGATGACTGCAATACTTGGACTACTGCTTACGGGCTGTGCGGGCATCAGTGCCGCCCCGACAACGGAAGCACGACAGGCTTTGGCTCCAACCGGCAAGCTTCGCGTTGGGCTCCAGCTTGGCAGTCCCCACAATGTGATACGGGACTCCGTGTCGGGTGAGATGAAGGGGGTGGGATTTGACCTCGGAAAAGAGTTGGCCCGCCGCATGGGGGTCCCGTTTGAGCCGGTTCTGTACCCATCAGTCGGAGCCCTTCTCGACAGCGGCAAATCTGGCGCTTGGGACGTCGCCTTTGTCGGGTTTAGTCCTGAGCGGGCGAAGGAGTGGGACTTCACCGCGCTGCACCTGGAAATCGAATTCGACTACCTCATCAATGAATTTGACGTAAGCATTCAGTCACTATAAGATACGCGCCAATCGGGAAATATGAGATTCCGTGTGATCCACAATTGTCAACGATAAATAATTTACGGGAGGACAAATCAATGGCCGATGATGTGAACGCTTCTTTGCGACAGGAAATTAACCGGTTGAGGCGAGCGATTGCGGAAAAGACCTCGGAGCTAGCGTCCTTAAATGACGGGCTACGCAGGCACGAAAGAGCTTTAGCCCTTCTCGGAGAGGGGGCAGCCGGCGCACGGCCACAGCCGGCGAAGACCAGCAAGCTTGCGCTCGTCAGTTGGGACGCCGTGCTTGCGCAGCTGCCAAATTCTTTTACGGTAAAAGACATTACCAAAAGGCCTGAAGCCAAGGGGAGGCTACCTGTCTATCTGCGCAAAGTCGCTGCGAAGTGGGCAAAGCGGGGTAAGACCAAAAGGGTTAGCCCAGGGAAGTATCAGAAAGTCGAGCAAAAGAAACCGAGCGCTAGCGGATCAAAGCGCTGAAACATTTCAGACTGGTGGAAATTGCGCACCACCAAACTAAAGATCGGCTCATCCTTTTGACGACGGGTTTGCGCTGATACTATAGGCCAGCGCTGAATACGGTTGGTGACAGCCAATCTGGTTGGAACACATTCTCGAGGGTAGCCACGGGACCAGCAACGGTGATTCAAAAGGTGAGATGATGAAAAGACTCCCGACCCCTTTTGGGCCACCGGTTAATCTATGACACGTGGCCGGGTTAATTTCTCCAGCAGTAGCAGGCCCATCACCAGCGCAAGTTGGATCACGGCAATGACGGCAGTAATGTTGCGATAGCCTTCTTCATAGTAATAGAGCAGAGATATCGTCAAAGTCTCCGTCCCATAAGAGTATAGGAGTAGCGGAATCGTCAGGCTGCGCGCCGATAAGGCAAAGACAATCACGAAGGCACCAGCTATTCCGATGCGCAACAACGGAAACACGATGTACGCCATGGTCTGGAGCCAAGACGCGCCGTGGACCATGGAACATTCTTCCAAGTCCTTGCTGACCTGCATGATCGCGGATTGCATGGTGCGAGTTCCCAGAGGAAGCCCGTTGACGATAAAGCCTAGGATGACAATTGCAGAAGTGCCGTAGAGATTGAAGGGTTGGGGCAGGGCTATCCAGGCCCACAGCAAAGCCAACCCCAAGACGATGCCGGGTAGAGTCCACGGTAACCACGCCGTGAGTTCCATCGTCGGTCCGAGCCAGTGTTTCGTTCGAATCCGGATATAACCGATAAAGCCGCCGAGAGCGATCACGCCTGCCGCCGCAAGGGTGGAAAAAATTATTGTATTGCGCAGGCCCCCCATGGTGCGCGGATCACGGAGAACCTTAAGCCAGTTGTCGAAGGTGAAGTGCTCCGGGTTGTAGAGACCGAACACTTTGAAGAACGAACTGGCGCCGATCTGAGTCAAGGGAATGAGGATCGCCAGCGTGAAATAAACAACAAAAAGAGCGAAAATGGACCAGCTAATTAATGGATGGGGTTTGATGCGGCGCGGCTGATAACCTTTGGCGCTGATCGTGGTGAATTGCCGATTGCCCAAGATCTTCCACTGCGTTGCGACCAGGACGAAGGTGATGATCATGAGGATAACGGCGAGCGAGGTGGCGGCGTTATAGCGGGGCGGGTGTCGGTGCCTGAGGACTCGGTAAATTTCATTGGCGAACACGTAAACGCCGCCCGGCGTGCCAAAGAGATAGGGGTCTTCAAAAGATTCTAGCCCACGAATGAATGAAAGAATCGAAACGCCCAGTATCGCCGGCAAGAGCATCGGTAGCGTGATCCTAAAGGTGGTCGTGAATTGACTTGCGCCGCAAGCCATCGAGGCTTCCTCGTAGGACGGGTCCATGTTGTAGAAAAATCCGACCAGCAGAAGGTAAAGAAAAGCGGTGGTGCCTAAAACGGAATGAAAAATCAGCCCGTCCCAACCGTAAATGTTCACGACCGGTTCGCGCAGGCCAAAATAGTGGAAAAAAAACTGATTGATGAGACCATTTTGCGGGTTGCCGAGCATGACCCAAGAAATTGCCGTGAGCAGGTCAGGGATAAAAAAGGGTATCGGCAGCAAAACCTCCATGAGGCCCCTACCGGGAATTTGCCCGCGGGCAACCGCCCAGGCGAAGGTCAAAGCCAGTAGGAGACTGATGCCTGTGCGCGCCGAGGCGTAAATCAAGCTGTTAAAAATGATTTCGGCAATTCCCTCTGTTTCATAGAGATCCCGGTAGCCGGCAAAGGTAAACTGCCCCCATGCCCCGGGTTGTCCGGTGAAGAAGCTAGCGGTGAGAAGCATCCCAATTGGGTACAGAACAAGGATGATGAGGACAGAAAACAGCAGATAGTAAAAAATCGTGCCCTGCGAAACGGAGCGCAACGCCAGCGTTAACTTGGAGAGCATTGACGGTTAAGAATCAAGAGCCGTCAGGAGGGTGCTAAAAACTGCGAGCCATCAGCGTCTGCCAAAAATCTTCTCCATTTCCCGAAAAAAGAAGTCCGGATCGGCCAGATGCTCCGACGGAATCCCTTGCATCATGATGTTATTTGACAATTCCATTTCGGCAATGGGCATCTTGATTTTTGGATGGGGGATCATACGCCCGCCTTCCTTAGCCAAAAGCTGAAGGTTGGGAATCTCGTAAAACCAGGTCAGCGCGACTTTGGCCGCATTGGGATGGGGCGCGTTTTTTATCATAGCCGTGGAATGGGGGAGCCAGGTAACTCCCTCCTTGGGCACGATGTAGGCCAGAGGGGACCCCTTGGGCACGTCGGTGAGAAATTCAGGCCGGCCGCTGAAGCCGAGCGGAAAGCGCCCGGTCAGAACCGCGTCGCTCATGTCTCGACTGCCACCCGGAATGATGAATGGGTCGACAATCTCCTTGAGCTTTCGAATGTATTCAACGCCCAACGTGGGGTTGTCGTAAATCTGCAGGAACTGCCAACCACCGCCCCCGGCGCTTCGGGGATCGCGCGTGGCGACACGTCCCTTCCATTTGGGATTTAGAATATCGAGATAGGATTTCGGATATTCCTCTTTCTTGAGCATGTTGGTATTGACGATCAACGCCTGGGCGCTGATAAAAAGCGGCGTCCAGTAACCGACCGGGTCTTTGGTAAAAACAGTTTTGTCGTAAGCGGCGAGGGTCGGCGCAGGAGGAGTATATTTTTCGAGCACGCCGGCGCGGTAAAGCTCCATATGATACTGGTCAACGCCGTCAAAGAGATCGGCGGTTATTCTACGGGCGGCTTGTTCCGCGCGCAGACGGTCGGTCTGCTCGCGCAGGCGGCCGGTCACGGGTTCAATTTTAATCCCGAAGCGTTTTTCAAACGCCTCTTTGCCACCGGCTTTGAAAAATTCTCCGGTATTGTCGCCCGCGTACCAAACCACGCGTCCTTCTTTTAACGCGGCACTCATGACTTCGGCCCCGACCGCTTTGGTGACTGGATCATTAGCCAGGTTGGCCGGCAGAGTTGCAGCTAAAGCGTCGCCAAACGGCGATGGCCCAAGAAGTAGGATGAGAAAAAAAAGTAACCAACGCGACCTCTGTCCGTTCGTGGCTGAAATCATGGCCTTGCCTCCCGATTGAGAATCTTTGCTTCGGTTACCATAGATTACCTGCGTGAGCAACGCCCGAGCCGACGATGCTCTCAAAACACAAACTTCGCCTGTGCCAACATGCCGGGGCGAACCCAACCGTTGACCGGCACGCTCACTTTTACTTTCACGGTTCGGCTGGCGGCGTCGAATTTTGGGTTGACGTAGGTAATCCGCCCTTCGACGTGGCCCGATTTACCGAGCGCTTCGCTCTCGACGTGGATGGCGAGCTTTTGATCGACGCGAACCTTTTGCGCGTGCAAGCTCGGCAGCAGCAGTTCGACGTAAAGCCGATCCATCGCCACCAGCTCCAACACCGGGGTATCCATCGGCTTCAGCATATCGCCCCGGTTGATGACGATTTGCGTCACCGTGCCGGCAAACGGCGCGGTCAGGCGGGTGTCGAGCAGTTCCCGTTCTCTCAGCTTCAGTTCTTGTTGGGCCTGAGCCAGCTCCGCGTTTTGCGCCGCCAAGTTGGCCTCCAAACGCAAAACCTGATCGGCGCGATCTTCCAATTCCTTGCGCGGCAAGGCATCGGCGGCGATCTTGACCCGCTCGACTTCTTTGCGCGCGTTGTCCAAGAGCACCCGGGTTTCCGTCAGCGTTGCGTCGGCCTTGGCCAATCGGGCACGGGTTAGTTCCACGGCGATCTTTTGCTTGTCGTTCTTCAGTTCCACGAGCAATTGCCCCTCGCGCACACGCTCGCCTTCGCGCACCGCTATGCGCTCGACGATGCCGGGAGCTTCGCTGCGCACGACGACTTCTTCCTGAGCGCGAATCACGCCGGTCAAGCTCAGCTCGGCGGCGCCCAAGGACTGAGCGGTCAACGCCAACCCGAGCGCCGCCAACAAGAGGATTGTAAATCGCCTAGTCTTAAGCTCACCGGTTGGTTCATTGACAATCAACATTGGCGTTCTACTTTCTGGGTCTTGAGGTTTCCGTGGAACACAAGGCTCGGAGATTGCCGGCTTGAGGTCGCGCCGAGAACGCCGAGTAGACAAAATAAAAGGAATACTCAGCGAACTCTGTCGTTGAAAGTTTTGGCGGCCCGCGTAAAATTTTTTCCTTAATTATCGCCGCCGCCGTTAACAACCTCATCGGAAGGGCAACCACAGGGGGTTGCCCCTACAAATCCCGTTCCTTTTTGCGATCTTTGCGCCCTTTGCGGTTAATACTCCGAATCCGAGTAAGGGCCGGTCGCGACCGACCCCTACTTTGTGACCTTTGTACTACTATAACTCAAAATTTGCGTGACTCGCGCAAATTTTCCGGCATCGAAAACAACTCGGACTCGGATATTCCTCTCGCCAAGCATGTCCTGAGTCTCGTCGAAGGGGCGCAAAGACGCCAAGTTCGGAATTGATGTCATTTCGACCGAAGGGAGAAATCTTTCTTATATCCCTCGTGTTCCCTCGGGATGACGGGCATCGCCCGTCACCTTTGCGCCTTTGCGCCTTTGCGAGAGATATTCCGAGATTTGGTTGCGGCTTTGCCGCGCTAGGCCCTTTGTGGTGAACACTTCTTCTCCGCTTTGGCTGCGGCTCTGCCGCGCTGGCTTTCCCTCTAGCGCCGCTCAGTTATCGACGAACTGGTAGCGTGGGGTTTTTTTCAGCTCAATATTGAAGTGCGCCAACACGGAGCTTTCCGCCAAGCGCAATTTGCTTTGGCCCGCGTTGTAGTCCAACACCGCGCGATTCTCGTTGGAACGGGCCTTTTCCAAGTCCTCAACCACCTGTAGGACTTCGTAGCTGCTGCCCAACCCCGCTTCGAATTTCTTGCGCGAGCCGTCAAGCTGATCTTCGACGAACTTGATGGTCTCAAGCGCCGCATCCATGCGCCGCTTCGCGGTGATGACTTCTCTGACCGCATCGCGCACCTCGGTTTCGATCTGGTCGCGCGCGGCGCGCAGCCGGACCTTGGTTTCATTGACCCGTAGATTGGCCTCGGACAATTGCGCGTTGGCGGT
>CAYZJE010000305.1:0-2267 GCA_964478485.1 uncultured Syntrophobacter sp. | reverse complement strand
ATCGCTATGTTAAGACGTTGCCAACTCCAAAAATCCGAGAGGTTTTTCCCATGAGCGAAGTTTCACTCCAAGTCGCCGAGATGTTGCTGTCGACGGAGTCGATTGCGGTTTATAAGGACAAGCCGTTCGTGTTCGTGTCCGGGCGCATTTCGCCAGTGTATATTGACTGCCGCAAGCTGCTGTCGTTTCCGACGGAGCGCGAATACATCGTCACGCATATGGCGAAGAAGGCGGAAACCGATGTGGGTGTCGATAAAATCGACGTTGTCGCCGGCGGCGAGACCGCGGGGATTCCCTACGCCGCCTTTGTCGCGCACTTGATCAAGAAGCCGATGATCTATATCCGCAAGCAGCCGAAAGGTTACGGCGGCACCAAGCAGATCGAGGGCATTCTCGAAGCCGGCCAGCGCGTGCTGATGGTCGAGGATCTGATCACCGACGGCTTGAGCAAGCTGCGTTTTAACATCGGCGTGCGCGGCGCCGGGGCGAAGATGACGCATTGCTTGTGCGTTTTTGACTATGCGTCGGGACGACTCGATCAGCATGAAGGGCGCGACAATCTCGCCAAGAACGGCATCGAGCTTCATGTCCTGGCAGACTGGGACGATGTGCTCGATACCGGCACGAGCAAGAACTACTTCACCGATGCGCAGAAGTCGCAGATCGTCGACTTCCTCAAAGATCCCGAGAACTGGGGCCGGAAGATGGGCTTCGTGTAAGACCGATGAAAACGGCTACCTGCTGCGTTGCGCTGGTTCGACTCGCTCCAACGTACTGCTAACGTACGCCTCCGCTCGTCGGCCGTCGCGTGCCTTGCATCTAGCCGTTTTGATCGGTCTTACGGAACGCGGAGCGGGGCGCGGCGTCGCGACTTATGTCGCGAGCCACCCGTTCCAATAGTTCCAACCGTTCAAAACGTTCAAGCCGTCCCGATCGGGCGTCTGGCTGCTCTTGGGCGTGTTTATTCCAAGCTTGAGTTCGCAATGAAATCACTAATTCGCAACGCGCTCATCGTTACGATGAACGAACAGAACGAGGTCGTCGACAAAGGCGCCATCGTGATTGAAGGTAATCGGGTTACTTACTGCGGCCCAGCTCAGTGGACACCCGCCGGGCCGTTCGATCGAATTATCGACGCCAGCCGCATGATCGCCATGCCGGGCATGGTCAATGCGCACTGCCACTCGGCGGCTAATCTGGTGCGCGGCATGATGCCGAGCAAGCCGCTGGAAATCTGGCGAGCTTATTACCGCGCGTCGTTGCGCGATATGCGCGAAGAAGATTTCTATGCCAGCGCGTTGCTCGGCGCCATGGAGATGCTAAAAAACGGCGCGACTACGGTGCTCGATCGCTTCGCCGGCAGCGCGGCGTGCCGATTCATGGGCGCCGGCTCGGCGATTCAGGCGATGCGTGATCTCGGCTTGCGTCATGTCGCGGCGCTGACGGTCACCGATAAGAACTATGAAGATACGATCCCGCTCGGTCAAACCGACGCTCGCTTGGACGACGAGATCAAGCGGATGAGCGCCAGCGAAGCGAAGACTACGCGGGCATGGCTCGACGAGTGCGAGGAGTTTGTCGCGACGTTTCATGCGCCGGAGAAATTGACGACCGCCTGTCCCGGACCGTCCGCGGTGCAACGCTGCACCGACGAGTTGCTCAGTGGTTGTGCGGAAATTTCGCGCCAGAAAAACTTGCCGCTGCATATTCATTTGGCTGAAACCAAAGCGCAGCAGGTGCAGGGCAATACGCTCTACGGCCATTCTTTGTTGCAGCACTTGGAATCGCTCGGTGTAGTCGGAACGAATCTTTCCTGCGCCCATTCGATCTGGATCGAGGACAGCGATGTTGAGCTGTTCGCCAAGCGTGGCGCCACGCCAGTGCATAACCCGGCGAGCAATCTGCGCATCGGCAGCGGACTGGCGAAGGTAAAAGAATTTCTCGTCGCCGGTATTAAGGTCGGTTTGGGCACGGACGGCGCAGCTTCCAACGACGGGCAAAACATGTTCGACGCCACGCGTTTGGTCGCGTTGATTCACAATCAGGCCGGCTCCGACTTCAATCAGTGGGTCACGCCGGCGCAAGCGCTAGCCATGGCCACGCGCAACGGTGCCCGCGCCTTCGGTCTCGACGCCGGCGAGCTTGCCGCTGGCAAACTTGCCGATATCGTTCTGTTGCGGCGCGATACGCCGGCTTACCGGCCCCTCAACGATGTCGTCAATCAGATCGTCTTTTGCGAGAACGGCAGCAACGTCGACACGGTGATC
>CAYZJE010000304.1:0-7726 GCA_964478485.1 uncultured Syntrophobacter sp. | reverse complement strand
ATGAACCGGCTAATACGTAGAACCGTCGGTGCGGTCCCGGTCCTCATCGGCATCTCTTTTTTGATTTTTTTGCTCTTGCATCTGGCGCCGGGCGACCCGGTGACGCTCATGCTCGGCGACAACGCGACGCCGCAAGACGTGGAAAATTTGCGTCGCGAATTGCGCCTCGACCAACCGATCCTGGTGCAATACTGGGATTTTATCTCGCGCGCCGTGCGCGGTGACTTTGGCAAGTCGCTCAAGTTCAATGAATCGGTGATGAAATTAGTCGCCGAACGGCTGCCGGCGACCTTGGAGCTGGCGTTTGCCAGCCTTTTAGTAGCGATCATGATCGCCGTGCCGCTCGGCGTCTATTCGGCGATCAATCACAACTCGCTGCTCGACCACGCCGGCATGAGCGTGGCCCTGATCGGAGTGTCTCTACCCAATTTTTGGCTGGGCATCATGCTGATTTATTTTCTCGGCGGGCAGTTGAATCTTTTACCAGTAGCGGGCCGGATCGAGTACGGTATCGAAATAAAAACCATCACGGGGCTTTATCTGCTCGATAGCTTGCTCACGGGAAACCTCGCGGCGTTGTGGAGCGCCCTCCAGCACTTGCTCATGCCGGCGGTGACCCTCGGCTCGGCGTTGGCGGCGATCGTCACGCGCATTTCGCGCTCCAGCGTGCTTGAAGTCATGCGTCAAGATTACGTCGTCACGGCGCGGGCGAAGGGACTCAACGAGAGGACCGTGATCTGGCGCCATATTCTCCGCAACGCGCTGATCACCATCGTGACCATTTTGGGATTGCAGTTGGGCGCGCTGCTCAGCGGTTCGGTGGTCACCGAAACGGTTTTCTCTTTTCCTGGCATCGGCGATCTATTGATCCAGTCGATCTCGGCGCGCGACTATAAACTCACGCAGGTATTGATTCTCATGTTCGCCGTCACCTATTTCGTCGTCAACTTGCTCATCGATCTGCTCTACAGTTGGATCGACCCAAGGATTAAGTTCTGATGTTTGCGCTGCGTTTTCTAAAAATGTGGGTCGGTGGGGCAATCCTCACTCTGCTCTTCGTCTGCGGCGTCGCCGCGCCTCTGTTGGCGCCGCGCGATCCGCAGGCGCAGACTTTGGAAGATCGCTTGCGGCCGCCGCGCTGGGCAGAAAGCGGCTCATCGACCTATCTGCTCGGCACCGACAATCTCGGCCGTGACATGCTCAGCCGGATAATTTACGGCTCGCGCATTTCTCTTATGGTCGGCGTGGCGACGGTACTGTTTGCTGGGCTGGTCGGTTGCACGCTTGGCGCGGTCGCTGGTTATTTCGGCAGCACCGCGGATGAAATCGTCTCAAAAATTTCAGAAATCTTTCTCGCCTTTCCATTTTTGCTGATCGCTATTGCGATCATGGCGTTTCTCGGCCAAGGGGTCGGTAATCTGATCATGGCGCTCATGCTCAGCCGCTGGGTGCAATATTGCCGGGTCGTGCGTGGCGAGGTGTTGTCGCTCAAGGAGCGCGACTTTGTCAGCGCGGCCAAGGCTTTGGGCGGCAGAGATTTTTACGTGCTGTTTCGCCATGTGGTGCCCAATACTTTCGCCAGTGTCACGGTGATCGCGACCTTCGGCATGGCGATCGTGATCATCACCGAAGCGAGCTTGAGCTTTCTCGGCTTGGGCGTGCCGGCGCATATTCCGACTTGGGGTTCGATGCTGAGCGAAGGACGGAGCTACATCAACCGCGCGCCTTGGCTGACGGTTTTCCCCGGCTTGGCAATTTTCATCACCGTGTTCGGTATCAACTTGCTCGGCGACGGGTTGCGCGATATTTTCGATCCGAAGTTAAGAAGGCAGCGATAGGAATCCACAAACCGAAGAAGAAAAGAGATTTAACCACAAAGGTCATGTAGGGGCGCGATTCATCGCGCCCTCGGACGGAAGACGGGGATCGTTTAACCGCACCCTTCGACAGGCTCAGGGCAATCGGGACGCAAAGGGCGCAAAAACAGAATTGGAATTCGTCGGGGCGGGTTTGAAACCCGCCCGCTTGGCTGTAGAACCATTCGAGGAAATTATTATGGCACGGAACAAAAACGGGATGCACCGGCGTGATTTTTTGAAGCAGTCCGCGGCCTTGGCGATTGGCACCGCGGCGTGGCCACAGTTCTTGGGTAATGCGCACGGCGCGTCGCGCGATCGCGTGACGATTTTTCATTCGAGCGTGGCCGATTCGATCCATCCTTATAACCACAGCTCCAGCCCGATCTACGGACAGTGGCAGCATGTCATCGAACCGCTCATCGAGTACGATTTTAATCGCAAAGACTGGGTCGGTGTGCTCGCCGAATCGTGGCAGTTCCAAGGCAACAAGTGGGTTTTCAAACTCAGAAAAGGCATCAAGTTCCACGATGGCACGCCTTTCACATCGAGAGACGTGCCGTTCTCGGTCGAGAAAATACGCGATGAAAAAGGCGGCAGTCTGCAGGCGCCCAATTTCAAGGACGTCGTTGAAATCCAGACGCCTGACGATCAGACGGTCATTTTCGTTACCAAGCAACCCAATGCAGTATTTCTGGATCGCTTGGACAATCGCCTCATGGTCAGCAAGGCGGCCGGTGATAAATATGGTGACAAGCTTTATGAAAATTTGATCGGCACGGGGCCCTACAAATTCGTCAGCTTTCAACGCGGCGGCAACTTCGTTTTCACCCGCAACGACGACTATTGGGGCGCCAAAGCGGCGATCAAGGAAGTGGTCTTTAAGAAAGTCACCGAGGAGGCGGCGCGGCTGGCGGCGCTAGAGTCGGGCCAAGCGGATTTTATCAACAATGTGCCGGACCATGAAGTGGCGCGCTTGCGCAAACACCCGCGCATTCGCATCGATCAAGTGGAAGGCACGCGAATGTTTTTTCTAGCGTTCAACTACGCCTTCAAACCCTGGGATAACAAATTAGTCCGCCAGGCGGCCAACTATAGCGTTGATGCGCCGGCGATCGTCCGCAATATTTTTGACGGCATCGGTTATTCCTGCAACGGCCCCGTGGGTGCCAATGTGCTGGGTGCCGACCCCAAGCTCAAGCGCTATCCGTACGACCCGCAAAAAGCCAAACAGTTGCTGGCGCAAGCGGGTTATCCCAACGGCTGCGACATTCAATTCTATTATTCCGCCGGACGTTATCCAAAGGACCGGGAGGTTTGCCAAGTCGTCGCGGCGCAGATGGTCAAAGGCGGATTTCGCGTCGAACTCATTTCTCAAGAGTGGGCGCTGTTCTGGGACCAACAAGGTGTCAACGGTGGTAAGGTGCCCTTTTATTATATCGGTCGCGGCGGATTGACCGATGCCGACACCCTCTACGATCAATATTTCCGCACCGGCACGACCAAACGGACCAACTACAGCAACCCTGAGCTCGACAAGCTGGTTGAAGAACAACAGAAGACGCCGGACAGTAAGAAGCGCATAGTGCTGTTACAGCAAGCGGGAAAACACATCATGGACGAGGCTCTCTTCATACCGCTGTATAATCTCGCCGACATTTATGGCGCCGCGAAAAATTTGGGGTGGAAAACCCGGCCCGACGAAAGAGTGATGGCGCGGGACATGAAAATTATCTGACGGCTAGTAATGGGATCAGCTTAATGGACTTTCCGCGAACGCACTGGGGGAGTAATGAATAAGGCAAAAATAAATCGGCGAGAATTTCTCAGGCAGAGCGGGGTGGCAGGCTTAACTTCGCTTTTGGGCGGCTCCATCGTCAAGCTGAGCTATGCCGCGTCACGCGACCGGCTGACGGCGTTGAGCAGCATCGGTCTTGACACGCTCCATCCCTACGCGCACAGCTCGAGCCCGCAGTACGGTATCTGGAACAACATGATCGAGCCCCTGGTGGAAGTCGACTACGCCAAGAAAATCTATTACGGCGTGCTCGCCGAGTCGTGGGAATTCCAAGGCAAGCGCTGGGTCTTCAAGTTGCGCAAGAACGTGCGGTTCCACGATAGCAGTCCGTTTACCGCCAAGGATGTGGTCTACTCCATCAACCGCATGAGAAACGATAAGCTCAGCCTGCAGCAAGAAAATTTTCGCGACATCACCGAGCTGGAGGCCGCCGATGACTACACGGTCGTAATAACGACTCAACAACCCAATGCGGTAATGCTCGACCGGCTTCAAAACCGTTTCATCTTGAGTAAGTCCGGCATGGAAGCCCAGGGGGATCAGCCGGAGCTGAAGCCGGTCGGCACGGGGCCGTACAAGTTTCAAAGCTGGCAGCGCGACGGCAATCTTGTCATGGTGCGCAACGACGGCTACTGGGGCGCCAAGCCGTCCATAAAAGAAATCGTTTTGCGTCGCGTCAAAGAGGACTCGGCGCGAGTCGCCGGCCTTCTAGCCGGTCAGGGCGATGTGGCCAACAATGTGCCGGTGGAGGAACTTTCGCGCTTTGACAACCATCCGCGGGTGCGTGCCGAAAAAATCGAGGGCGTGCGCATGTATTTTCTCGCCATGAACGTGACCCACAAGCCCTTCGACAACAAATTGGTCCGCCAGGCGATCAATTACGCCGTCGATCCTTCGGTGATCATCAAACATATTTACGAGGGCAACGGTTACGTGATGAACGGACCAATGGGTTCCAACGTCATCGGCTTCGATCCGAAGATCAAACGATACCCGTTGGACCTGAATAAGGCGAAGGAACTTCTGGCCAAAGCCGGCTATGCCAACGGCCTTGACGTGAAGCTCTACTTTTCGCCGGATCGCTATCCGAAAGCGAAAGAAGTCTGCCAAGTGATCGCCGATCAGTTGACGAAAGTCGGCATCAAAGCCGAGCTGGTTTCTCAAGAGTTTGTTATCTTCTGGGGCAAAGAAGGCGTCAATGGCGGTAAGCTGGGCTTTTATTACGTCGGCCGCCCGGCGGCGGACGCCGATACAGTTTACGATCAGTACTATCGTTCCGGCGTGAGCCCGCGCATTCAGTATAAAAACCCCGAGTTCGACAGACTCGTCGACGAAGAGCAAAAAACCGGCGATCCAAAAAAACGCATCGCCATCCTCCAGCAGCTTGGCCGGATATTGATGGAAGACGTGCCCTTCTGTCCTTTGTACACCCTGGCGGAAATCTACGGCGTTGCGCGCAACGTGAACTGGAAAGCCTTGCCGGATGAAAAGCTGCTCTATGCCCAGATGAAAATCCGTTAGCTCGGGTAGCGTGGCGCGACAAATTAAACGAAGCCACTTCGCGGGCGGGGATTTAACCCCGCCCTTGACCAAAGGGGATGCTCGCCCCCTTTGGAAACCCCATTTAGTAGTGCCCGCCTCAAGAGGCGGGGTTAACATAGAATAAGGAGATGCGGGATGATTAGAGATGCGAGTCAGCTCGGTCGCCGAAAATTTCTCAAATACGGCGCGCTTGCCGGTCTCGGTGCTTTAACCAGCAGCGCCTGGCCGGGATCGAGTTGGTCGGCGTCGAAAGAGCGGCTGACGATACTCAGCAGCATCGCGCTCGATACGCTTCATCCCTACGCCTATAGCTCCGGGCCGCAGTACGGAATCTGGTACAACATGATCGAGCCCCTGGTCGATGTCGACTTCGTCAAGCGAAGTTATTTCGGCGTGCTCGCCGAGTCGTGGGAGTTTCACGGCAAAAAGTGGATCTTCAAACTGCGCAAGAACGTACGCTTCCATGACGGCAGCTTGTTCACCGCCGCGGACGTCATCTACTCTTTCAACCGAGTTAAAAACGACAAGCTTAGCCTGCAAAAAGAGAACTTCCGCGATTTAGTCGAGATGCAGGCGTTGGACGATCACACCATCGCGTTCGTCACTGAAGCGCCCAATGCGGTATTTCTCGACCGGCTGGAGAACCGTTTCGTCATCGGCAAGAACGGCACCGAAGCGCAGGGCGGCGAACCCGGCGAGCAGAAGCCCGTGGGCACGGGACCGTTGCGCTTCGTCAGTTGGCAGCGCGACGGCAATCTCGTCATGACACGCCACGACAACTACTGGGGCGCCAAAGCGGGAATCAAAGAGATCGTCATTCGGAGAGTGAAGGAAGATGCCGGCCGGGTGGCCGGTTTGCTCTCCGGTCAGGGTGATGTGATTAATAACGTGCCTGTCGAAGAGCTGTCACGTTTCGATAAACATCCCAAGGTCCGGGCGGAAAAAGTCGAAGGGCAGCGGATGTATTTTCTCGCCATGAACGTGACGCACAAACCCTTCGACAACAAGCTCGTCCGTCAAGCAATCAACTACGCCGTCGACCCAACAGTGATCATCAAGCATATCTACGAGGGCAACGGCTATGTGATGAACGGGCCGATGGGATCGAACGTGATCGGCTTCGATCCGAAGATCAAACGCTATCCGGTGGATATCAAGAAGGGCAAGGAGCTGCTCGACAAGGCAGGTTTTCCGCAGGGGTTGGAGGTAAAATTCTATTTCTCGCCGGATCGTTATCCGAAGGCTAAAGAAGTTTGCCAAGTGATCGCCGATCAGTTAGCCAAGATCGGCATCAAAGTGGAACTGGTGTCGCAAGAGTTTGTTATTTTTTGGGGCAAGGAAGGAGTCAACGGCGGCAAGCTCGGTTTCTATTACGTTGGCCGGCCGGCGACCGACGCCGACACGGTGTACGATCAGTATTATCGTTCCGGCGTGAGCCCACGCATTCAATATAAAAACCCCGAGTTTGACCGCATCATCGACGAAGAACAAAGAACCGGCGATCAGAAAAAGCGCGTCGCGCTATTGCATCAGGCGGGCCGCATCTTGATGGAAGACGTGCCCTTCTGTCCTTTGTACACCCTGGCGGAAATCTACGGCGTTGCGCGCAACGTAAGCTGGAAAGCGCGGCCGGATGAGAAAATTCTCGCCGGCCGCATGAAAATTATCTAGGCACCAACCGACCCTCCTCGCCTGACGGGTTTGGTGGGCGTGGCGCACATATTTGCACAACGCTGGTTGAGATTTCTGGAAATCTAAAGAATCTTTTTGCCAAGCGCATGGCACGGAGGTTGCTCTATGTAGCCTCCATGACAATCAGCGCATTGACTGCCACCGAATCGGCGCCAGCCAGGATGCGCTACGCCTCGGTGCTTCGTTGTCTCGGACAAACCCTTGAGGGGATGGCGCTCAAGGCGGTGGAGGTGAGGACCCATGGCGATGATTTCGTCGTGCAGGCGTGGAAGCGGGGAACGTCGATGATGATGGATATGGAGAAGCACTACACGCCCGACGATGTTCGAAAGATTGACGCCGAGGCACGCGCCCAGCGCAAGCCCTTTGCCGGCCCGCCAGATTTACTCAGCATAGCGCAGATACTTCGGCTCGCCGGGAACTATGTCGACCGCATGCGCGGGCGGTTGCTGCGGGTCTCCTGGCAAGACCAGTCCGACAAGATTCAATCGATCACCATGCAGTGGGAGCCGGCTCAGCCGGGCCGGCCAACGATCGAATCTCAATTGGCAAACGTCGAAGAGCTGTCCATTCACATCTACAAGCAGCGCAAGAAAATCGCCCGCGCCACCGAACGCCAGGCACATCGCCCCTTCGTCAGCGTCGGCCGGCCCACCTAAGAGAGTCGGAATCGGATTATCTCCCGCAAAGGCGCAAAGGCGCAAAGGTGACGGGCCGGAGCCCGTCATCCCGAGTAAATGCGAGAGCTAAGAAAGATTTCTCCCCGTCGGTCGAAATGACAAGATCCCTTTCCGAACTTAGCGCCTTAGCGCCTTTGCGGGAAAAATATCCGAATCCG
>CAYZJE010000303.1:0-3515 GCA_964478485.1 uncultured Syntrophobacter sp. | reverse complement strand
CCAAAACAACAGCTACTCCTTGGTTCACATCAACTTACGGAAAAGACCAAAATCAATAGTGAAAAACTACCTACCGCTGGGTTACATTCTTTATGAGGCAACAACTTCCTCTTGGGTTACATTCTCTTATGAGTTGACAGGCTATCCGATTGGTCGGGTCAAAGAAAAAGCGCGTTGGTCAGAACCGCTTTGTGCGTGGTCGGACTCTGGTTGGTCATCGCATTGAGTGCCGGCTGGACGGGTGTCGCATGTGGAGCGGCAAGACCCAAGTGCCTAGGGAAGTCACTCATCCCTTTCTCACAAGAGCTAACAGAGAAAACAGAGTTTTCTGCGAAACTCGTTTCTGTTCTCTCTGTGGTCTCCTGTTCAGTTTCCTCATCCCTCGTCACCCGACACTTTTTTCTCGACACTCCTTTTGTTGACCTTGGTTAGGTAAGACGTTATCTTACCCAACATGAAAACCACCGTTTCCACGAAAGGCCAGATTATTATCCCCGCCGAAATCCGCCAGCGCGATGGCATCGAGTCGGGGCAAGAGTTCGAGGTCGAACGTATCGACCGCGGCGAATACCGGCTAAAACGAAAGGAGCGGCGGCGTAATGAAGGCCTGGTAAAGCTGCTGCTCGCCTGTCCCGTTAAAGGTTGGTTCAAGCCGATGGATCGCAAGGAGACGACCGACGACATCAAGGCGCCAAGACTCGCATGACTTACCTGGTCGATGCGAACGTGATTAGTGAGCCGACAAAGCCGGTGCCCAGCAGCAAGGTCGTCGACTGGTTGATCGCGAACGAGCAAAATCTCGTCGTGGACTCGATCATTGTGGGTGAACTGTGCGTCGGCATTTTCGCGCTGCCGCGTGGACGCAAGCGGACACAACTCGAGCGCTGGTTTGGGAACCTGGTGCAAACCATGGATTGCCTTCCATGGGACGCCGCTATCAGCCAACGGTGGGCTAAACTCGTGGTGGATTTGAAGCAGAAGGGGGACAAGTTGCCTCTGCTGGACAGCATGATCGCTGCCACGGCGCTGCAACACGAACTCACTGTTGCCACGCGTAACATACGCGATTTTGAGCGCGCGGGCGTAAAGGTGCTGAACCCTTTCGCGTGATGCTCCTAATACCGGTTCCCTCTCCCTTGCCTCGACACTCGACATTTCCTCACATGAGGCAACAGAGAAAACAGAGTTTTTAAAAACCATCTCTGTTACCTCCGTCCTGCGGCTCAGAGCCTCCGCCCTGCGGCTCAAAGCCTACTGGCGGCGTGCCGGGCGGCGTGCCGTTTGCTCCTGTTAGAAATCTCCGATCTCTGTTATCTCCGTTACCTCCTGTGAAAATCTTTTCTACCTCCAATCACTGCGGAAACAAAAACTGGATCTGAAAACGCAACTGCCAGTGCGAAGCAAACTCAGGCTTGGCAAGTTGCCGTAGGCGCAAGATAAATCTAATATTCCCCGCAGCTTGCTGCGGGCACCATCAAATGGGGAATCCAAAGGGGGCGAGCATCCCCTTTGCAAAATTTTAATAAGCGGCGGGGTTAAATCCCCGCCGGCGAAGTGGTTTCGTTTATTGGTCAGGTTGACCCTCGCGGGTTTGCAAGGTAAGTTTCACGCCGGGATCGGTCCGGGATAAAAGCAAGCAAGAAAAGGTTTGTCGCTGGTGGCGATCTCAAGTGGCTGACAGGGTATACCATGGATCGAGCAGGTAAAAGAAAAAGCGCGTTTGGCAGCATCGCCATGTCCATGATCGGAGCATGGTTGCTCGTCGCATTGAGCGCCGCCTGGACGGATGTCCTGGCCGCGGCGCAACCCGGCGCGACTCAGCAGGCCTCTGCGGCTCCAGCCGCGATCCCGTCCTCGGAGATCATTGCCCAGGCCGAATCGACGATAAAGAGAATGCAAACGATCAAGCTCCGGATCGAAGCTGATTCTACCCTGAAGGAGATCCAAGCCGCCTTGCCCGGCTTCACGGAAAAATTGGATCGCTGGTGGGAGAGCGAAGGCCCAATGGCTATCGAATCGCGCTCGGTACAGCGACTGAGCAACATTCTGTGGACGTGGCAGTTCCAACAGGAACAGCTTGAGGGTTGGGACAAGACCCTATCTGAGCGGTCGCGGCAACTCGGCGCGCAAGCCAAGGAGGTTGAGAGCAGCTTTGAGATCTGGAAGGCGACGCAGGCCGCCGTGGCGAAAACCTTCCTGGCCAGATTGGTCCAGCAGAAAAAAGTCGAAGAGGTTTTGCGCGAGGTCCAGGCGGCGCGCAAGGTCGTCCAGGAACAGAGCGCGAAGATCGTCGAACTGCAGAGCCAGATCGCGGATAGAACGGCGACTCTGGCAAAGATTCGCGCGCAGATCGACCAGGCGCGGCAAGAATCTAGCCAACAATTGTTGGTTCTCGATAGCCCGCCACTGTGGCAGGCGCTCTTCAGCGCCGGCGCCAACGAGTCGATCGCCACCGAGGCTCGGGAGAGCGCTGTGAAAATCCTCGGCGACGCCAAAGAGTTTTTCATCACCTACTGGCAGCGGTTGCTTTTGCACCTTTCGGTCCTGCTCCTGATCGCCGTCGGGTTTTACCATGTGCGCAAGGGTCTGACGGCGCAAATTAGCCAAACCTTCGGAGACGGCTCGGCGCTCTATCTGCTCGACCGGCCGTTTGCCGCGTCTTTGCTTTTTGCTCTGCTGCTGTTTCCGTTGTTCTATCCCGGCGCCGCCACCGACATCACGCTCATCGCGATTGTTTCAACCGTGATCCCGGTGCTCAGACTGATACCGGATTTGTTGCCAGAAGTCTTGCGCCGTTGGATCTATCTTTTGGTGGCGCTGTTCACCCTGGACTATTTATATTATCTGCTGCCAACCCACAGCCTGCTGACGCGCGTCTTACTCCTTGGGATCGCCGCCGCGAGTTGTGCCGGGACGGTTTTATTTCTCCGCTCTAAGAAAGAAGATTTTGCGGTTTTCGGTTCCAAGGTCATCGCTGTCCTTGGGTTAGCGCGGTTTGGATTTTGTTTATTCGCCGTATCGGTGACCGCCAATATCATCGGTAACTTGTCCCTCGCCGAACATCTAATGGTCGCGCCGCTGCGCAGCGCGTACCTTGCCGTGCTGATCTACTTGAGCGCCCGTTTGCTGATGACCGTAACCTTGGTTGGCTTGCACTCAGCGCCGGGGCGATTGTTGCTCTCCGTGCGCGACCACAGCGAGCTGCTCGCCTGGCGCGTGCGGTCGATTCTGCGCGTTATCGCGGTTGGTTTTTGGCTCATCGGCAGCCTGCATATCGTCGGTGTGCTTGGCGACGTCAGCGGCGCAGTAGCAGGCTTTCTGACCCTGCGCTGGAACGTCGGCGCGGCTGAGATTTCGATCCAAGGCTTGGTGGCCTTTCTGCTGGTGTTTTTCGGCGCGATCTTGCTTTCCCGGCTGCTCCGCTTCGTCCTGGCGCAAGAGATTCTGCCGCGCATTCGGTTGCCGCGAGGCGTGCCGGGAACGCTAGAAATGCTCTCGCGTTACGGTGTCCTGCT